>JAFQEO010000004.1 GCA_017399005.1 Peptococcaceae bacterium | reverse complement strand
TGTAGCAGCAGAACATGGTGCAACCCAGGGCAAACAGGATCTGGCAGCAATGGCAAAACAGCAGGGTCTGGATGCAATCCATGATACTGTGCATGAAATGGCAAGAGACGAAGCCCGCCACGGCAAAGCATTTGAAGGCTTACTGAAACGTTACTTTGGTAAATAATAATTAAACAATCAACGAAAATGAAACCATAATCCCTTTTGAGAAGAGAGTCGGCAATATGCCGGCTCTCTTTTTTCTGTGGGCAAATAAAAAACTCTCCGATACTTGTATCAGAGAGTCTGAAAACATAAGAGTTTATTCGTTTACCTTGCAGCTGATGCTGTCAACGTCTAATGCGATAATCAAGGTAGCGTCAATAAATTCCGGGCGGTAAGGCAGGTGCTTTTTGGTGTAGTGCTTCATGATTAAATCCAGTACCGGAACTTTCTCGTCTTTTTCATTGATAAAACGAACGGTGCCGGTGCCCATTACACACTGGTATTTCATACCGAACCCGCAGGCATCGGTAGCATTGTCAAACAGTTTGTGTGCAGTATCCATTTCAAAAGCCACATGCGGATTCTGTTTCATAATGTCTACTTTTCGACCGTCACTGGCGCTGTGAAAATACAGAGTAATGCTTTCATCTTCGTTTACCTGATATGCAAAGCACATTGGCACCACATATGGCATGTTGCCATCTGCAAAGCCCAGACGGCACACATCACAGGAGTCTATAATCGATAAAATCTGCTGACGGTTGGTTACTTCACGATCTCTTCTACGCATAAAAGTCATCCTTTCTGATGAATCATTGATATCTTTACTATAAAACATAATGTGCCGGAAGGCAAGGGGGAAGATGCAGGGATAAAAAACAGGATGCAGAAAATTCCGCATCCTGCCGGTTTCAGAAAGCTGTGTTTAACGCAGCAAGCGTTCTACATATTCGTTTGCCGGATGTGCCTGAATGTTTTCCGGTGTATCCAGCTGCTGAACCTGCCCGTGATTGATAATCAGTACCCGGTCGGAGAGTCGCAATGCTTCCCGGATATTATGGGTTACAAACAGAATGGTGGTCTGTAACTGCTGATGAAGCTGCTGAATACTGTCCTGCAGGACGGTACGTGTAATTTCATCCACAGCGCCGAATGGTTCGTCCATCAGCATGATGCGGGGCTGACTGGCCAGTGCCCGGGCAATGCCCACACGCTGCTGCTGCCCGCCGCTCAAGCTGATTGGGTAACGATGCAGTAAATCTGCCGGCAAATCCACCAGTTTCATCAGTTCTTCCAGACGCTGCTGCGATAGCTTCTGTCCGGACAGTCCCGGTACATAACTGATATTATCGGCTACGCTGAGATGGGGAAACAGAGCAGCCCCCTGAATTACATAGCCAATCTGGCGGCGCAGCTGAATCAGGTCAACCTGTGCGGTATCCTGTCCCATCACCAGCACTTTGCCGGATGTGGGGAGCAGAAGGCCGTTAACCAGTTTCAGCAGTGTGGTTTTGCCTCCGCCGGAGGACCCGACCACGCTCAGAAATTCCCCCTGTGCGATATCCAGTGTCAGTGGCTGCAGTGCATACACTTCTCCGTACTGTTTGCAGGCGTTTTGAAATTGAATGACCGTTTCCATTAAATCATCCCTTTAGCCTGCAGGAATTCTGCAGCGATTTCGCTTTCCAGACGATGATTGCTGTTCAGTTCATAGTTCATCTGTGTCATTTCTTCGTTGCTGATTAAACCTTCCATCAGCATCAGCACGTCACGCAGTTCCGGATAGGTTTCCAGTACTTCGTTGCGGACAACAGTGCTGCAGCGGTAGTCGGTAAATAATTTCAGGTCATCTTCCAGAATTACCAGCCCAAATTCGGCAATCTGGGAGTCGGTGGTGTAGGCATTCAGTACATCACACTGTTTTTCCACCAGTGTCTGATATTTGAGGCCCATATCCACTTCGGCAGTGTCTTTAAAGTTCAGGCCGTAGGTTGCACATACTTTTGCGTAGCCGTCTTCCCGTTCAAAATAGTCAAAGTTGGCGCCAAATACCAGCTGGTCGCTGACAGCCGCTAAATCAGAGATTTTTGTCAGGTTGTACTGTTCAGCAGTTTCTGCGCGTACTGCCAGTGTATAGGTGTTTTCAAAGCCGTACAGCCCCATCCAGCTCATGTTGTATTTTTCGTTGTACTGTTTGTTCAGCTCTTCAAACATATAGTCGGTATCCTGGGTTTCTTCGTTTTTCAGTACTGTAAGCCAGCCGGTGCCGGTATATTCGGGATATAAATCCAGCTCGTCGTTTTCCATAGCTACCTGAATGTTGCTGGTACCACCGGCAATTGGTTCCACCCGTTCTACGGTGTAATCGGTTTTTGCTTCGATTAACTGCGCCAGAATTTCCTGTAGAATCATCTGTTCCGGCATGGTTTTGCTTGCGATACGGATTGGAGGCAGTTCATTATCGGCAGCCTGTTCGCCGCCGCAGCCAGCCAGTGCTGTAACGGCAAAGCAGCACAGCAGCAGGATGCTGATTAATTTTTTGTGGTTGTGTTTCATAAAGTTTGACCTCTTTTCTCTGTTTTGGAAGTTTTCTTTTCCGGAAGGGTTCCGTTTACACGGAGGGTAATCCGTTTTTCCAGTTTCCCCAGCAGGATATCGCATAAAAGCGCAACAGCGGCAATCATCAGACTGCCCAGATAGGTCATGGATAGCTGATAGGTTGTGATGCCGCGGAAAATGGCAACCCCGAGGCCGCCTGCACCAATAAAGGATGCAATCCCGCAGGTTGCGATTACCATCACCACCATGTTGCGAATCCCGGCCATGATAACCGGCAGTGCCAGAGGCAGTTTGATTTTCCACAGAAGCTGCCACGATGTGCTGCCCATGCCGATACCCGCCTCGATGATGGTCGGGTCGATATTTTTCAGCCCGGCGTAGGTGTTTCGCACAACGGGAAGCAGCGCATATACGGTCAGCGCAATGATGGCTGTGCCGTTTCCAAGGCCGGTGAAGGGAAGCAGAATGCCGAACAGTGCAATGGACGGAATTGTATAGATAAAATTGATTGTGCCCAGTACCGGAAGCGAAAACCGGTCCTGCTGGGCAATAAGAATCCCCAGTGCAAGGCCAATCAGCAGAGCCAGCAGAATGGAGATTGCCGACAGCTGCAGATGTTCCAGCAGCAAATCATGAAAATATTCCTGTCGTGACAGATAAAGCTGCCACATTTCCTGAATCAACGGATGTCACCTCCCGTGATGATTATGTCTGATTGCTTAAAATCAAATTACCTGTACTATGATACCACATTCCGGGCAGATAGAAAAGGCAGGATTTTTATGTCGAATCCTGTCGAAACCAATAAAAGCTGCTGATAACGGTTATGGAATGCAGGAATTCTGGTTCTTATGGGAAATTATTCTAAATATAAAATTATCCGCAGCGACGGGCTGCGGATAATTCTGTGTATAAAAAAGATTCGATATATGTCATGCCTTGTCCAGAATTTTTGTGATCGTCTGTGTCATGAGCAATTAGTAATTCGCTCTGTAGCTGGTTAATGCAGAACGTACAACCAGCCCTTTCACACCGCCCAGTTTGCCGGTTAGTGCCCCGATTTCGTCGTTAGTGCCTTCAATAATAACAACAACAACATTAACGGCACCGTGGTGAGGCACTCCCATGCGGCCTACAATCAGATAACTGTACTGGCTCAAAAGCTGATTCATTTGCGGCACGACAAGGACATCTTCTACAATGATCCCAATAAAGCCAATGCGTTTTTCCATAATACCTGTCTCCTTTTCCGTAAATTTTTCGGGAACGAAAAAACCCGTACTCCAACAGGAATACGGGATTAAAATCATAATACAAAAACAGACTGTCAGCCGTATCAGAAAATAAAGCCGTCTGATAACAACAGTCATACAGAATCCGTTCCCCGTTCCTCAGGATGTTCCCTTGGTGTTGGTGTGGTTATATCATATAAATATATACCTCCAGTTCATCAGTCTGTTTGCCGGAGCCCTCAGACCAATCAAATGGATTATATTCAGTATAGTGCTTCTGGAGTATTTTGTAAAGCAGGTGAAAAATAATGATTCCTGATAGATATTATTATCGTCCCCACAGAATGCTGTGGCTGTCTGTTGTGTTTATCGCGGGGCTTGTATTGCTTATGCCGGTGCTGGAAAATCTGCCGTCGGGGCTGGAAGCGTTTGCAGGAAAAACAGTTCAGCTTACTGGCACCGTGCGGGAAAGCAGAGAGGGGAATTCGTATATATGGCTGAAACTGGAGAACCAGAACGAAGTGATATATGTTTCTCTGCCGTACGGTCTGCAGCAGGAAGAAGAGAATACTATCTGGTATCCTGCCGGAACAAGGCTGAAGATAACCGGCACAGTGGAATATCCGAAAGAGCAGCGAAACCCTGGCGGTTTTGATGAGAAAGCATGGCTTCTCAGTAAAAATGTTCGAATGAAACTGCATGCGGATGAGGTCCTGGTATTACAGGAACCTCAGGGAATCTGGAGGCTTTCGTGGAAGGTGCAGGAATACATAAAAGCGGCAGCCGGGCAGTATCTGAACGACCAGCAGAGCAATCTGGCACTTGCATTGCTGCTGGGTGAAAAACAGCAGCTGGATGACACATTCTATCGCCTGACGCAGCAGATGGGAATAGCCCATATTTTTGCAGTTTCCGGGCTGCATGTGGGTTTTGCCGGAACTTTGCTGCTGATGCTGTTTCGATTTTTACGGATAGAGCGGAGCTGGGTTTCGTTTATTGGTCTGGCGGCAGGGTTAAGTTTTTACTGCCTGATAACCGGCCTTGTGCCATCGGCAATTCGTGCTGCGCTTATGCTGCTTCTGGCAGCACTTTCACTGCGGATTCTGCGTCCGCCTTCCCCGGTGGATTTTCTGGCTCTGGCAGCCATTCTGCTGCTTCTGGATAATCCGTTTCTTCTGTATACAGCCGGGTTTCAGCTTTCTTTTGGTGTAACTTTATCGCTTCTGATTTTTGTGCGGCCTCTGCAGAAACGGCTGGGCTGGATTCGCCTGAAAATGTTAAGAGAGGGTATAGCCGTTGCTCTGGCTGCCAGTCTAGGGAGTTTACCACTTACTGCATGGCATTTTTATACTATGTCGCTGTTTTCCCCGTTTTATAATCTGATACTGGTACCTGTTGTATCCGTTTTGGTACCGGTGTTGCTGATAACTTTTTTAATAACATCCCTGTTCCCGGCTTTTTGTAAATTGCTGTTTCTGCCGGCTGCTGTCCTGCTGGAACTGCTATATCGGATGACACATTTTTTTGCGGCAATGGCAGGTACCGGTCAATGGAACACAGGGCGACCGGACTGGATTGCTGTAATCTGCTACCTGCTGTTTCTTGTTTTTCTGTATCAGTGGCTGCAGAACAGAGAAAGCGCTCAATCGGGAAACTCTCTGGCTGTTTACAGCACATGCTGTCTGCTGGCAGCGATTCTTTTCATTTTTCCCCATCCTCCTGCCCAGGATGAACTGCTTTATCTGGATGCAGGGCAGGGAAGCTGTGCCATTCTACGTACACAAGAAGGCGAAACTGTTATTTTTGACGGTGGTACACAGCAGAGAGAACTGGCTTCCTGCCTGGCATGGTATGGCATAAATAATGTGAAAGCTATTATACTTTCCCACGGCGATGCGGATCATACGGGAGGGCTGGAACAGGTTCTGGAAACGGTTTCGGTACAGTATTTATGCATCGAAGAGACACAGATGAGACGGGGACAGATGCTGCCGATTCTTGCGGCAGCAGAAAAAACCGGTGCCGATGTGAAACCGGTTCGCACAGGAGCCCGGATTTCTTTACAGGATGGTCTGATTCAGCTCAGGGCGATTGATGACGGCGGAAATAAAACAAACAGCAGAGAACTGGCAGCGTCAGCAATTATAGGGGATACGGTAATCGCATTTCCAGGTGACCTTGGAATCGCAGGGATTCAGACCTATCTGCAGGGCTGTAGAACAATTACCGTCTGGACAGTACCGCATCACGGAAGCCGGTTTTCTGCCAGTGAGGATGTTTACCGGCAGCTTCAGCAGAAAGGTGTTCGCCTTGCGGTAATTTCTGCCGGTGCTGAAAACCGGTACGGTCATCCGCATAAGGAAGTGTTACAGTATTTAAAGGGACAGAATATTCCGGTCTGTCGAACCGACTTACAGAATGCCGTGTTAATCCAGCTGAACATGATTGAAAAAGATGCATCACCAGCAGTTTGCTATACGAAAGGATTGTTTATGTAAAAAAGTAAGAGAATATATCAGATTTGAGAAAAAATTTTAACCATTTTGTAATTTTTGTGCTATAATATAGGTTGAAAAATCATATACGTAAATAATGTGAAGATAACGCACGAAAACGTAACGATTCCAATAAATAATCTGATGGAAAAGGTGGAATAGTATGCAGAAAAAAAGTAGTTCTAAAAAATGGATTGCAATGTTTATATTAATAACAATGCTGTTTACGCTGATGCCGGGAACAGCGCTTGCCGATGTGGTAACGGAAAATGTACCGGAAGCCGGTGCAGCCAGCTATATTGTTGTGGAGGCAAGCACCGGGGAAGTGCTGTTCGGGAAAAACTACCAGCAGCAGTGTGCACCGGCTGGCACTGTGCAGATTATGACAGCGCTTCTGGCCATTGAAAGCGGCAAACTGGACAGCGAGGTAACTGTGCCGGAGCTGCCGGATTATAATGCCAGCGGTGCAGTGACGGTGCATCTGGGCAAAGGGGAGCGCTATACACTTCGTTCTCTGGTAGAGGTTATGCTGGTGTCTTCCGCAAATGATGCAGCTTATGTGATTGCCGACGAAGTAGGCGGTTCTGTTGAAAAGTTTGTTAATAAAATGAATGAAAAGGCAAAAGCACTGGAAATGACCGGAACCGTATTTAAAAATCCAAACGGGATGGATGCTGAAGGGCAGCTGGTGACCGCAGAGGATATGGCAAAACTGGCCCGTTATGCGATGCAGAATGAAACATTCCGTGAAATGGTAATGATGCAGCAGGTAAACTGGAAGGGCGTAAGCTATGAAAAGCCGCTTCCAACCACTAATAAGCTGTTCAGCATTATGCCGGAAACCACCGGGCTGAAAAGTGGCAGCAGCAATGCCGCTCAGTTTGCTCTGGTAGGGTCTGCACAGCGTGAAAACCGGGAACTGATTGGTGTAATTTTAGGGGCTCCGGATGAATCGGTGTTCCAGAATATGAAAAAAATATTAACTTACGGTTTTGAACGTACGAAAATTGTTCCGGTTATCCAGAAAGATACTCTGGAAACAACACTGGAATATGACGGAAAAGCAGTGCGTGTTGTAGCAGGTGAAAATTACAGTGTCATTCAGTCTACAGACAGCGCATCGATTATCACATATCAGCGCAAGCTTACCGATGTAGAACTGCCGATAAAGAAAGACAGTCAGGTAGGGCAGCTGGAAGTTCTGGTGGATGGTGCAGTGATTCATGAAGTGCCTCTGGTTGCACTGGATGAAATGCGCAAACCTGTAAACTGGCTGTTTATCGTGACACTGCTGCTTTCGGTGGTATATATCGCATCAATTATCAGCCGTATTATGAATAACATGCGCCGTGCACAGCGCAAAAAAGACGCTGCCAGTCGCGCAACAGCGCAGACAGCTGCAGCAAACAAGAAAAATCAGTATGAACAGCTGATGAGTTCGGTTGAACATCCGAAACAGCAGGCAAAAACCACTAAAAAAACATTAACCAGCAGCCGTGACCGTGACCAGCGTCGCTAAAAATCCGGCTGGATAATGACATAATAGAAGCGAAAAACAGAATCAGAAAGGAAAATCTCATGGACTATCATACTCTTCTTCAACAACTGCATAAAGGAGAGGTCCATGAGATTTATTTCTTTTACGGAGAAGAACAGTTACTGCAGCAGCGGGCTATGAAAGCTATGGAACAGCAGCTGCTTCCGGAAGGACTGGAGGATTTTAACAAAGATGTATTATCCGGAGCTGATTTGACGCCAAAACAGATTGCGGAAATGGCAATGAATCTGCCGTTTATGGCAGAGCGGAGGCTTTTGGTTATACAGCCGCCGCTTCCGTTTCTTTCGATACCGAAGAGTGATAAAAACGGGCAGGCGAGTCTGCAGTATCTGATAGATTATCTGGAACAGCCAAATCCGCAGTGCTGTCTGATTTTCTGCGGTGACGGGGCTCTGGCAAAAACCGGGACGCTGAATAAAAAGCTACAGGAGAACGCGGTGCAGGTTGAATTTGCCCCATTAAAAGGCAAGGTACTGGAAAAATGGATTGCAGAGTATGTGGCGGCAGCCGGGCGAAAAATAGACCGTCAGGCGCTGGAATATCTCAGTTCCATCAACAGTTTTGACCTGCAGATTATGGAGCAGGAACTGCAGAAACTGCTGCTTTACCGGGAGGAAGAGCCGGTAATCACCCTGCAGCATGTGCAGGAAATCGTGACCAGGACAGTAGAAGCCAGTATTTTTGCGCTGTCTGACAGTATTGGAAACAAAAACGGCCGTGAGGCGCTGCGTATTTTAAAAGATATGTTTTATCTGGGCGAATCTCCGTTTAAGCTGATTGGATTTCTGGTGCGTCATTTTCGTAATCTGCTTCTGGTAAAAGATTATCGGAGCCAGGGGTATGATGAGAATCAGATAAAAGAAAAAACAAAACTGCATCCCTTTGTTATCAAAAAAAGTGTACGACAGGCGGAACGCTTTTCGATACAGCAGCTGACTGCTGCAATGGAACGGCTGCTGCTGATAGAGGTGGAATTGAAATCCACCACATCCAGCGGGGAAGAACTGCTGGAACAGTTTGTGATAGAACTATGCTATATGTGAGCAACAGGAGGAAATAAATATGGAAGCAGAATTCAGTAAACAGATGTGTCGCCGGCTGGCAGACTACGAGTATTATATCAAGACAGAGTGCAAATCTCCGTTGCTGCAGAAGGATAAAGTTCTGGTGGATCGGGAGCAGCTTATAGAACTTCTGGCTGATTTGATGGCGTTTCACAGTGCGGATCAGCACCTGGAGGAAAGCGTAGAGCTGGATATCGGCACCGTGCAGATGACCAAGGAGCAGATTCTGAAAAATGCGGCATGGCAGGCACGACAGATGGTTTCCGAGGCGGAGGTAGTGCGTGCATCCACACTGGAAAATGCGCTGGAAGAGGCAAAAAAAGAATCGGAGCGCATCACAAATGAGGCGAAAACCTATGATGCTAAAGTGAAAGCCGAAGCGGAAGAAATTGTGAATATGACACTGGCAGAACGACGTCAGGAACTGGAAAAAGCACGGAAAGAGCTGGAAGACAGCCGTGCAGGTGTGCTGGAAGAAGCCCGCAAAGAAGGGGAGCAGATTCTGGCTGATGTTCGCAAAGAGGCAGAGGAACTGCGTCAGCGCCTGGATGAGGAAATCGAGAATTACCGTAAGGCGAGAGAGGCTGAATTAAAAGAATCTCTGAAAGAGGCACAGCAGCTGGCACAGGCTACTCTGGAGGAAAAGACAAGAGATGCATTGCAGTTGTATGCGGATACTGTGCATAAAACAGAAGAAATGGTAAATCTGATTGTTGCCATTTACGATCAGCAGATGGAAGTAATTCAGCAGGACCGTAAAGATATTTCTGCGATTGTGGAAAAACTGGAACGCCAGGGCGTACATCAGGGCCTTCAGCGAAGCAGACGGTAAACATTCAGAACATAAAGTTCTGGAAACATTTAAAAATGATGAAAGCATGATAACAGATACCGCTGGTACAGAAACCGGCGGTATTTTTTATAAAATGTTTTGTATCTGTGAAAAATTTTCAGCGTTTTATTTATTTGCGGCAGGAATATAGAAGTGAGGCATGGAAATCTGACGGGTAATGTTTTACAGAAAGAAAATTTTCCAGTATCTGAGGGTTGGTAAATTTATCTGACAATGATATAATATAAAACAGTGTGAATGACAGAGGAGAGAAGCAGATATATGAAACAGAAACGAGGAAAAAAACTAATCAGTCTGGTGCTGGCAGGTGCCATGGTTTTTCTGAACTGTGTACCGGCTTTTGCGGCTACCAATACACTGACAATGCATAATTCGGCACCGGTTACATCCGGTGCAACTCTAACAAACTATACCTGGGACATTTCTGACGGCAATGTAAAGGCAGCCGTTCTGGAAATTGACCTGACGGACCCGTATGTGCAGCTGGAAATTGTACCGGGGCAGGGTAAATTTACACAGCGCTCCACAGTAACTGCCATGGCCAATCGTACAAATGCAGTTGCTATGGTGAATGGTGACTTTTACAACACAAAAGCAGAAGGGGCTCCGATTGGCACTACCGTTATTGACGGCGAACTGGTATCCTCCCAGTCTTATCTGACAGGTGTATACTGCCTGGGGATTACCAGTGATGACAGAGCCTATATTGAAGAATTTTTCTTTGAAGGGGAAGTAACGGCGCAGAATGGAGAAAGTTACAAGTTGTCCGGTTTGAATAAAACTTTTTACTGGGAGGAAACGACCAGTCTGCATAGCCATCTGGGACGACTGCATCTGTACAGTGATATGTGGGGAGGCAGCAAACGCGGGATGGATTCCTACGTAGGGGTTCCGGCAGAAGTGATGGTAAAAAATAATCGCGTGACGGAAGTTGCCTTTGACGGCGGTTTTGACAGCGCTGTCCCGGAAGGATGCTACATTCTGCACGGTGACGGCAATGCTGCCGAATTTCTGAAAAATAATATGGAAGTCGGCGATTATATCCAGATGGATTATTCCTATGCACCGATGAAAAACTGGCAGATGGTGATTGGCGGCCATGCGTTGCTAGTGGATAACGGACAGCCGGTGAAATATACAAAAGATCTGTCTGCACTGGGCGGTGTACGTGCCAGAACAGCAGCCGGGATTTCCAAAGATGGAAAGAAAGTTTATATTGTAGCGGTAGAAGGACGCACTTCCGACAGCAAGGGGATTACGCTGGGCAATTTGTCGCTGCTGATGACAAAACTGGGTGTATGGAAAGCGGTGAATCTGGACGGCGGCGGTTCCACTACGATGGTAAGCCGTCCGCTTGGCTCTACAGAGCGTGTCAGAGTAATCAATCCGGAGCAGAATGGATCAGAACGCAGTGTTGTAGAAGGGCTGGGTATTTTCTCTACAGCACCGGCAGGGCAGATAAAAGGCATTGCCATTGATGGTGCTCAGACATTGCTGATTGGGGAAACGGCTGATTACAGCCTGCGTGCGTATGACCAGTATTACAATCCGGTTACCAGCCTGAAAAATATTGAACTGACAGAAGAAACCGGGCTGGCAACACTCACGAATGGAAAACTGACAGCGCTACAGGCCGGCACAGCTCGTCTGAAAGCAACAAACGGAGCTGTGAATACCACTTATCCGGTTACCATTGTGGGGAAAGATGGTATCAGCCAGCTGAATCTGGATATTGACTCTACAGCATTTGCTGATGGCAGTACCCATCAGCTGAAAGCGAAAGTAACCTTGAAGAACGGGACAGAAAAAACAGTAAACGCCACGGCACTTACATGGAGTGTGGAGGGCTTTGACGGCAATATTGATGCAAACGGCAAACTGACAATCGGACAGCTGGGCAACGCCAGAGAAGGAGCCGTAAAAGCATCCTACGATGGTTTTGAAGCGGTTCTACCGCTGAAATTTGCAGATACCGAGATGATTCAGCTGACCATTGACAGTGCGACACTGATGAAAAACAGTCAGGCTGTAACAATGGATGTGGCACCTTCTATTTTAAATGGTCGCACAATGGTTCCTGTACGCTTTATTGCAGAAGCACTGGATGGTGTGGTAGAATGGAATGCAGAACTGCAGATTGCCTATATTGCCCTTGGCGGCAATCTGGTGGAAATGCCAATTCAATCCGATGTGATTTATATAAACGGAGAAGCGACAATTATAGACACACCACCTCAGATTGTAAACGGCAGAACCATGATTCCGCTGCGTGCAGCAGCAGAAGGGCTTGGGCTGCATGTGGATTACAATAACGATACACGCACCATTACGATTACACAGCCGGAATAAGGCCGGAAACGGAGGAACGCATGTTAGATTATATTATCTTAGCATTTTTTGCAGCATTTTTAGGGTTGAAGTTTGCACAGACAAGAGCAACCGGCCATTTATGGTTTCTGATTCCGCTGGTTCTGGTAGTGGGTCTGAATCAGGGCTGGGCAAGTCATTTCGGCGAGGCGTTTTTCGTGTTTTACCGGATTATGCTGATTGCATCCTGCGCGTTGGCCGGTTATATGTATTATCGTGATTATCATAAACGCAATGCAGAAGCCATTGAAAAAAATACACAGAAACGCAAAGAACAGGAAGCAAAAATGCGTCAGCAGAATGCAGAAAATAAAAAAGAAAGCAAAAAAGAAAATAAAAAATCGAAAGAAAACAGTAAAAAGAAACAGAAATGATAGACTGAAACGGGCATCTGCGCTGCAGGTGTCCGTTTTGTATGAAAACCAGATAGCAGATTAGAAGGTGTTATCAGATAAACTGGAAAGCTGCAGTGAATAAAAGCTGAAAAGAGAGCTGTGGTCTGAAAACTGTTTTGAAAACAAAAGAAAATTAAAATTTTTAGAAAAAAGTATTGACCTGCAAAACGAAACATGTTACTATATAAAAGTCGTCAGCGACATGCGGGCGTGGCGGAATTGGCAGACGCGCTAGATTCAGGTTCTAGTGGGAGCAATCTCGTGGAGGTTCAAGTCCTCTCGCCCGCACTTTTGAGGAGAGTTCAGTTATCTGAGCTCTCTTTTTTTGTTTTGTATCGCTCTGTATAAAACGGTACCAGACGGAACATCGTTTTGCCGGGAGGACTATTTCATGGAAACGGGAGTTTTATTTTTTCTGAGTTTTTGTGCGATTGCAATTTTTGCGAGTAAGAAAAAGAAATAACTCTATTACACGCACAGACAATTAGCTTAACAACAGGATATAAGGATAAGATATAAAAAACAGGGCTTTTCACCGATAAAGGGTGAAGAGCCCTGTTTTGCGTTTCTGTTTAAATTCTGACTTGTGCTGCTGTTTCTGCTTACGGATTCATAAGCATCCAGCCGCATACCATAACCACAATACCGATAATCAGATAGAGCAGTACATTAATCACAACATAGTGCATAATACCGGATTTTTCGCCGTGCTGTTTCACGTGATGTGCCAGTTTATTCGGCATTTTGCCGGAGCGCTGCCCCAGATTCAGCAGAATAATATTCTGGATGCCGAGCCAGGTACTGATTAACCCGATAAAAAAGTAGGACAGACCGGTCGGAATCATACCGCCGAATGTCACAACAGCCCATACTGCGCACATCAGCAGAATCAGGCGGGAGCTGAATTTCTGAAACTGTTCCATGGATATCCTCCTGTTAAGTGTAATAATATAATATGTCTTTTGGTAAAACATTGTATCATATTTTTTATTGTATTGCAAAACATACTGACAACTTGTCATTATTTTAAAAGAATTCAGGATGCAATCAGGAAATAACCGTGTGTTTTATGTTAAAACCTTTGTCCGTTTCTGACGAATAAGAAAAACAGGTGAATAAATTTCATTTATATGTTTTTGGTAAAATAGGGCTGTGATAATCAAAATAAATGTAGTATAATCTAAGTAATATGTGACACATTTCTATAATTGTGACAATAAATTATTCAGGAGGTACCAAGAATGCAGAAATTTAAACGTGTATTGGTAGCAAACCGTGGCGAAATTGCCATCCGTGTATTCCGTGCTTGTCGTGAGCTGGGAATCCGCAGCGTAGCAATCTATTCGGAAGAAGACAAAAATGCATTATTCAGAACACTGGCAGACGAATCCTATCAGATCGGGAAAGGGAAATCTCCAATTGATGCATACCTGAGCATTGGCGAAATCATTGCTTTAGCGAAAGCAAAAGCTGTTGATGCAATCCATCCAGGTTATGGTTTCTTAGCAGAAAACTCTGATTTTGCAAAACAGTGTGAGGAAGCCGGCATTGCATTTATTGGGCCTACCCATGAAATGATGGATGCACTGGGCGATAAAATCCAGTCTAAAATTGTAGCAACATCTGTTGGTGTACCAACCATTCCAGGTGTAGAAAAAGCTGCTGAAAATGAAGACGAAGTACAGGAATACGCAAAAGTATGCGGTTATCCGTTAATCTTAAAAGCGTCTGCCGGCGGCGGCGGTCGCGGTATGCGTATTGTACGTGAAGAAAAAGACTTACTGCAGGAATACAGAAGTGCAAAAAGCGAAGCGAAAAAAGCATTTGGTATTGACACAATCTTCGTAGAAAAATATATCGAAAATCCAAAACATATCGAAGTACAGGTTCTGGGTGACAAACACGGCAATCTGGTTCATCTGTTTGAACGTGACTGTTCCATTCAGCGTCGTCACCAGAAAGTAATCGAATTCGGTCCAGCTCTGTGCTTAACCGAAGAACAGCGCCAGGCAATCTGCGGCGATGCTCTGAAAATCGCTGGTTCTGTAAACTACCGTGGTGCTGGTACTGTTGAATTCCTGGTAGATGCCAGCGGTCAGCATTACTTCATCGAAATGAACCCTCGTATTCAGGTAGAACATACCGTATCTGAAATGATTACCGGGGTTGATATCGTTCAGGCTCAGATTATGGTAGCGCAGGGTTATCCTCTGAACTCCGATGAAATCAACATCAAATCCCAGGATGATATCAAAGCAAACGGCTATGCAATCCAGTGCCGTGTAACAACCGAAGACCCTGCAAACAACTTTGCGCCTGACACAGGTGTAATTGATGTTTATCGCACAAGCTCCGGTAACGGTATCCGTTTAGACGGCGGCAACGCATCTGCCGGTACTACTATCAGCCCATACTATGACAGCCTGATGGTAAAAATTATTTCTCACGGCAGAACCTTTAACGATGCAGTAAACAAAGCACTGCGCTGCTTAAAAGAAACAAAAATCAAAGGTGTTAAAACCAATATCGGTTTTATCATGAATGTATTAAACCATGAAGACTTCCGTAACGGGAACTGCGACACCAACTTCATCGGCAAAACTCCAGAACTGCTGACAGCAGGCAAAAAAGGCGATAAAGAACTGAAACTGCTGAAATTCCTGGGCGAAAAAGTAGTAAACGAAACAAAAGGCGTGAAACCAAAATTCGATGTTCCACGCGTTCCAACCGGTTACAACGTACCTGCAAATCTGAGCGGTACCAAACAGTATCTGGATCAGCACGGTCCTGAAGCACTGGCAAAATGGGTACTGGATCAGAAAAAACTGCTGTTAACCGATACCACATTCCGTGATGCACATCAGTCCCTGATGGCGACTCGTGTACGTACCAGAGATATGAGCCTGATTGCGGATGCAACATCCGTAATTGAAAAAGATGCATTCTCCCTGGAAATGTGGGGCGGTGCTACATTTGACGTAGCATATCGTTTCCTGAAAGAATCTCCATGGGAAAGACTGGACGTTCTGCGTCAGCAGATTCCAAATGTAATGTTCCAGATGCTGCTGCGCGGTGCAAACGCTGTTGGTTATAAAAACTATCCAGACAACGTAATCCGTGCATTCGTAAAAGAATCCGCAGATGCTGGTATTGACGTATTCCGTATCTTCGACTCCCTGAACTGGCTGAAAGGTATGGAAATCGCAATCGATGAAACTCTGAAACAGAACAAAGTATGTGAAGCTTGTCTGTGCTACACCGGTGATATTATGGACGCAAAACGCGACAAATACACACTGGATTACTATGTAAGAAAAGCAAAAGAACTGGAAAGAACCGGTACACATATTCTGGGTATCAAAGATATGTCCGGTCTGCTGAAACCAGCTGCTGCAACGAAATTAATCAAAACACTGAAACAGGAAATCGGTATTCCAATTCATCTGCATACACATGACACCACCGGTAACGGTGTTGCAACTGTACTGGCTGCTTCCGAAGCAGGTGTAGATATCGCAGACTGCGCAATCAACGCAATGGCAGGGTTAACCAGCCAGCCTGCAATGAACTCCATCGTTGCTGCTCTGGAAAACACTGAACGCGAAACCGGTATGTCTGTTGACGATCTGCAGAAAGTATCCGATTACTGGGCAGCTGTACGTCCTGTATACGGCGGCTTTGAATCCGACCTGAAATCCACCAACGCTGAAATTTATAAATACGAAATCCCTGGCGGTCAGTATTCCAACCTGAAAGCACAGGTAGAAAGCTTTGGTCTGGGTCACAGATTCGATGACGTGAAAAAAATGTATCGTGATGTTAACATGATGTTAGGCGATATCGTTAAAGTAACACCATCCTCCAAAGTAGTTGGTGACTTAACAATCTTTATGATTCAGAACGATCTGACACCTGAAAACATTTATGAAAAAGCAGCAAACATGGACTTCCCTGACTCTGTAGTAACCTACTTTGAAGGTCAGATGGGTCAGCCGGAAGGCGGTTTCCCTGAAGAACTGCAGAAACTGGTTCTGAAAGGCAAACCATTCATTACCTGCCGTCCTGGCGAAATCCTGCCTCCTGAAGATTTCGATGCAATCAAAAAACATCTGGACGAAGAATTTGGTCTGGATGCAGATATGAAACAGGTAATGAGCTACTGCATGTATCCAAAAGTATACGAAGATTATCTGGAAGCAAAACTGGACAACGGCGAATTCGTTCATATGGGCAGCGATGTATTCTTCCACGCAATTACCGAAGGTGAAACCTGCGAAATTGCTCTGAGCGAAGGTAAAATCCTGGTAACCAAACTGGTTGAAATCCGCAAAGCTGACATGGAAGGCTTCCGCGAATTAATCTTTGAAGTAAACGGTAACAGAAGAACTGTTAAAGTTCTGGATAAAGCTGCGAAGTCTGTAGCAACTGTTGCATCTACTGTGATGGCTGATGAAGGCAATCCAAATGAAGTTGGTGCTAACATCCCAGGTACTCTGATTAAACTGCTGGTTAAAGAAGGCGACGAAGTAAAAGAAAACGAACCAATCGCTGTTCTGGAAGCTATGAAAATGGAAACCAACGTACTGGCAACTGCGTCCGGTAAAATTGCAAAAATCAATGCAAAAGAAGGTTCTCAGGTAGTAGCTGGCGAATTAATCGCAGTAATCGAATAGTCAATAAACCTGACCATTCTGTAAAAGCATAAGCAAAGCCCCTGAATTTTAAAATTCAGGGGCTTTTTGTATGTCTCTGCATGAACAGAGGCTGCCGCGCATATAGATAAATATTCCTATTTGCGAAACAGGAGGACAATCTATATGAGTGCAAAAATATCAGATTTACAGGAACGGCAGATTGTAAATATTGCTGATGGCAAGTGTCTGGGAAATATAAAAGATATTGAGCTGAATATGCGGGAAGGTACTATTCAGGCTCTGGTGCTGCCGGGAACGGGGGGCTTTCGCGGATTTCTGCAAAATCAGGGTGAACTGCTGATTCCATGGCATAAGGTTGTGCGCATCGGTGTGGATGTGGTGCTGATTGATATGCCGGAGCTGGCAGAGGAACATCTGTGCAATGCCCAGAGACTTCGCAGAAGAAAAAAAGAGGAACCAGCCTGGCAGCAGGAGGTTGCACAGTATCAAAAGGAGCTGCAGCAGGGAAATATTATTGTACTGCCGCCAGAAGATACAGAAGGATTTTAACAGCACTGTTCAGAATGAAACGAAGAAAACAGAAAAATATGGTACTGGATAATGCGTAGTATTAAAAAGAGGGATTGCATTAGAAATAGAGATTGTATTAAAAAGAAGGATTACATTAGAAAGAAGCCTTGCATGACGGTGTTTTTTTACAGAAAGCCGGGTAAGTAATAACATACAAACGCATTGTGAGAAATTTATATGGAATGTTAGAAAAACAGGATGATAAAAACAGATAGCAGGAGGAATGCATATGACAGTGCAGCAGGAATATGAACAGTTAAAGCAGCAGATTGGCCAGTATGATGCAGCTGGCGATTATATTGGTCTGGCGGCATCGATGGACCGCTTTCTGGAGTTGACCGGACAGCTATATGGATATGAGAGCCCGGAATATGCGACAACATTGAATGATTACGGCGGGATTCATCGGGATATCGGCAACTACGAGAAAGCAGAACAGGCTTTTCTGAAATCGGCGGAAATGATTGCCCGGCTGCAGAGCGAAGCCCATCCGGATTATGGTTCGGTACTGAATAATCTGGCGGGATTGTATCGACTGATGAAGCTGTATGATCAATCGGCAGAGTATTTTCAGAAAACACTGGAAATTTATAAAAATTCGCTGGGCGAACAGCATTTTCTGTATGTCAGCGGCATGAATAATCTTGGTCTTCTGTATCAGGATATGGGACGCTATGCAGAAGCGGAGGAACTGCACAGCAGTAGTCTGGCACTGCTGGAAGCAGCCGGCGATAATCCCATTGCCATTGCCACAACACTGAATAATCTGGCCAGTGCAAAACGGCAGCAGCATAAGCTGGATGGTGTGGCCGCACTGCTGGAACGAGCGCTGCGCATGTATGAGCAATATCTGGGACAGGGGCATTCGCTCTATGCCTACGGGCTGAACAACCTGGCATCTTATTACATGGATCTGGAGCAGTATGACAATGCAGCGGTGTATTATCAGAGCGTACTGAATTTATGTGAAACGCTGTTTGGTGTGGACAGCCGCAATTATCAGATTTCAAAACAGAACTATGAGATTGCCAGCCGGAAGGCGGCAGAACAGAGAGGAACTGCATGAAAGGATTAGAACTGTCTCGTTTATTTTATGAAGAACTGGTAAAGCCGATGCTGGAGCAGAAATTTGCCGCATATGTACCGCGCATTGCAGCCGGTTTGGTGGGGGAAGGGTCGCAGTGTTTCGGCTATGATGATGAAATCTCCCGGGATCACGACTGGGGGGCATCCATCTGTTTGTGGCTGACGGCAGACGATTATGCTGCCTGCGGAACTGCGTTACAGCAGGCATTATATGATTTGCCGCGCGGTTTTCGCGGGTATCCGGTAAGCTGGGTGCCGGGGCGCAACGGGGTGCTGGAAATCGGAGCCTTTTATAAAAAATATCTGGCGGTAGACGGGGTTCCGGCTACGATTGGCCAGTGGCTTCATATTCCGGAGCATCATCTTGCGGTTGCCACAAACGGCGAGGTGTTTGCAGACCCGCTGGGTGTATTCAGTGCAATCCGGCAGGATTTGCAACAGGGGTACCCGGAGGATATCCGGTTGAAATTACTGGCGGCACGATGCATGAATATTGCACAGTCCGGGCAGTACAATTATCCCCGCGTAATGGCCCGGGGCGATAAAGTGGCAGCGTCGCTGACAGAGGCGGAATTTGTACGCAATGTGATTTCGGCTGTGTATCTGTTAAATAACCGGTATGCACCGTTTTATAAATGGATGCAGTACGGTGTAATACAGCTGCCGGTTCTGGGACAGGCTGCAGGGAGCGAACTGCAGAAGCTGATGGCCTATCCGGCACCGGGGATGGCGGAAGAGGATTACTATGTGCAGAAGATTGAACGGATGCAGGATATCTGTGCTATGCTGACAGAGGAACTGCGCAGACAGGGACTGAGCAACAGCATGGAGCCATCGCTGCTGGAACATGGTATGCAGGTGATGCAGCGCATCCGGCACGAAGGGCTGCGTGCAACCGGCCCGTGGATGCAGTAATCTGGCGTTTACGCTTGAAAAATCACGAAAAAACGCTATAATAATACACAGAATAGATTGAATGATACAACAGTTGTTGTTTTAGAGGAGGAACCTGCCATGACACAGGAATTAATTGCACAGATTGTAGCTCAGGAATGGGCAATGTTTAACGATGTACAGAACAATGGTGGTCGTGCAGACTGTCAGAATAATCCAAAAGAATTTGAAATCATGCGTTCCAGCCAGCTGAAAACCTGGTCGGAAGATGTGCTGAAAAGCTATCTGAATGACCTGACGACTGCGGGCTACATGGGCCGCAATATGCTGACTGAAAAATATGCCTATATGATGGAAAGTACCCATCCGGTAGAGTTTCAGCAGATTAAACAGTTCCTGCCGGAAATTGCTCCACAGGTGCTGGCAAAAATTCAGGAAATTGTAGATATCAATCTGGACTGGCAGCAGGAGGCAGACGAAAAATATCCAAATCTGCGTGCAAAAGGCCGTCCATTAAGCAGCAAAGATGATACTCCGTTTGTAACTTCTTTTGAAACCTATCTGCGCTGTGAACTGAAAACCTATTCGACCGATACCATTATGAAACTGCATGCGCACACACTGGCATGTCTGGAAAAACACTATAACATGGCAATTGCCAACTTACAGAATATGACCGGTCAGCTGGGTTATGCCAGCCTGGAAGAAGCCAACGAAAAAATGGCTGCCCGCTAGAGGAGGAACCCGAATGCTGAAATTTGAAAACAATCCAAACGCTGTATTAACTGAAGAACACAGTGCCATGGAAAAACGTAATTATACCGGCAGCTTTTGCGGCTTTATTCTGCTGGATGAACCAGGATATGATCTGACAGCACTGGCGGAACGTCTGAAACAGCGCTGGGGTATTGCACCGGAAGAGGCTGCGCAGGAGCAGGTATTTGTGGAAGGCGGCCAGGAAGGCGACTGGCTGGACCAGCTGCTGGCAGAGGAAAGTGTAGATGTTCTGACTGCTCCGGAAATTCAGGACGGCAATCTGGTATTTGATATGCCGGGCGCTATGATTGCAATCGGCTACATGCCGGAACCGATTCCGGACGGGGAAGCGGAACGCTTTGCGAAGAACAGCTATTTCTGGCCGGAGGCATCGCAGGTGGCGGCAGGGCATGTGGCACATCTGATGATTGCCGTTCTGCCAAGAGACATGGCACCGGTAGAAGCCGGGAAAACCTATGTGAAAATCATGGCGTCCTGTCTGGAAAGCCAGAATGCGGTTGCTGTGTATACATCCGGCACCGTGCTGGAACCTGCCTTTTACCGGGCGGTTGTGTCAGAGATGGAAGAAGGTATGCTGCCGCTGTTTAACTGGATTTATATCGGCACATATCAGAATGAAAACGGCAACAATGCCTACACCATCGGCATGGATGCGTTTGGCAAGGACGAGCTGGAAATTTTGGCAAGTCAGCGCACCGACGAGGAGATGCGTGAATTTTTATATAATGTTGCCTACTATGTGCTGCAGGGCGATGTTACCCTGAAAAGCGGTGAAACCATCGGGTTCTCCGAAGAAGAGGAATATACGATGAAACGCGGCGACGGCGTGGCGGTAGAAGGCCACAGCATCCAGATTCAGTTTTAAAAATCTGAAGGCAAGAATCTGAAAGTAAGAATCTGAAAGAATCAATCAATTGTAAACGAGGGAGGATCACAGATGAATGAGGCAGAACAGGCAGGCGAATCCCCTGTGTCGTTTCGGCAGCGTGTACAGGACTTCTGGCAGCTGTTTATCGACCATGAGCAGGAGCTTCGACACCGCATAGACAATGAACTGGATCCTTCTCATAGCAGTTATCCGTTTATGTACAGGATGCTGCAGAACGTATTTTCAAGACCGGTCTTTCAGTTGAAACGGCAGGAAGACCATTATGAACTGGTGGTTTCGCCTGATGGAAGCGGGAGCCGGTTATACCAGCTGGCTTACTGGCGGATGCAGGCACCGGAGGAACTGGCTGAAAACTGGGAGATGATTATCGGTGTGCCGCCTGTTGAATTCCCGGAAATGGCTTCACTGGATATGGGACGGTTTATGCTGAATGCTACCGATATTCAGGTCTGGCCGGTGCTTCTGGCGGACGGCAGAATGGGTGTGGAGGCCTACAGTGAGGAACTGGTATCGCTGGGGCCAAACGGTGCCTATACGGCATTCTGCACGCTTCTGGAGCAATGCATCGGGGAACTGTGCCTGATGAGCAATGTGGAGTATGTGAATGTACTGGAACAGCCGGCAATGGAGCCGGCAATTCCATTGTCGGAACTGGATGTCTATATTGCCGATTTGCAGATGAGCGGTCAGCTGCCTCCGCAGGATGACCCGCTGGGGCTGTTTACCAGCTATAGCATGGAACCGCCGGAGCATCAGGTGTATCTGCGCGATGATATCTATTTTGGCAACACCTCTGCGGCTGCACTGCCGATTTTAAACGGCTATTACATTGGTGAGAACGACCTGTACAATGATGCGGCCAGTGAGGGCGTTGTGTGGGGCTTTCTGTTTTATACCAGCGGCGATATTGATGCGGAACAGCGGGTAAATGTGCGCGGAGCTATCGAGGATGATTTAAACCGTGTACTGGCGGAACGCGGCCTGGGCGAATGTGTGGGGAGTGCTTCCGGGTATCAGTATGCATATCTGGATTGTATCTGTTACGACTGGGCAGCGTTTATGGATGCTGCCGAGGAAGTGCTGGAACCGTATGTGCAGCTTTATCAGATTTCACTGACCGGTTTTGCGGATTTTCGCCAGAACGGCAATATGTATGCGCTGCAGAGTTACGGCGGCATTCCGGTTAGCACTGCCGTGGAGCCGGAATATATGGACTGACTGGAAGAATCATAATAAGCATAATACATGAAAAGAAAGTAGAAAAGAAAGTAGACAAAAAGAGGCTGTGCCAGTAATGGCACAGCCTTTATAAATTGTTGTTCTAAATGTTTATATAACCGGATTATGCTCTGTTCAGTACAGGCATTACAATATCTTCTGCTTCGTCTTCCGGCATGTAGTTTTTGCCGATTGCAATGCAGATGATGGTTTTGTAGCCGGCAGCTTTCAGAATGTCGTGACCGGCTTTCAGGGATGCACCGTTGGTGGTTACATCGTCAAACAGAATTGCGATGGATTCATCAGTGATTTCACAGCAGCGGGATTTTTCGATGGAAGCCATGTGACCGGATACTTTATCGTCCACTGCGCCGACAGTTCTTGTACGAACCAGACATTTTGCAGCGTCAAAGAAGGATTCGTTCGCGCGGCATAAGTCTTCTACCAGCGGATATAAACCGGAACGGTAGTTGTCGATTGTGCAGGATGGGAATGCATACAGATGTACGTCTTCACCTTCCAGTTCTTTTGTCAGTTTGTCCCAGTATGGGTCGTTGTACAGATAACCACGGATGTAGTCCAGGGAGTCATCGAGGTTCTGTCTGAAGTCTAACAGACGGTTACAGTGGTTGTTGTAGAATTCCTGTTTGTACATATCTACTGGGTAGTAGTCGCACAGGTATAATAATTCAAAGTTACCATCTGGGTAATAATAGCGATGCATTTTCATGATAGATGCCCTCCAGTTAAAATAATAATTTGTTCTCGTATAAACCCGGTATACAAATTCAGAACATTAATAAACTTAAATCGAATATCCTATTTATTATATTATATAAAATTTTTTATATAATTACAATAAATAATTTCAGGATAAACAAAAATTCCTGCAGTAGCCTGTGTCGTTTTATGCTGCCGCATGAAAATCAATTACTAGTAGTCTAACTGATTTTAAAAGAAAAGTAAAGAGCATTTTGGCCGGAAGCGGGCTATTGGCGATTGAAAAGGATTTTATATTTGTTATTTTGCATATTTCCTGTTATGATATAAAGATAAATGAGAAAAGCCCGTGCGAAAGCAGGTGATATACATGATAGATGTGAAGATGCAGATTCCATGGCAGTGCGAGGAAATACTGAAACGATTTGCAGCGCATGGAATACAGGCGTATCTGGTCGGGGGCTGTGTGCGTGACAGCCTGTTAGGCAAAGAGCCGAAAGACTGGGACATTTGTACCGAGGCATTGCCGGAACAGGTAATCGAACTATTTAAAGATTATAAAGTGATTTTAACAGGGCTGCAGCACGGAACGGTGACCGTTATGACAGGCGGGATGCCTGTGGAGATTACTACCTATCGGATTGACGGCGAATATGAGGATAACCGACGGCCAAAGGAAGTATTCTTTACCCGCAGCCTGCAGGAGGATTTGAGCCGCCGTGATTTTACCATCAATGCGCTGGCATATCATCCCGATGAAGGTGTGATTGACTGTTTTGACGGCCTGGGTGATTTAAAACGGGGTGTTATCCGCTGTGTGGGGGATGCGGCCAGCCGTTATCAGGAAGACGGACTGCGGATTATGCGGGCGGTGCGGTTTGCCTGTGTGCTGAATTTTCAGTTTGAGCCGGAAACCGAGCGGGCAATCCGGGAATACAGTTATTTACTGCGCAATATTGCCAGAGAGCGGATTCAGGTGGAATTTGATAAAATTCTGACCAGCTCCTGGGCTGCCTACGGGCTGGAGACACTGGCACGGCTGGATTGTTTTCCGTATTTCCTGCCGGAAATCTGCCATACCTGGCAGTTTGCCCAGAACGGCGGCTCCCATCAGTACGATATATTTACCCATTCAGTAAAAGCGGTGGCGCTGGCACCGCCGGAGGTGGTGCTGCGGTTAACCATGCTGCTGCACGATATCGGGAAACCTTTTGTGTGGAAACAGCAGCAGGACAAAGACTGCTTTGACGGGCACAGCGAGGCAGGTGCAGCTCTGGCAGGGCAGATGCTGGAACGGCTTCGTTACGATAAAAAGACCATTGCACAGGTGCAGCAGCTGATTGGCCAGCATGAACGCATGCTTCTGCCCGATGAAATCTGTCTGCGGAAAGCCGTGGCGGACCTCGGCTTTGACGGTGTGCGCAATCTGATTGCAGTAAAACGGGCCGATGTACGGGCTCACAGCGATGCCATGGCCAGACTGCCGCTGGAGGTATTTGACCAGATAGAGACCATACTGAATCAGATAGAACAGCGGGGCGACTGCTGCTCGTTAAAACAGCTGGCTGTATCCGGGAAGGACTTAACGGCGCTGGGGTATAAAGGCCGTCAGGTAGGAGAATGTTTAAACCGGCTGTTACAGCTGGTTCTGGAGGAACCGGCCCGCAATGAACGGGAATGGCTGTTAGAACAGTTAAAAACAAACAGTTAAAAACAGAAGTATAAAGTGGGAAGTATAAAGTGAAAGAGGATCGCGTATGACAAGACAAGTGGAAGTCATTCAATCGGAACAGAATCAGTGGCTGAAGCGATGCAAGGCCTTGCAGCAGAAAAAATACCGTCAGCAGTATGGCCAGTTTGTAGCCGAAGGGCTGCGCTTTGTGCAGGAGGCCGTTGAAAATCAGGCGGCACAGGTAATCCTGCTGGATGAAGCCCATCAGGAGATGCTGCATCAGCTGCCGGATACCGATACACCGGTTTATCTGGTGAAAAACGGATTGCTGGCAAAAGCGCTGAACACGGTAAACCCGCAGGGCATTGCTGCGGTTGCACAGCAGAAACAGTGGAACTGGCAGGACGTTGCCGGCATGAAGCAGATTATCATTATTGACGGCGTGCAGGACCCGGGCAACCTGGGCACCATCATGCGTACTGCGCTGGCATCCGATACCGAGGCCATGATCTGTTTAAAAGGCACGGTGGATTTATATAATGATAAAACACTGCGCTCCACCATGGGAGCGGTATTCCGTCTGCCGGTCTATCATGCCGATGATGCTGCATCCATGCAGGATGACCTGCACCGCTGGGGCTTTCAGCTGGCGGTAGCCGACATCCGTGCGGAGCAGTATCATTACCAGATGCAGTTCCCCGAAAAAACAGCGCTGGTGGTAAGTAACGAGGCAAACGGCCCGCAGCTGATAAAAGAAGGCGATATCATGGTAAAAATTCCATTGTATCAGCAGGCAGAGTCGCTGAATGTGGCCGTGGCGGCCGGGATTTTACTGTATGCTATTCGCACTGGCAGGGAGGAGAGATAACAATGTATTTTCGTCCAAAATGGGAAGAGGTTTACTGGTACCTGGGCCAGAACGAAGAGGATAAATGGACCTTTATGACAAAAGCCTGTGTCAACGACTGGATGGATATGTATCATATCAGTATGCACAACTGCTATCGCACAAAAGATGAAGCCATCGATGATGTGTATGAGATGCTGTCAAAAATTACGCAGGACGATGGGTATATGGTGTGGCAGAGGGACGGCGACCACACGGCATTCTGATGACATATCTTTTTTGCGCCTGGCTGTGTTGTTTTGAATTTTTCTCACCTTGCGTATGTTTTATACGCGTCGTTCGAAAAATTCAAAGCCGCCTTGCCAGACACAAAAAATCTTATGTCATGAAATACAATATGAAATACAATTGAATGAACATAAATAAAAAAAGAGATTTCGGTCAGCCGGAATCTCTTTTTTTGTTATATGCCGTTTTACACAAATACTTTCATCCACCGGCCGCTGAAGGAGCGCCACAGGCACAGTACAAATTTCACCACTTCCTCGGTAATTACCAGCGCGTATACCAGATATACCGGCCACTGTAAAAGCAATGCACCGATAAAGGCAAGCGGTACACCGATAAACCACATGGTGCAGCTTTCAAATAACAGCGAGAATACCACATCGCCGCCGGCACGGAGAATTCCCATAATAACCGTCATATTGATTAATTTAAGCGGCATCGAAAGCGCCAGAACACGAATCATCAGTAGCGCATCGTTTGCCACCTGTGCCGAATCCAGCTGGTAGAACCAGAGGAAGACAGGTGCAAAAATCAGAATCAGTATGGTTAAGAGAACACCGATAACCAGACAGAGCAGAATAGAACGGTAGGCATAGGTCTCCGCCCGTTTTGCCAGCCCGCGGCCAATGGTGTTGCCAACCATGGTGGCGGTTGCACCGGAAACGCCGATACCGAAAATCAGAAACAGGTTCTGTACCGTGTTTGCAATCTGAATGCTGGCTAGTGCATCGGTATTGATTCGGCCGTATGCCGCCGTGTAAACGATGGTAGCCAGACCCCAGCAAAGTTCGTTCAGCATAACCGGCAGTACCGTGCGGAAATCCTGCATAAAAAAGGCAGGCCGCAGGTCAAAATCGGAAGGATGGATCGCGATTGGCATCCGTTTCCAGTAAATATAGCCAAGCAGAATGGCTGCTTCTAACATACGGGCGAAAAGTGTTGCCAGTGCAGCCCCTTCCACGCCCAGAGCCGGCGCCCCGAATTTACCGAAAATAAGAATGTAGTTCAGCAGTGTGTTGGCTCCAAGCGCAATCGTGCTGGCAATCATCGGCAGGAAGGTGTTTTCAATACTGCGGGATGCATAGCCGAAGGCATAGGTCAGCCCGGAAAACAGCGTTCCAGCCGCCAGCGTGCGGATATAAACAGCACCGAGCTGTACCACTTCCGGGTCATCGTTAAACAGCAGGATAATCTGTTCTGCAAAAAGCAGCCCGGCAAGGGTAAACAGAAGCCCGATTCCGAGAGCATAAAGGATAATCAGTCCCAGGTAGCGCTTTATCGACGGGATATCCTGTTTGCCCCAGTACTGGGCAATAAAAATACAGTAGCCGCTGCACACGCCAACCAGTGCCACAATATTGAAAAAGAAAAACTGTGTGGCCACACCGACGGCTGCCAGCTCAACCGTGCCGACACGACCAATCATAATAGTATCAATCATATTCAGCGAGGAGGATATTAAATTCTGCAAAATGATAGGGACCGCAATTTTCAAAAGCGTGGATGAAAAAGTACGGTCATGATAAAAATCCAGTAGAAACTGGCGCAAGCTTATCAATCCTTTGCGTAAAGTTATCGTACAGAAATACAATACTGTTCTTTATCTTACAGGGTTCCGGCGCTGCTGTCAAAGAAAACCGCAACAAGAAAACTGCAACAAGAAAACCGCTGTTCACAGAATCACCTGTGTACAGCGGTTTTGGTGCACCCGTTCGTATTAATTATTAGGTAGATTACATATTGGCAACAAACATAGTGCTTACAGTTGTTTTGTGATTCTGTAAGGTGCTGATGCGAGCTGCCAGTGCATAGCCTTCCTCAGCGGAAGCTTTACGGTATTTTGCTTCTGCGATTTCGATTTCACGGTTCAGAGCAATCAGTTCCAGAACCAGATGTTTTAACGCTTCTTCTTCCGGCAGTACAGTTTCTGCCAGCAGTTTTTCCGATTTTGTGTCGCCTTTCAGCAGTGCTTCGGCTACTTCCTCGTCAGAGAGTACAACTGGCTGAGCGAATTTTTCATCTGCCGCAATCAGTTCCTCGGTGGATGCAGCCAGTGCAATTGCCTGAATTTCCTGTAAATTCATAATAAATGACCTCCTTAAAGATACGTGTCTAAAATATGATAAATTAATTATATCACAATTATTAGCAAAGTACATATATTTTTCAGAAATAGCGCCGGGAAATGATAAATTTTTTTTTATGTGCATGCAGTGTTTTGAGAATGGACATTTTGTGGTATAGTTATAGTAAGAAAGTTACCACACGTATATGAAAAAAGTATATGAAAGCTTTACCGCAGATATGTGTGTAAAGAGATTGTGGGGGAAGAAAGAGGGAAAAAACATGAGACGTGTATTGGAACAGGAAATCATGGAGGAAATGATGGAGCGCTACTCCACCATGTACTTCTCGGAAGAACCGGTGGATGATGAGGATATCAAAGGAATTCTGCTGGCTGCTACCCAGGCGCCTAATGCCTATAACGAACAGCCATGGAGATTCTTCGTAGCAAAGACACCGCAGGATAAGGAAATGCTGATGGAATATATGCTGCCTGGCGAAAAGGAATGGATTTCCAAAGCGCCGGTGCTGATTCTGCTGGCTGGCAACATGGGTGATACCCACAACGGCTTATATAACTACTGGACACCGTTTGATACCGGCTGTGCATGGGGCTATATGAGTCTGGAGGCACAGAGAAGAGGGTATGTGACTCACTGCATTGGTTCCTTTGACCGTGTGGATATGCGCAGCGAGTTTCAGGCATCCGAAGATTTAGAAATTTACGGCATTGTGGCGCTGGGTCGTCCAGGCGATGCAGCCCTGATGGCGAAAGAAAAACAGATGCCTCGCAAAACGGTAAATGCGGTTCAGCTCCGCCGCCGATAATAAGCATTTTTTATTTCTTTCATTTTTAAGAAAATGTTAAGATTGATTTGCATCTTTGTTCACAATCAAAAAAACAGAAAAACTATATAAAAATTAAAAATGATACAATCAGAAAAGGAGGCTGGTGTAATGGAAGAACAGTGGCAGTGCGAAGAATTCTGTATACACAATCATGCACGCGAGCTGTTGCAGAATAACCCTATTCCAGAGGAAAAAAGCCAGCAGACAGCCGAGCTGTTCAAGGTTCTGGGCGACAATACCAGAGTAAAAATACTGTATTATCTGCTTCAGGCAGAGTTGTGTGTCTGTGATTTAACCGTTCTGGTAGGCAGTAGCCAGTCGGCTGTATCGCACCAGCTGCGGGTTTTGCGAAATCTGCGGATTGTGCAGGGCAGAAAAGATGGAAAACAGGTTTTTTACAGTATTTGCAGTGAGCATGTGCGGCAGCTGCTGCTGGAAGCACTGGCATTATAAAAAATACAAATTGCTCAACGATGAGGGTTTGCATCGTTTTTCACAATAAAAAAAGATTGCGGAAAACCTGCAAATCAGTATAGAATGATACTAGGGATAGTTAGGCTGTTATAGTTATGCTATCTTTGAACACTCATTAATTTTTGAGACATCCAGTTCCGGCTGTAACAGCGGACAAGTGGCGGTCTGCATCAGCGGGAGAACGGATTGCTCATTTTAAAGTTTAAAAGCTTTATGTAATGGTTTCATTAAATTTATTTCGTTGAGGTGAATCAAATGGAAAAACACAAAAATTTAGAAAACAAAGGCATGAGCAGACGTCGTTTTCTAAGTGTTATGGCAGGTGCCGGCGTAGTAGGCGCTGCTGCAACCATGACTGGTTGCAGACCTGTCAGTGATCCAAGTGGCACCGGCTGGCTGCCGAATCAGTACCTGAACGCAAGCGCAATGCCTGCACAGGTAAAAGGTCGTGTTCCTCTGGATCCAGACAACGTATCTCTGGTACGTAATGACGAAAAATGTATCCTGTGCGGTCAGTGTATTGAAGCGTGCGAAAAAGTACAGAGCGTATTCGGGTACTATGAACTGCCTGTAATGGATCAGTTCATCTGCGTACACTGCGGTCAGTGTTCTCTGTGGTGCCCAACCGGCGCTATCGCAGAACGCAGTGATGTAGAAAATGTATGGAAAGCAATTCAGGACCCTGAAACAACCGTAATCGTTCAGACTGCTCCGGCAACTCGTGTAGGTATCGGTGAAGAGTTCGGCATGGGCGCAGGCGCATGGGCGGAAGGTCAGATGGTTACTGCACTGCGTGAATTAGGTTTCGACGTGGTTGTAGATACCAACTTCAGTGCGGACTTAACCATCATGGAAGAAGGTTCTGAACTGGTTGAACGTGTGACAACAGGCGGTGTACTGCCACAGATGACATCCTGCTGTCCAGGCTGGGTTAAATTCGTAGAATACTACTACCCTGAATTAATTCCAAACCTGTCCTCTGCACGTTCTCCAATGATGATGCATGGTTCCACCCTGAAAACCTACAATGCGGAAAAACTGGGTGTACCATACAACAAAATTGTAAACGTAGCAATTATGCCATGTGTTGCTAAAAAATTCGAAGCAAGCCGTTCTCAGTTTGCTGGTTTAGAAGGCGGCGCTGGTAAATACTACAACGACGACACTGTAAAAGATATGGACTATGTACTGAGCGTACGCGAACTGGCAGACATGATTCGCGAAAAATTAGGCGACATCGACTTTGCAAACCTGCCGGAAGGCCAGTACGATCAGATCGGTTCCACAGCAGGCTTAATCTTCGGTAACACCGGTGGTGTAATGGAAGCTGCTGTACGTTCCGCTTACTATCTGATTACCAAAAATGCACCACCAACATCCCTGTACAACCTGGAACCAGTTCGTGGTCTGGAAGGCATCAAACGTGCTTCTGTAAACGTACCGGGCGTTGGCGATGTAAAAGTAGTAGTAGCATCCGGTTTAGCAAATGCCCGTCAGTTATGTGAAGAAATCAAAGCTGGTAAAGCAGATTTCCACTTCTTAGAAGTTATGGCATGCCCGGGCGGCTGTATCTCCGGCGGCGGTCAGCCAAAAACAGCTGTACCACCTCAGGACTGGGTACGCGAAGCTCGTACAGCAACCATGTACGGCCATGATGCTGCTGGTGTGATTAACGGTGCTGCTGCAGGTGCCGGTCAGATGGAAACTGCAAAAGGTTCCCTGCGTCTGAGCCATGAAAACCCTCAGATTGCTGAAATCTATGCAGACTTCCTGGAAAAACCATTAAGCCACCTGGCACATGACCTGTGTCATACTCATTATGAAGACAGATCTGGCTCCTTAGTCAGAAAAGATGTGTAAGAAGGGGGAGGAATAAATAATGGCTAATGCTGTTACAAATCAGAAAAGCGTTCTGGTTGACTTAACAAAATGCGTAGGTTGCGGCAGCTGTACGGTTGCCTGCAAACTGTGGAATAATCAGAGTTTCCAGAACCCTCAGACAAACGAATTTGAAAACGCTCACGGCGTTGGCGTACAGTTAGACAGCAATACCTGGACAACTGTAGAGCATAAAAAAGTAGAAAAAGACGGTCAGGAAGTATGGCGTTTCGTAAAACGTCAGTGCATGCACTGCCTGGAACCAGCATGTTCCTCCGTATGTTTCGCACATGCATTCCATCAGACCGAACAGGGCGCTGTTCAGTACGACCCTAGCGTATGCGTAGGCTGCCGTTACTGCATGATTGCCTGCCCGTTCGATATTCCAAAATACGAATGGGAAAAAGTTCTGCCATCCGTTATGAAATGTCAGTTCTGCTCTTCTAAACTGGCGGAAGGCGAAGCGCCTGCATGTGCAAGCGTATGTCCTACCGATGCACTGATGTTTGGCAACCGTGATGAACTGCTGGCGAAAGCTCATGAAATCATTGCTAGCGATAGCAGATACCTGAACCATGTATACGGTGAAAAAGAAGTTGGCGGTACCAGCTGGCTGTATATCTCCGACGTAGACTTCGGCGAACTGGGCTTCCCAACCAACCTGCCGGAAAAATCCATTCCGCAGAATGTACATGGTTTCACCCGCTTCACAATTCCAATTTTTGCTGTAGGTGCTGCAGCGTGGACAGGTGTAAGTCTGTATGCGAAACGTCGTCATGCAGTTGCACATGAAGGCCATGCAGACCACAAAAGCGAAGAGTAAAGGGAGGTCTTCAAGATGAAAGAATGGGTTTTCAAGAGTCCAACAGGTAGATGGAACTTAAGATTAACACCAGTCAGACTGGGTATGCTGGCATTTATCGCCTTCTCCCTGGTTATGATTTTAGCAAGATATTACGCTGGTCTGGGCTACTGGACCAACCTGAGCGACTTAATGCCATGGGGTGCATGGATTGGCGCTGACATGAACGTAATCGCACTGGCAGGTGCTGGTTTCAGTACCGCCATCATCACACATATTTTCCACGCAGAAAAATACGATCCAGTATCCAGAAGATGCTTACTGTTAAGCTTCATCGGTTATGTACTGGTACTGTTAATCCTGATTGTGGAAATCGGCCGCTGGGATAACTTCTGGACACCATTTGTATCTCCTGGTATCCACTCCCCAATGTTCGAAGTTTACATGTGTATCGTAGCTTACCTGGTATTACAGGTAATCGAATTAATCGAAGTTGGCGCAGAAAAAGTTGCTCCAAAATTAAAGAAAAAAATGGCTCCAATCATGCAGATCGTATTCATCGCTGCATGTACTGTACCTCTGGGCCATCAGGCTTCCCTGGGTTCCCTGTACTTAGCAATGCCTGCTAAACTGGACCCAATCTGGGCTACCCAGATGATGCCTTGGTTATTCGTTCTGAGTGCATTCTTCGTAGGCCCTTGCGTGGCTACCGTTGAATACATCTGGACCAACAGCCGTTACAACATGAAAATCGATACAGAAATGCTGTACGGTCTGTGCCGTATCTCCGCAGTACTGATGGGCGTATACTTCGTACTGAAATGCGCTGACCTGGTAATGCGCGGCCAGTTAGGCAACGTATTTGCTTTCAACTTTGTAAGCAACATGTTCTTACTGGAAATGCTGTTACTGTGCGTTGTTCCAATCATCATTCACCTGATTCCGTTCGGCAGAACCAAAGGCGGTTTACTGACATTCGGTATCGTTGGTATGATTGGTCTGGTACTGACCCGTCTGAACGTAGTGTTCACCGGTATGAGCGCACACATCGGCGCTCTGGGCGGCAGCTACTTCCCATCCTTCATGGAAATCGTTTCTACCGTAGGTCTGTTCTTCGTAGCATTCCTGGCTTACATGTGGGTAACCGAAAACTTCCCATTCTTCTTTGGGGTTGCCGGTGACGCTGATAAAGATGTAGTAAACGAATCTGAAAGCGGCTTCAACCAGGCTGTTCTGTAATTTGAATATTACGCAAAATCAAAGCGGTTCTCTTTCGAGAGCCGCTTTTTTGTATGCATATTGTATGTTTACAGGCAATACTCTATCTGGCAAGAGTCATTTAAAATATAATAAAAAGAAAGAGAATGAATGCAAATGCTTGCAAATAAATGCTTTTTGATGCATAATATAAATATAGAAAAGGGGTGATTCCATGACAACCATCAGCCTTCGTCTGGATGACGACATGAAAAAAGAGCTGGATGCAATGTGTGCCGAAATGGGAATGAACATCACAACATTTTTTATGATTTATGCCAAAAAAGCATTACGCGACAGGAAAATCCCGTTTGAGATTACAGCACCAGCTGACCCGTTTTATTGCGAGGCCAATATAGCTCAGATAAAAAAAGCCGACCAGCAGGTTCAGAAAGGTCGCGTAGTTGTAAAAACGATGGAAGAACTGGAGGCAATGGAACTTGACTAGTATTACCTTTGCAGAAGATGCGTGGGAGGAATATCTGTACTGGCAGGTACAGGACAAAAAGACGCTGAAGAAGATTAATACATTGCTGAAAGAAGTACAGAGAACACCTTATGAAGGAACCGGTAAGCCGGAACCTTTAAAAGGAAATCTCGAAGGGAAATGGAGTAGACGAATTAACGACAAAGACCGGCTGGTATATGAAGTAATGGATGGAACAATTATTGTTCAGCAATGCAAAGGGCATTATGAAGACAAATAGTTTTAAATTGCATATTGTATCAAATTAAGCACTCCTGCAATGCGCAGGGGTGTTTTTTTGTTTAAAAATCCTGCTTCTTTCCTGTATTTTTTTTGGATTTGCTAAAATTGTCCACCGCTGTAGACGATTGCCCGCAAGGTCTTGTATTGCATTGCAGGCAATGCTACTATGAACGGGCGAGGGAATTCTCGTATAGATTATCTAACCAATATGCAGTACAAATTATAATCAAAGGGGTAATCAGCATGCAGAGAGAAAACGAAATTCTAATCCATCAGAAAACCATACTGCTTCCGGGCGGGATGCCGCATCCGGTCGGCAGTACGGGTGCAGAAAAAGAGAAAGAGGCCGACCGGCCATCCAGAATCAATGAAACCGAGTTCTGGGATATGAAGCGGTTCTGGGCGATTATGGGTGAACAGTTCAACATGAATGTGTCCAAACTGGGACGCCATGCATCCATTCCCAAATCCACCATACACAGCATTGTAAGAGGGGAAACTATCCCCGATATCCGTGCTCTGGCGGGATTTGCCTATGCCATGGAGCTGGAGCCTGATGTGTTTTTTGATATCTTTATGCGGGGTTATCTGGAATATGCAAAGCGGGAGCTCATCGTGTTTTCCCGCAAATAACAACAGGAGGAAATGCTTATGACTTACAAAGAACCAGACAGCAATTCATGTGAGAGCCGGAACGAAAGTGCGGCACCGATGCTGCCATCAGCGAAAGCGTACAGACTGTGGACCGATGAGGCCATGGAACTGGTGGTAAAAGAACTTGAGAAAGAACGGCTGCTGCGTATGGATGCGGAGGCACAGCTGGAGAAACAGAAAAACAAGGTGCGCTTTGCCGATGCGGTGATGGAAAGCCGCGACAGCATCACTGTGGGCGACCTTGCCAGCATGTTAAAACAGAGCGGCATCGAGACCGGCCGGGACAGGCTTTTTCAGTGGATGCGGGAGCACGGCTATCTGCAAAGCCGGGAAAGCGAACATAATCTGCCCACACAGCGCAGCCTGGAACTGGGCATTCTGGAAATGCAGGAGCAGGCCGTGGTGGGTGCAAGAGGCACGGTAAAAGTGCGGCGCAGCACTAGAATTACCCGGAAAGGGGTGGAATATTTCATGGGGGTCATCAGCCGGGAGAAGGATGCAATCAACGCCCGGGAGGAAGAAAAACGCAGAGCAAAACGGCAACGGGATTACGAACTGCGCAAAATCCGGGAGGCAAAAAAACAACAGGGCGCATAACAAAACAACAGGAGGCAGCAGGCGATGATTGAAGATAATGAATTTTTTCAAAAGAAAAACAAATTTCATCTGTATAAAAACTACATCCGGTCGGTAGAAAAGATGACCAATGAACAGGCGGGAGAACTCTTTAAAATGATTCTGCACTTTGTCAACACCGGTGAACTGTTAGAAAGCGAAGACCCGCGTGTGGACAGCGCCTTTGATTTTATCGGGGAGCGGCTGGAATTTGATACCCGCAATTATGTGGATACCTGTCAGAAAAACAGCGAAAACGGCAAACAGGGCGGTCGCCCGAAAAAAGAAACCACACTGGAAGTAAAACCAGAAGCCAAAACAGAAACCATATCCAGAGCTGATGAAGATAAACCGAAAAAACCAAAAAAACCGAAAAAAGCGAACGGTTTTTCTGAAAAAGCGAAAAAAGCCGATACAGAAACAGATACGGATACAGATATGGAGACGGAGACGGATATAGACACAGATACAGACACAAATCATAAAACCAGTCTTCTTCTTCGTCCGTGCAGCGGAGGCACAGGTGCGAGCGAAGAAAATGCTGCAGGCAATTCAGACAATCCGGACAATCCGGACGAGCTTACCCGCTACGGCGAGAATCAGCACCTTACCACCCGGGGGGTCATCGTGCAGATGGAGGATTTTGCTGCCGAGCTGGTGCGCAAATACTGGGGCCGGGCAGCGTGCGAGAATGATGTGGAGAAAGTGTACGACAAATGCTATATGCCGGGAACACTGCCAAACGGCGAATGGGGTGCCGTATTCAGCACAGAAAAATCTGACCTGCTGCGCTACGCCTTTCAGCAGGCCGCCATGCAGAACGGCTGCACCTGGAGCTACATCGAGGGCATTTACAAAAAATTTGACGAGCGCCGCATCCGCACCGTGGAAGAGGCGGTGGAGAAAGAATACGAGTGGCAGCGTGGTGAAATCGCGTAGGAACTGGTCTTTTTTGTGCCTGGCTGCGTTGTTTTGAAATTTGCTTGCTTGCGTACCATCTGTACGCGGCGCTTCACAAATTTCAAAGCCGCCTTGCCAGCCGCATTTGCGCAGAAAAGCGCGCTTCAAAATCCTGCGTTCCTGGGCTTGTACTATATTCAGGTAAGTGGCAGGAAGCCCGGAACGTGTGGACTGAATTCTGCATACCCGACCAGAAAGGCGTCGGGCACGATGGAGATTGTCGAAGATTGTTCGTCGCGTGGAAGACGAAGTCTTACAAAGCGGAACAATCGAGAGAATGTCCATCATTAAACAGGAGAAGGAACACGTCCGGCCTTCCTGTCACAGCACAAAATGATAATCGTGAATCGAGGTGACAACATGGACAACGAAAATCTGCAAACCTTAACCGAAAAACAGCTGCTGGCTGAGCTGGTGCAGGAGCTGCGCAGCAACACCGATGCGGTGGAGCATTTACAGGACATCGCTGCAGAAATCCACAGCCTGCAGAAAGAACTGGCGTGGGACAGAGCCGCCTGGTAAGAGGCACAGCAGCAACAGAACAAGAACAACAGAATAACAACAGGACAGCAAAACAGGAGGAAACCAACATGAGAGACTACAAACTGACTGCCGAAATGAAACAGGTACTGAAACCAATCCTTGAGGAAACCATCCGAAAAGACGAAAGCCGGGTGTCGCCGCTGGTGTACTGTGCAATGGCACCGCTGGAGGACTTGTGCATTCCGCCGCAGGAAGCCGATACCGACGTGATGCAATGGGTGGAAGACGGCGTGCACAGTGTGAAGGTGCGACAAGATGAAACAAGCTATCTGCTGTTTCTGGATTTGCTCCACGACTGCATGACGGCAGGCGGCGCCTTTGTGATTCCGGTGGTGGAGGAGAATGGCCAGCGAATCTGGGGTGCTCTTGGCAGAGCCGCAAATGAGGTGTGGCTGCCGGTGTTTACCAGCATGGAGAAAGCGCAGCACTGGCTGGCAGACGACCAGTTCCAGCTGATTCCCATGGAGGATGCCATTATGCGTGCGGCAGCGCTGCAGCCCGTTACCGGAATGGTGTTCAACCCGCTTGCAGATGATATTCTGGTGTATGTGGATGCACTGCAGCATTTAAGCGGGGAATTTTTGCTTGCAAACTGTGTATAAGGCACAGCAGAAGAACGCAGAATCCAGTTACGCATGCTATATGCGAACCCAAAAAGGAGGCGCTGCCTTATTTATAAAAATCTGCAGCCGCCCCGGTATCAGACCGACTGGCAGCACATCTGCGCCATCCTGCCCGCCTATCTGCCCGATGGCGCCAACGGCACGGAGATTATTTATCTGGACGGCACCGTGGAGCAGATTCCGCATCGGCTGTGCCGGGTGCTGGATGATTTGCTCTTTCACCTGCAAAGCAGTACAGAGGTGCTGACACGGCAGAGCCGCACTGTGCTGGGCAAACATGCCCGCCGGGTGCCGCTGGTGCTGAAACCGGCCTTTACCCTGGTGCCGGTAAAAGGGCGGGAGAAAATCGGCGAATACGACGCCGTAACCGGCTATATCGTCCTCGGCCATGCCGCAACGCTCATACAGGATAACACCGGTGTATATATCGGCTTTACCGGCGGCACCCGTGTGCGCGTGTACGATAATCCACGCGTGCTGGAGGATAAAATCCGCCTTACGAAAGCCTTAAATGATGAAATAAAAAAGAAGCCCGACGATACAAACATGACGCAGCCGCCCGGAGGGATTCATAACACAAACCAGAGGGCGTGTATACAAAACTGTTTACTGGAATATACTTGAAATTGCCGATGCTATGTGGTATAGTAAAGGCAACGGATGAAAGCGAAGGTAAAGGAGTCCATGAGATTCGTATAACCAGAGCACAAAGAAAAAAGCAGCGGTTTGGGCCCGCTGCTTTTTTCTTTGTGTATACCTCCTTTCATAGAAGTTATGTTGCCGTTACCGTTTGCGAGTTACAAGCCACCAAAGAAAATTGGCAACAAGACCAGCAATAACGGATGAAATGAAGATTTGGATATCCACGATGTCACCCCCTCTCTGTTACCAGATTCTGGGCACGGCAACAGAGAGGAGTATAGCACAGCACTTCCAAAAACCTTGTCGAATTATGTACTGTACTTCCATAAAATTACTTTATTAAATAAATCCGCTATTAGGAAGAATCTGAGCCGACAGCCTGACGGAGAGGGCATGTATACAGAACGATTTGCTGGTTAACAAATGATAAAAAACTACACATAACCACAAAAAACCGGGCCTCCGCAGGGAAGCCCGGTTTTACTTTACCGTCTTGTTTTGAGTTTTGTGTGATTAGTTTTCTTTCGAGTGTTTCACTGCTGCGTCGAATTCATCCAGCATGTCTTTGGATGGTTCTTTATCCAGCAGGGAGAATACTACGATTGCTGCAATTGCCAGAATGAAGGCTGGCAGCAGTTCGTATACGGAGAAGATACCGCCCACGTTTACTTTCAGCCAGTAGAAAGCCACGCTGCCTACAGCACCGGTGATAACGCCGGCAATGGCACCTTTTAAGGTCATGCGTTTCCAGTACAGGCTCATCAGTACAGCCGGACCGAAGGATGCCCCTAAACCAGCCCATGCAAAGCTTACGATACCAAAGATGGAGCTGTTCGGGTCCATACCCAGGAAGATGGCGGTAAAGGAGATAACCAGTACAGCAATACGGCTTACGTTCATGGTTTCTCTTTCCGATGCGTTTTTACGGAACAGGCCTTTGTACAGGTCGTTGGACAGTGCGGAAGAAGCTACCAGCAGCTGGGATGCTGCAGTGGACATGATAGCCGCCAGAATGGCAGACATGAATACACCAGTTAAAATAGGGCCGAACATGGAGTTAATCAGCACCATAAAGATGGTTTCGTGCTGGCCGTCTGCCAGTGGTGCATCCAGGAACAGGTGCCCCAGAGGCCCAATCATAACAGCGGCAAATAAGGTGATGGATACCCATACCATAGCAACGATGGTTGCCGGTTTGATATCTTTTGGTTTTTCAATTGCCATGAAACGCACCAGGATGTGCGGCTGGCCAAAGTAACCAAGCCCCCATGCCAGAGAAGATGCGATTAACAGCCAGGTAACACTGCCGTCGCCGTTCGGGAACAGCTGCCAGTTTGCAGGGTCGATGCTTGCAAATGTGGTGCCTACGCCGCCTACCGCGGAAACAACTGTCATAGGAACAACCATCAGCGCAAAGAACATCAGCATGCCCTGAATGGCGTCAGTGGTACATACGGCCAGGAACCCGCCCAGGAAGGTGTAGGAGATGATAATCAAGCTGCCTACCAGTAAGCCCTGTGTATAGGTTAACGGGAAGATGGTGGAGAACAGTTTTGCACCGGCTACAAACATGGAGGATGTGTATACTAAGAAGAACACAACACTTGCCACAGCAGTAGCGGTTTTCAGAATGGAAGATTTGTCCCGGAAACGGTTCTGCAGGTAGTCCGGCAGGGTTAAAGAGTTCTGGGATACTTCTGTAAAGCTGCGTAAACGTCTTGCAACGAATACCCAGTTTAAAAATGTACCGATTAATAAACCGATGGCTGTCCAGCTTGCTTCTTTAAAGCCTGCCAGAGACAGATATGCCAGCCCTGGTAAGCCGGTTAAGAGCCAGCCGCTCATGTCGGATGCCTGGGCACTCAGTGCGGTTACCCACGGGCCAAGGCTGCGGCCGCCTAATACGTAATCGGATACGGTGGTATTGCGGCGTGCATAGTAGAAACCAATGCTAATCATGATGACCATATAAATCGCAATGACCATAAAAATACCAAATTGACGATCCATGATATTCCTCCTAAAAAATATGAATAGTATTTTTTCATTATCGCACAATTAAGTGGAAAAGACAATTCGGGAAACCGGGAAACCGGTTATTTTTCTGACAAAAATATTTTATCATTAAAAATTTCTGATTATTCTGAACATTGTATACAGAACAGAGATACAGGACAGGAGCGAAAGCGGAAGGGAAGGCCAAAGGGGCGTACAGAAGAGCAGCCGGAAGAGCGGCCAGAAGTGCGGATAGAAGAAAAGAAAATATGTGGAATCCGCATACAGCCGGAGGATTTACTAGTGACGAATAAAACAGAAAGGTGTATAATAAATAGATTAAGAATTGTGAATTTTTCGATTGCCGGGTAACGTGTTTCAAGTGTAGTGAAACACGGGGGAATTGTTCCGGATAAACCAGAACAGGAACGGGGGATGTATATATGAAATCAATTTCGGTGCAGGAGGTAACCGCAGCTGTGCGTCAGCTCTGCATGGATGTGAACTATGACCTGCCTGCCGATGTGGAACAGGCGCTGCAGGATGGCCTGAAACGGGAGGAATCGCCTTTTGGCAGGTACTGCCTGGAACAGATTGTGCAGAACTGCCAGATGGCAAGGGAGAGCCGTCAGGCTATGTGCCAGGATACCGGCATTGCAGTGGTGTATCTGGAAGTGGGCCAGGATGTGCATATTACAGACGGCAGCTTAACCGATGCTGTAAACGAAGGGGTGCGTCAGGGCTACGAGGATGGCTATCTGCGCAAATCGGTGGTGCATGAGCCGCTGTTTGACCGCAATAACACCGGCGATAACACACCGGCTGTCATCCACACCGAAATCGTGCCGGGGGACAAGCTGCGTATTATGGTGGTGCCGAAAGGTGCCGGAAGCGAAAACATGGGTGCGATGAAAATGCTGAAGCCGGCCGATGGTCTGGAAGGGGCAAAACAGTTTATTCTGGATACCGTGCGCAATGCAGGCGGCAATCCGTGCCCGCCGATTGTGGTTGGCATTGGCGTTGGCGGCACTATGGAAAAAGCACCGATGCTGGCCAAAAAAGCGCTGACCCGTGAAATCGGTTCCCGCAATGAAAACGAGTTATATGCCGCACTGGAAGAAGAACTGCTGGCTGAAATCAATAAAACCGGTATCGGGCCGCAGGGCTTAGGCGGCAGAGTAACCGCTCTGGCTGTGCATATTGAGTATTATCCAACCCACATTGCCATGCTGCCGGTGGCGGTAAACATCAACTGCCATGCAGCGCGTCATAAAGAAGTGGTATTATAAGGAGGCTGTGCAACATGAGTGACATTAAAAAACTGACCACGCCTCTGACGGAGGAAGCTGTGAAAGGCTTAAAAGCCGGTGACAGCGTTGCCTTATCCGGTGTGATTTACACAGCCCGCGACAAGGCGCATAAACGGATGGTGGAAGCACTGGCAGCCGGGAACGAACTGCCGGTGGATTTACACAATCAGCTGATTTACTATGTGGGGCCGGCACCTGCAAAACCGGGCCAGCCAATCGGCTCCTGCGGGCCGACCACAAGCAGCCGTATGGACAGCTATGCACCGGTGCTGATGCGTCAGGCCGGGTTAAAGGGCATGCTGGGCAAAGGCCCTCGCGGGCAGAATGTGGTGGATGCCATGGTGGAATGCAATGCCGTGTATCTGGCAGCCATCGGCGGCACCGGCGTTTCCATCTCCCATGCGGTGAAAAAAGCCGAGGTGATTGCCTACGACGAACTGGGCACCGAAGCTATCCGCCGGTTAGAGGTGGAGGATTTGCCTTGTATCGTGGCGATTGACAGTGAGGGGAATAATCTGTACGAACTGGGTATTAAACAATATAAGCAGGACTAGTCTTTTTTCCGCATAACTGCGTTGTTTTTGATTTTTCTCGCCTTGCGTATGTTTAATACGCGTCGCTCAAAAAATCAAAATCCGCCTTGTTCTGCGAAAAAAATCCGTCGTCCCGGATTTTACAGGGCTGTGTTAATTGAGATAAATTTGTAGGGGCGGATTCAGCGCAGAAGAACGCGCCAGCACATCCGCCCGTTGGAATAAACATATTTGATAAATATTTTTTCAGAGAGAATGGTGACTTATGGCAAAACAGAAGAAAGCAGATGTTGTGTTAGTCGGTGCCGGGGTTATGAGTGCTACCCTGGGTACTTTAATTAAAGAACTGGAACCGGAATGGAATATTATCATTGTGGAAAAACTGGGCGCTGCCGGGCTGGAAAGTACCGACCCTTGGAACAACGCCGGCACAGGCCACTCGGCTCTGTGTGAACTGAACTATTCGGTGGAACAGCCGGATGGCACTATGGATGTAACAAAAGCCATTAAAATCAATGAGCAGTTCCAGGTGAGCCGTCAGTTCTGGTCTTATCTGGTAAACAGCGGGCAGATTGACAATCCGCAGGATTTCATCATGCCGATTCCGCACATGAGCTTTATCGAAGGCAAAAAAAATGTGGACTTTTTAAGAAAACGCTATGCGGTGTTATCGCAGAATCCTTTGTTTGAAGGCATGGAATATACCGAGGACCCGGAAAAAATGAAAGAATGGGTTCCTCTGATGATGGAAAGCCGCACCGGCAATGACCCGATGGCGGCAACCCGCATTGAAAACGGCACCGATGTAAACTTTGGTGCTCTGACTACCAAGCTGATTGACAACCTGGTGAAAAAAGGCGTTACCGTGCATTACAATACAACGGTAAAAGATGTATCCCGCAACAGCGACGGCCAGTGGGATATTAAAATGCGCAGCGGTCATCACACCGAAACGGTGACAGCCCGTTTTGTATTTTTAGGTGCCGGCGGCGGCAGCCTGCCGCTGTTGCAGAAATCCGGCATCACCGAGGGCAAAGGCATCGGCGGGTTCCCAATCAGCGGTCTGTTTATGGTTTGCAAAAATCCGGAAGTGGTGAAAGAACATCACGCCAAAGTATACAGCAAGGCAAAAGTGGGGGCGCCTCCAATGTCGGTTCCGCATCTGGATACCCGCTACATTGACGGCGAGGAATCTCTGCTGTTCGGGCCGTTTGCAGGGTTCTCTCCAAAATTCCTGAAAACAGGCTCGTTCCTGGATTTACCGTTATCCGTAAAACCGCACAACCTGGCAACCATGCTGCTGTGTGCCGTAAAAGAGCTGGGGCTGGTAAAATATCTGATTGGCCAGCTGATGTTAAACGACGAGGCTCGTCTGAAGGATTTACAGAACTTTGTGCCAAATGCAAAACTGGAAGACTGGGACTTAATCGTAGCCGGTCAGCGTGTACAGGTTATCAAGCCAAAAGGTGTTCTGCAGTTCGGTACCGAAGTGGTATGTGCAGCCGATGGCAGCATCGCTGCTCTGCTGGGCGCTTCTCCAGGGGCATCGGTGGCTGTGGATGTTATGGTGAATTTATTAAAACGCTGCTTCCCGCAGGAATTCCCGCAGTGGGAAGGCAGAATCCGGGAAATGATTCCAACCTACGGCATCCCTCTGGAAAAAAATCCAGACCTGTTAAAACAGGTACAGGCTTCCACCGCAGCAACCTTAAAACTGAACTAGAAATTGCTTAACATCAGGCCACTGTTTCCGATGATTCAGAAACAGTGGCTTTTTTCTGTGTATATGAGGTATAATGAGAGCAAAACTGTTTTCAGGAGTGATAATCATGCTGGATTTATTAATGAAACGAAGAAGTATCCGCAAATATAAACAGGAGCCGGTAGAGGCGGCAAAGCTGGAAAAAATCATGCAGGCAGCGCTGCTGTCGCCGTCGTCTCGCGGCCGAACCCCGTGGGAATTTGTGGTGGTGCAGAACCGGGAAACCTTAAAAGCGCTGGGCAGATGCCGCCATCCGCAGCAGGCATTTTTACCGGACACACCGGCAGCCATTGTGGTGCTGGGCGATACCTCGGTAACCGATGTGTGGGTGGAGGACTGCAGCATTGCCATGACCATCATGCAGATGGAGGCAGAAACCTTGGGCCTTGGCTCCTGCTGGATTCAGATTCGCAACCGCACGGCACAGGGCGAGGAGCAGATGAGCAGTGCATTTATTAAGGAATTGCTGCATATTCCAGAGCAGTATGAAGTTCTGGCAGTACTGGCACTGGGCGTACCGGATGAGGAGAAACCAGGGAGAGATTTAGAAACATTACAGTACGGAAAAATCCATAACGAAGTATTTTAAACATCAAAGCAAACAGACTTTACATTCGGATGAATGTAAGGTCTGTTTTTATTTTGCTTGACAATAGGTAAATAATTGATATGATATAAGTGTATGGTATTGAATAGTACAGTTGATGCAATAGAGGAAAGGAGAGGCTATATGGTATTTATCGAGAAAGAATGGTGGAAAGATACGAAGTGGTTTAAGATTTTTCTGGCGGGCTGTCTGGTAGTGCTTCTTTTTATTGCCGGGGGTGTAACTCTGTTTCCACGTATGGATTTGAGCAGTGTTCAGTCTAATTTTGGTGTGGAGATTCCAACTGACGGAGCAGCCCGATTATATGAATATAATACACAGGGCTGGATGGGTGATGGAGAAGATTACAGCGTATGGCAATATCGCAATCCGGATAAGCTAATGGCAAAATTCAACTGGCAGAAAGGGAAGGCATTTCAGCATGAAAATTTTGAATGGATGATGAATCCGGAAAGAAGCGAGCATCCAGAAGGGTATTTCCTGCCGCGGGAACTGGAGCAAGAGGTTTATTATTTTGTAGTTAATCATGATATACATGGATATGATGATGATTGCCTGCTCCTTGTGTTTGCCCCGGAGGTAAAACTGGGCGATGGCAAGTATTATGAAAACCTGTTATTTGTGGCGGCGTGGTACAGTTAAAATATTTGTAATTTATTTGTGTTTTGTGATAATATGAAACTATATTATGATAACTAGGGCGTGATAGAATGCAACTGAATCAATTGCAATTTTTACTGGCCTTATCAAAAGAGGGTTCGTATTTAAAAACCGCAAAACGGTTAAATGTATCGCAGTCTACAATTAGTATGGCCATTAAAAATCTTGAGGATGAACTGAATTATCAGATTGTAAAGAGGAGCAATAAAGGAATCTCTTTCACGGAAAAAGGGCAGCAGGTATTAGAAATAGCCGCTCTAATTGATATGGATATACGAGAATTATTAAACCTCAAAAATACTTTTTTGGATGAAATGTCAGGAAAGGTTTTTATTGCAGGTGCTTCTCACGGGTATAATCTGCAGTTAGTAGATTTAATTATACAATTGCAGAAACAATATTCAAGATTACAAATTTGTTTAGAGGATCGTAATAATTTAGAAATTATTCGAGAAGTCGCACAAGGAAATTATCTGATGGGACTTTTACAGTTAAACAGTGTGGATGAAGAGTTTTATCAAGATGAGCTGAAAAAAAACAATCTGGTTTTTTCAACGGTTACTCAAGGAGACATGTGTTTTGCGATAGGGCCGAATCATCCGCTATATCACAGGGATGCTGTGTGTCTGGAAGAATTTTTACAGCATTCGATATTGGCATCGAGATATCAGGTAAGTGAAATATTTTTAAGCTTTTTTCAAAAACACGGATATAAAGAACGTATTGCAATTTTGCACGATATTTATACATCAAGGCATTTAGTGGAAAAATCCAATTATTATACAACATTTCTTCCAAGATTTGGTCTTCATTCTGATAACAAAAATTATCAGCAAAATTTGAAGGAAGTTTATATATCTGATTTTAAATGGACATATAAATCTGGATGGGTTTATCGGAAGGACAATTATTCTGTTCGTGAAAAGAAAATTATACAATTGATTCAGCAGACCTGGATGAATTTACAAGGGGTTGAGAGTGAAAGATGAAGTTGCGACAATTAGAAATTTTAGTTGCTGTAAAAGAATGCGGCACCATTACTGGTGCTGCTGAAAAACTCTATATCTCTCAGCCATCTTTGAGTACAGCATTAAAAGAGTTGGAAACGGAGTTAGGTGTTGTTCTGATGCAACGGAATAACAATGGTGTCGTTTTTACTGCAGTTGGCGATGAAGTGTATGCTTACAGTCAGCGGATTTTGCAAAATGTTGCTGAGATTCAGCAGATTCCATCAGATTTAGAGACAATGGAAAGCCGCTCTATGTCTTTAGCATCTAATTTTTTCAGTGGCACGAATATGCTGGCAGAGACAATTTTAGCATTACAGCAGGAATGTATACAGTGTCGAAAATATCGTTTCGCCAATACAATGGAAAAGCAGAAATGGGAAACGATGATTGAAAATTTACTGTGCGGTCAGCTGGATTTGGCTATTGCAAAAATTAACAGTTATCATGAAGTGGAACGGATGGAATTAATCAAAAAAGAAAATTTGGTATTTGACGAATTGTATACAGAGCAGCTTTATGTGGTAGCCCGTAAAGGGCATCCATTAAGCAATAAACGGATTACACTTCTGGATTTAAAAAACTATCCATGTATTTTTGATGATAATAATTTAAATTCGTATATTACTGCAGTTTATGGAGAAACATTCTGTTTATCCGATACATTGGTAATGGAAACGCAAACGGGGATTAGGCGTTACCTGGCCAGTACCGATGCCATTTCTGTAATGCCGCAGTATGAACTTGCACAAAGTGACCGTATTCATGGAACAGAGTTAGAAGTGCTGCAGTTAGAAAACTTTTATTGGACCAGAAAGGTTGGCTGTTTGAGAAAAAACAGAGAATTAAACTGGGCGGAAGAGATGTTTGTTAATAAACTGTTTGAGTTGCGACCTGCGACAATAGAATAAATATAGATAATAACAAGAGCATGTTCAATTGTTTAAAACCACTTGAACATGCTCTTTCTTTATATGAAAAATTGATAAAAGTTATCAGTTTTTATAATGGTTGATATGTAGTATGAAAAGCACGTATTTTTCAAATAAGACGGTTTATTTTATGATAAAGATAACAAATCAAAGAACTGTCGGCAAATCTTTGAAACTGGAATAGGAATGTATTGTCAGAGTGAGGTGGATGATATGATTACAAAAATTGATTCAGAAAAATGTATCGGCTGTGGTATCTGTGCCAGAACCTGCCCATTAGATACCATTCGTGTGAATGAAAACGGGAAAGCATTCATTGCTTATCCGGAAGATTGTATGACCTGCTATTTATGTGAGATGAACTGTCCAAACGGTGCTATTTATGTACATCCGTTTAAAGAATTATTACCTCGGTCACTGCCGAATTGTTATTAAGAGAATCATATTAGAAAATAAATTGAGGTGAGAGCGATGAAAGAACATATATATGAAACAGACCTTTTAATTGTAGGCAGTGGCTCTGCTGGGTTATGGGCTGCATACAGTGCAAAGCAGAAAAATAAAGATATAAATGTAATGATTGTAGATAAAGGCCCGGAAAACTGGGGCGGTCTGATGGCCTGTGCAGGCGGCGATTTGGATATTGTCATGCCGGGTGAGGATATTCAGGACTGGGTGAAAGACTGGGTTTACTACTATGATGGTCTATGTGACCAGGAACTGATGGAAACGCTGTTCAAAGATACGTATGAAATTCTGGAACAGTATCAGAAATGGGGCTGTGAGTATTTGACCGATGAAAATGGCCGCATGGATACCGTGGGTGTACCGCAGCGCGGTTTAGAGCATATCAAATTGTATGTGACCAAGGTAAAAGGCAGTGGTGGCCTGCGTATGGCGAAAGCCCTAGCAAAAGCCATCAAAGAGGCTGGCGTGGAAAGTCTAGGCCGCACTATGTTGACCGATTTACTGAAAGATGAAACAGGCCGTGTGATTGGTGCTATCGGATTCAACACAATTGATGGCAGTTTTGTACAGATTAAGGCGAAAGCCGTATTGATTGCAACCGGTATGGGCGGATGGAAAAGCTCTTATATGAAGAACCCAAGCACAGGGGAAGGCATTGCGATGGCATTCCGGGCTGGTGCAGAAATTCGGAATATGGAATTTGCCCGTGTATGGAATGTACCGAAGCTGTTTGGCTGGGAAGGCCAGACAACCCTGCTGCCACTGGGTGCTCGTTTTGTAAATGCCAGAGGAGAAAACTTTATGGAGCGGTATTCCAAAACACTGGGTAGTAATACAGACCCGCACTACAGTACCATCGGGATGGCGTTAGAAATGCGGGCAGGGCGTGGACCATGTTATATGGATACCAGTGCCTTGAAACCGGAAGATGCAGCGGTGGTAAAACCAAAATTAGGCTGGCAGTATATCAACTATAATCGGTTAAAAGATGATTGCGGGATAGACTTTTTTGAACAGAAAACAGAATGGATGCCGCAGCCGTTGATGAGTTACGGAGGTCTTGTGGCAGATTTAAAAGGAGCAACTCGTGTGCCTGGGTTATACGCAGCGGGGAGATGCCGCAGTATTGATCCAGGTGTATATACAGGCGGATTTGCGCTGGCATCTACAGCGACAAGCGGTAAGATAGCCGGAGAGTCAATGGTAGATTATGTACAGGAGTTACCGCTGGTTGAACTGAATCAGGCAGAGGTAGAACAGCTGAAGGGAAAACTGTATGCACCGTTAAACGGGACAGGCGTTCCAGCGAAAGAAGTGCTGCGTTGCATTCAGAATATTGTGTATCCGTATGAAGTAAGTATCATTAAATCAGATGGGGCTTTACAGAATGCGCTGCATAAAATGGAGACCTTGAAAGCAGAATTATTACCGCAGATGGGTGCGCCGGATGCCCATTATCTGATGAAGCTGAAAGAAGTAGAAGCCATTGCGTTTATCACCGAATGGTATATCAAAGCATCGCTGATGAGAACAGAATCCAGATGCGGGCACTACAGGGAAGACTATCCGGACCATGATGATAATTGGCTGAAATGGATTGTGATTGGGCTGGAAGATGGTGTTGCGGAAGCGCATACAGTAGATGTTCCAATTGAGACATACAAACATCCGATTGAACGGTACTATCAGGATAACTTTAAATTTGAGTGATGTTGTCGTAGTTATATATAGAATGGATGTGAAATGAAATGAGCGAAAAGAAAAATTCGATGATGTATTATTTCCATTGTGCTATGGTTTTTATTTTAACCTTTGGTTTTGGCTATATCCCACCAGTAGAACCGCTGACAGAAATGGGTATGAAAATTCTCGGCATATTCTTTGGATGCTTATATGGTTGGGTATTTGTTGATTTGATTTGGCCGAGTTTATTAGGGATGATTGCCATCGTTCTGACAGGTTATATGAATCTGGGTGGAGTTTTGAAGGCGAGCTTTGGTGCACCGTTAATTATTATGCTGATTTTTATTTTAATTTTCTGTGCGATTTTAGATCATCATGGCTTATCCCGATTTATTTCATTATGGTTTATTACCAGAAAATCGGTATTAGGAAAACCATGGACATTCACATTTATATTTTTATTATCAATTGCGCTTTTAAGCGGTCTGACAAGTGCTGTGGCTGCAACAGTTATTGGCTGGAGCATCCTTTACAGTATCAGTGATGTTTTGGGATATAAACGTACAGACGGATATAATCTGATGATGATTTTCGGTTTAGCTTTTTCATCGCAGATTGGTATGAGTTTAATTCCATTTAAAAATGTCCCATTGGCAGTGTTAGGTGCTTGGGAAAATATGTCTGGACAGCCAGTGGACTATATGAAATACATGCTAATCGCAGCTGTTTGTACATTTATCGCTATCTTGGTTTATTTAGCGATTGCAAAATTTGTATTCAGACCAGATGTAAGCAAATTGAAAGAATTGAGCTTAGAAAAAATGGACGTGGCTGATGAATTAGTTTTAAGTAAAACTCAGAAGATTGTATTTGGCTTTTTTGCAGTATTGATAGTGATGTTGGTATGGCCAAGCTTTGGTCCGAAAGAATGGTTTATTACAACCTTTATTAACAATATTGGAACAGCAGGAACTGTTATGTTAATCATTGTTTTAATGATGATTGTAAGACCAGAAGGAAAACCATTATTCGGGTTTAAAGAAATGGTAAACCAAGGTGTTATGTGGGGGATTATACTCCTGTTAGCAGTTGTACAGCCTATTTCAACTGCGATGAGCGATGAGGTAACAGGGATTACAGCTTTTCTCGTAAATATAATGCAGCCTGTGTTTGAAGGACGTTCTTCGATAATGTTTGTTATTGTGATTGGTTTAGCAGCTACTATTATCACAAACTTTGTTAATAATATTGCGGTAGGGGTCGCATTAATGCCAGTTATCTATGCATATGCCTCTTCGTTAGGGTTTAATGGCGAAATTGCTAGTATTATGGTTGCCATGTGTGTATTATTAGCTTTATTGACCCCATCGGCGAGTTCAAGTGCGGCATTACTGCATGGGAATGAATATCTGGACAAAAAATATCTTGTGAAAGCATCTGTTTATAGCGTGCTCTTGACATTTATCGCATTTGCAGTAGTGATTACAGTGATGAGTATGTTTTTGTTTTAGTTTTACAATTTAAATTAATTAAATGAGGAGGAGCTTATTATGAAAAAAATCGACTTAGAAGCGCATTATTATCCAGCATCGTTAATGGACTATTTTGCAACGAGAACAGAGTGTCCGATTTATTATCCAGACCGGTATGAACTGAAGTTTAATGACAACTTTTCTATTAAACACGAATACAAAATGACACATCTACCTGAAACTCTGGAAGAAAGAATTGCAATCATGGATGCGAACGGTTTTGATACGCAGGTATTAAGTCTTTCTCCAGGGATTGAATTACTGGATACAAAAACAGCAATCGAAAAAGTAAGGGAAGCAAATGATTATGTATACGAAGCAACACAGAAGTATCCAGGACGTTTTATCGGGTTTGCCGCTTTACAGACAGATGACATTGATGCGGCATGTGAAGAATTAGAGCGTTGTGTTAAAGAATTAGGGTTCATCGGCTGGCTGACATTCTCGAATTATGGGGAAGAACATTTAGATGATGACAGATTCCTGCCATTACTGAAAAAAGCAAATGAGTTGAATGCAGCAATTTATCTGCATCCAACCCATCCGGTAACTGGTCGTTTAGCAGGTTTGGGCGGACAACTGGCAGGTTCTCCATTTGGCTTTGGTATCGATACTTCTATTACAACAATGCGTCTGATTTGCAAAGGTGTTTTTGATGAATGTCCAAATCTGAAACTAATTTTAGGGCATCTGGGTGAAGTGTTCCCATTCATTATTCAGCGTATGACTTTAAGATTAAAAACCTATCATAAAATTGCTCCGGCAGTGAACAAACACATCCCTGAATATTATTTTAAAAATAATATCTGGGTAACAACAAGTGGTGTGTATTCTCATGAAGCATTCCAGTGCACAAAAGATGTTTTCGGTATCGACAAGATTATGTTAGGTTCTGATTATCCGTATGAAACATTAGAAGATGTTGCGGCATTTATGAAAGAAATTAATGTATCTCAGAATGATTTAGAGAAAATTTTGTACAAAAATGCCGAAGAGTTATTTGGATTAAAATAATTTGATAAAGCATCCCCCGTCTTGGTTAATAGATGGGGGATGCTTTAGAATTGTTAAATACAGGATGAAACGAGGAAGAGAGATGCCGCAGTTGAAACAAAGTAATTATATATCGAAATATACAGTACCATTTATACCGATTCTTGTAATGATAGCGATTACAAATTTTTCTGCTCAAATGAATACTACGGCTATTTCAATTTTGCTTCCTGTATTTATGGATGAGTTTCAAGCAGATATCATTTTGGTACAATGGGTTGTAACCGCATATATTTTAGCGACTTGTATAATTGCTCTGGTAGTAGGATATATTTCTGATCGAATCAGTGTAAAAAAAACCTTTCTAATAGCTGCAAGTGGTTTCGGTTTGTGCACATTGTTTTTGGGGTTTGCATCAAATATTTATAGTTTAATAGCTATGCGTATTATGCAAGGGATATTTGGCGGGATGCTGATGCCGTTAACGCAATCTATGATTTATCGTTATTTCCCATTGGAAAAGCAGGCGAAAGCAATTAGTATCTGGGCCACTACTAATTTGATTGCACCTACAATTGCACCGAGTATAGCTGGTGCAATTGAGGATACATTAAGCTGGAGATATATTTTCTTTTTTGTTGCTCCGATTATATTTATTGTAATTGCTATTGCAACAAAATTGTTACCGGCAAGACCACCTTTAGAAAAAACAACACAGCATAAATTTGACTTTTCAGGGTTAATTCTTTCTGTTATTGGATCGGTAAGTCTGTTACTTGCTTTTAGTAATATTACAGTATGGGGGATGTTAAGTTTTCCTGTACTTGCATTAATTGTGATTGGGCTATTGACAATGGGGTTGTTCTTTTTTGTTGAAAGTAAAAAAGAATTTCCGTTGCTCCATGTAAAAGTATTTTCTTATAAAGGTTTTTTGAGTAGTGTAATTGTATTGTGCGTAGGTTCGACGTTGATTCATTCTTCTAATAACATAATTCCAGTCTTTCTTCAGGATATAAGAGGATTTACGACTACAAAATCGGCATTAATTTTTTTACCTGCGCCATTGACTATTATGTTTATTGTTCCGATGCTAGGTAAATACTACAACAGAATTGGCCCACAAAAAATGTTATATACAATTTTAAGTTGTGGTATAGTTGCATGTATTACACTTGGGATGATAAATTTAGAATCGTCTGTTTTTTTTATCATAATAGCACTAATTTTGCGTGATATAGGAGCCGGGACATTAAATATGCCAGCAACTAACATGGGAATGCAGTCAATACCTATAGAATATATAACACATGCTGCTGCAGTAACATCTTGGGCACGTCAATGTGTAACATCACTTTCAATTGGATTGGCTCAGACCTTTCAAAAATCAAGAACAGAATACTATATGGATGAAATACATAATGTTCCAAATGAACTATTGTATAAAATGAGTTATTGCTCAGCAATGAGTGATCTATTTCATTTGATTATATTGTGTTTTTTCACAGGTATTTTGGCAGTTTATTTTTCTAAGCAGAAAATATAAAACGATAGTACTATTTTTATGCTTCAAAGCGATTGCAAATTCTTTTCACAGTGCTATAATGAAAAACTGAATGAGGATTCGTTATTACTGGAAAAGAGGTTTTTACTATGACGAGCAATCAGAAACAGGGGTTTTTATGCATTGCGTTTACAACGCTGATGTTCAGCCTGATGGAAATTGCATTAAAATTTATCAGCGGGGATTTGAACCCGATACAGATTAATTTTTCCCGCTTTTTATTCGGCGGCCTTGTGCTGCTGCCTTTTGCGCTGCGTAAGCTGAATCATTTAAAAGCGCAGGGCGTTTCTATGGAAAAACAGGATTTGCTCTATTTTGCGTTTCTGGGCTTTGTGGGGATGGCGGTCAGCATGACGCTGTATCAGCTGTCGATTTTATATGCCAATGCATCGGTGGTGGCGGTGCTGTTCAGCAGCAATCCGCTGTTTGTGCTGGTGCTGGCATATCTGATTCTGCGTGAGCCTATTCATATTCGCAATATTGTGGCACTGGTGCTGGATATTATCGGGATTATTTTTATCATTGACCCGTGGAATATGCACGTACAGGTGCTGGGTGTGGTGCTGACGTTATCGGCAACGCTGCTGTTTGCGCTGTACACGGTGCTGGGCAAACGGAAATGTGCCAAATTCAGCGGTATGGTGGTAACCTGCTTTGGCTTTTTATTCGGCAGTGCAGAACTGATTCTGATGGTGCTTTTGGGGCACATCCCAGCGGTGGCCGATGTGCTGATTGCAAACGGGCTGCAGAAATTTGCCTGTGTGCCGTTTATCAGCGGCTACACACTGCAGAATCTGCCGATTGTGCTGTTTGTGTATCTGGGGGTAACGGGGCTTGGGTTTGCATCTTACTTTACGGCTATGGAGAAAACATCGGCCAACACAGCGGCGCTGGTATTCTTCTTTAAGCCGGTGCTGGCTCCGATTTTAGCGTTTTTTATCCTGCATGAGGCAATCCCGCTGAATATGATTCTGGGGATTCTGCTGATTCTGGCCGGGTCGATGACCAACATTCTGCCGGGATTGCTGAAAAAGCATTAAACTAAAAACAGATAAACAGATACGGCACAGGCAATTGCTGATTCGTCCGCATTAGCGAGGAAAGCAATGTCTATGCCGTATTTTCTTAAATTCATTTACTGGATATTGTATGCTCCGGATTATCCTCCGCCATTTTGCTCCGTCCCCAGGCACCGATAATTTCCAGTGCCGGTATGATGGATTTTCCGCTCTCGGTAAGGCTGTATTCCACATGGGGCGGTATGGTTTCAAACTCATGGCGCAGTACCAGGCCGCTGTTTTCTAAATCCATCAGCACACGGGTCAGCATGGTGTTGGTGATGCCGTGCAGCTGGCGGCGCAGTTCGTTGTAGCGGATGGTGTCCTGTTTCGATAATTTCCACAACACAGGCAGACGCCATTTTCCGCCAATCAGCTCCAGTGCATATATCACACCGCATTTTTCCTGCGCCAGATCCGGCACTTCCTTTGCGTTGTAGGTTTTCTGCATTGCGTACCTCCTAAAATCCCAAATCTTCGTTAATCAATACAACTTCCATATCAATATCGTTCATTTTTTTCATCTGAATCAGCAAACCGTTACAGATACGGTCCGGGCTGGCACAGTTATAACATTTGTCTCCTTTGATGGCGCAAGGGGTGCGCAGCTGTAACCGTTTGGCGTTTTTCGGCGCAGCGATATTCCGTACCCGCCAGATGGCCTGCTCAATATCAGGTGCAATTTTATTGCGTCCGACAATATAATACACTTTCCTGTGTCCGAACAGCGAACCAGCCACCCGGTTTCCGGTGCCGTCCAGATTAATCAGCACACCGTCTTCGGTCATACCGTTGACAGAAGTAAGAAATACCTCTGTGGTTAAACAGTCTCTGGCTATACGCAGGAAATCATCATTATCCACGCTCTGTTTCGGGTCAATCACGGTATTATGTGCTGATAAGGTTTCATACAGATGCATTTGCTCCATGGTTTCTGAATCACCGAACCCCACGATGAGATTGTCAAACAGACCGTCCAGATATTGTATCGCTTCTTCTTTCGTGTCAAACACTTTTACTGCATATCGATTTTTTTCTAACGCTTTCGCAACATTCTGTAAATCCATATTCATCGCTCCATTCTCGTTAACATACAGTGCAACTGGAATATAAGCTAGCTTTTGCCGTTAGTATAACATACGGGAAAAAAAAACAAGTACGCACATTTTTGTTTCTGTAAACATTATTGCGGTAATGAAAAAGGCTGTCCATAATCGGACAGCCGGTAGTTTTAGTTGTTCTGCTGTTTCAGTAAATCACGAATTTCAGCCAGTAATTCTTCTGTGGTTGGGCCGGCTGGTGCTGGTTCCGGAGCCGGTTCTTCGTTTTTCTTTCTCCGTTTGCTGATTTGCTGTACAAAGAAGAAGATACAGAATGCAACGATGAAAAAGTCGAAAATATTCTGAATAAAGTTGCCGTACATGATAGCAGCTTCCGGTTTGAGAACTTCACCGGCAGCGTCTAATACAGCCGGGCTCAGTACCAGTTTCAGGCTGGTGAAGTCGGTGCCTGCTGTGATAAAGCCAAAGAACGGCATAATGATGTCATTTACCAGAGAGGTTACAATTTTACCAAATGCGCCACCGATGATAACCCCGATGGACATATCCAGCACATTGCCTTTGAAGGCAAACTCTTTAAATTCTTTCCACATAGGATGATTCCTCCTGTATTGTATTTCTGTTGTTCAGTGTAACAAATCTGCGGGCAGAAAACAAGGCATAATTCCGATATTTTTATCACTTTACTTTAAGGATTCGATATGATAACATAAGATGTTAGATAAGGCTTAGAATAGTCTCCTGGCCGCTATCGGGCAGGATTTATATGGAATCAAACAAAGTAAAGGAGCAATCATCATGACTGAACCAAACATGACAATTTATGATGAACTGGTTGCCCGCGGGTTAATCGCGCAGGTAACCGATGAAGAACAGATTCGTGAAATGGTAAACAACGGGAAAGCTACGTTCTATATCGGCTTTGACTGTACTGCCGATTCTCTGCATGTAGGCCATTTTATGGCTCTGTGCCTGATGAAACGCCTGCAGATGGCAGGCAACAAACCAATCGCTCTGATTGGCGACGGCACCACCATGATTGGCGACCCTTCCGGCCGTACCGATATGCGTCAGATGCTGACCGAGGAAACCATCCAGCACAATGCTGAATGCTTCAAAAAACAGATGGAGAAATTTATCGATTTCTCCGACGGCAAAGCCCTGATGCTGCGCAACTCTGAATGGCTCAAACCGCTGAACTACATTGAACTGCTGCGTGAAGTAGGCGCATGCTTCTCTGTAAACAACATGCTGCGTGCAGAATGTTACAAACAGCGTATGGAAAAAGGTCTGAGCTTCCTGGAATTCAACTATATGATTATGCAGAGCTACGACTTCTATTACATGTTCCAGAAATACGGCTGCAATATGCAGTTTGGCGGCAACGACCAGTGGAGCAACATGCTGGGCGGTACCGAGCTGATTCGCCGTAAACTGGGCAAAGACGCTCATGCCATGACTATCACACTGCTGTTAAACTCGGAAGGCAAAAAAATGGGTAAAACCGCTTCCGGCGCTGTATGGCTGGACCCTGATAAAACAAGCCCGTTCGATTTCTATCAGTACTGGCGCAATGTGGATGATGCGGATGTTCTCAAATGCCTGCGCATGCTGACATTCCTGCCGCTCTCTCAGATTGAGGAAATGGAAAGCTGGGAAGGCAGCCAGCTGAACCAGGCAAAAGAAATCCTGGCATATGAATTAACCAAACTGGTTCACGGCGAAGAAGAAGCTGCAAGAGCACAGGAAAGTGCCCGCGCACTGTTTTCCGGCGGCGCTGCTGCTGACATGCCAACCGAAACCCTGACCGCTGCTGACTTTACCGATGGCGTTATCGATGTGGTAACCCTGGTACACAAAGCAGGCCTGGTAACTTCGAAATCCGATGGCCGTCGCGCAGTAGAACAGGGCGGTGTAACCGTAGAAGGTGAAAAAGTTGCGGATATCAAACAGACATTTGCACTGGAACAGTTTGCCGGTGACGGTCTGGTTGTAAAACGCGGTAAGAAAAACTTCCGCCGTGTGGTTGTTGAATAATCGAAAAATAAAATATTAATGTTTTGATTATATTTTGATAGAGATGTACAAATTTGTGCATCTCTATTTTTTATGCCGTTTCGAACAGAGGGCGGCAGGAAGTGCTGATTATTATCATCTTTTTATAAAATAGATAATAATTTATAGAAAATTAAAAAAATAACTAAAATTCCTGAATTATGGTACCTAGTATATAAATACCAGAAATTATACAATGATTCTGGAGGTTGATTCACATGCATTCTAAAAAAATCTTATCGGAAAATCTGAAAAAATATCGGCAGGACCATCGCATTTCACAGGAGGAACTGGCGGCAAGAGCGGAGCTGAGTACAAGAGGTTATGGTAAAATTGAGCGGGGTGAGGTGCATCCATCGCTGGAAACCCTGGATAAGCTGGCTCGTGCAACGGGGTTGAGCCAGTCGGCGTTATTGTCGGATGATGGCAGTATGGAACCGGCGGTCAGCTGAATACATGCAGACAACAAAAAAACTGTATGCAGAAAGGCTCTGCATACAGTTTTTTTATTTTGTACCGTTTGTATTGTTTGTGTCATTTGTATCGTATATTCGATTTTGCTACACGGTCATGTCAGCATCGGCGGATCCCTCTGCGGTAGCGCTTTCTGTGCTGTTCTGAATGTCGGCATCAGCATTGGTATCGGTGTTGTTATCTGTGTTATCAGAAGAGCTGCTGCCTGCTTTGTCCAGCTGGCTGATTGCCTGTTCCAGCTGATCCAGATAGCGGCCGTAATCTGCCCAGTTGCCGTTCTGTGCCGATGTTTTCGCATTCTGGTAAGCGGCCTTAATCTGTTCTACCACTTCATCGTAGGTCATGATGGTGCTGGAGGACGGCGAATCGGTTTCGTCATCCGGCCGGGATTCGGTTACGCCTTCGGTGCGGAAGTCGGTGCCGAACAGTTTACTTAATGCATCATCCAGCGTTTTTTCCATGACAATCTGGTCTTTGTAGGATACGATGATACGCACCACTTCCGGCAGACTGTTTTCACTGTTCATGGTCAGATAGATTGGCTCAATATACAGAATGGAGTCTTTAATCGGTACCACCAGCAGGTTGCTGCGGATTACCGACGACCCCTGCTGATCCCACAGGTTCAGGTTCTGGGAAATCTCCGAGTCGTTGCTGATACGGGCTTCTACTTGCATCGGGCCGTAGATGGTGGTCTGTTTCGGGAATTTGAACAGTACCAGTTCACCGTAATGGCTGTCGTCGTTGCGGGCAGCCAGCCATGCAACCATGTTCTGCTTCTGGGTTGGAGTGAACGGACGCATCAGCAGATATTCCAGTTCATCAGAGCCAGGCAGGCGCATGTTTACATAGTACGGTTCCATCTGCTGGGTGTCGCTGCCGTAAATCTCGTTGGCGATACTCCATACGTCTTCCTTGTTGTAGAAAACAGTCGGATTTTTCATGTGATACTGCTGATAAATCTCAGTCTGTACTTCAAACAGGGTAGTGGAGTATTTCAGATGCTTCTGCAGGTTTTCCGGCATTTCATTCATTGTTTTGAACAGGCCAGGGAACACTTTTGCATAACTCTGTACCAGCGGGTCGGTTTCATCTACGATATAGAAATTGGTGTCGCCGTTGTAAGCGTTCACGGTTACTTTTACCGAGTTGCGGATATAGTTCTGACCATGGAAAATGGATTCCCGGTTGGTTACTTTTGCCGCATACGGATATTTGTCGGTGGCGGTGTAGGCATCAATCACCCATACCAGGCCGCCTTCGTGCACCACCAGATAAGGGTCGGTGTCAAAGGTCAGGAACGGAGCGATTTTTTCTACACGATCCAGAATATTACGGTTCAGCAGAATTTTGCTGTCGCCGGTAATCAGGTTGGAGAACAGAATTTTGTAGTTGGCGCGGTCCAGAGAGAACAGTGTTTTATTCAAAAAGTTCATCGGGATACCGGCATCGCCCTCGTACTGGGACTGGGCATTGCTGTCGCCCACCGGATAGTCAAATTCCGGTTCTTTGGTGTTTACAATAACATAATCGTTGGTCAGCTGGCCGTAATAGATTTCCGGACGGGTGATTTCCAGCTCTGGAATTTCACTGACCGGAGGAATATTTTCCACCCACATTTCCGGCTGGCCCTGGCTGGTTACCTGGTTTACCGGAGATACAACGGCACCGTAGCCGTGTGTGTATTTCAGATATTTGTTTACCCAGGTCTGTGCGCTGTCATCCAGGCTGCTCTGGTCCAGTTCGCGGGCCGACAGGTACACCTGCTGCTGACTGCCGTTAATATCGTAACGGTCGATGTCAACGTCTACAAATTTGTAGTACAGGCGCATACTCTGCAGCTGGTTGAATACGGTGCTGGTAGGGCGGTAGTCGATTAAACGGATATTTTTGATGGTGTCCATCTCTTCCTGTAAATCGGTGGCAGTCAGAGTACCGCTGCCGCTGAACTCTACCTCTTTGATATTTTCCAGCCCGTAGGCTTTGTTGGTCATTTCAATATTGTTGGTGATGTATGGCTGTTCTTTTGCAATTTCAGCCGGCTGTACAATAAAGTTCTGTACACCGGTGGCTGCTAAACCGCCGATTACTAAAACAGCTGCCAGCACAATCGGACCGATGGCTGCGATTTTTGCGCTTTTCTTCTTCATTGCCACCAGCAGGCATACGGCTGTCAATACACAGGCTGCAGAGGCAATATGGTACATCGGCAGAGTAACATGCAGGTCGGTGTAACCGGCACCGAATACGGCACCGTCCGCTGCATACAGCAGATTTGCCGCCTGCAGCTGGAAGCCGAAAATCAGCAGCAGTACAAAAGCAACGGCAAAATAAATAATGCGTTTGCCCATCAGTTTAAACGAGTGTTTGCTGAAGCCCTGCAGATAGAGTGTCATCAGCAGGTTAAACAGGAAAATCACGGCCAGGAACAGGAAGGCCAGTGCGTACACGGTTTCAAACAGCGACAGGCTGAAGAAATAAAAACTGATATCACGGCCGAATACAGGGTCCACAACACCGGCTTTTGTCTGCTGCAGGAACAGCAGAATGTCCTGCCAGAGCACAGTTGCGGCCAGATAACCGGCCATCAGGCCCAGTACCAGCGACGGCAGCAGAGCCAGAATTCGTTTTCCGCCTTTTTTATTCGGCACATTCACAACGGTGTCGTCTTCCACCTGAACGGTTGGTTCATATTTTGTTGTGAAGTGCAGGGTCAGGTAAGACAGCAGGAATACCAGCAGAAATACCACAAACCCGACAGCGAATTTGGCAAAGGTGAAGGTGAGGAATACGGACTGGTAGCCGACTTCGTCGAACCAGAGATAATCGGTGGCGAAATGGGCAATCTGCGGCGAGCAGAGAACCAGCACAACCAGCACAGCAATCAGAATGCCAAATTTGCCTAGTTTAGCCAGTAGGTTTTTCAAAAAAATCTCCTCCTTAATTTACATCATTCTTATGTATAAATTTATACTATTCTGCAGTGTTAGTCAATGAAAGATTTTGTGTCAACAAGTAGTCGTCCTGACATATACTACAGAGAAAACAGAAAGGGGGTCATCTGTATGACCAATTGTAACTGTTCTGGAAAATGCCCGGTACTGAAACCGGGAAACCGCGGCTCCGCTGTGGCGTTTGTACAGAACCTGCTGCGCCAGCGCCGGTATGCGGTGCGTGTGGACGGTGTGTACGGCAGTCAGACCAGAAATGCAGTGCTGGCATTTCAGCGCAATAATAATCTGTCCCGCACCGGCAATGTAGACGATGCCACATGGCGTGCGCTCGGGGTAACCTGTCTGCCTGACCAGTATTTTCCGCCGGCAGATACACCGCAAACCTTGCCGAGTTTTCCGGATATTCCGGCTTATCCGGGCGATGGCGATACACCGCAGACATTACCAAGTTTCCCGGATACACCGGTTTACAATCCGCCCGGAACCGAGCCTGAACTGAATGGTTTTAACTATACCTGGGAGGAAATCGGCGATTTCCGTTATATTCTGACAACAAACAAAGCCCGATACACCCAGGGCGAGGCGGTTCGTATCACATTCCGCAAGCGGAACATCTCAGACGACACCATTGTGCTGAGATACCCGTCGGAAGAACTGTTTGATTTTTATATTTCCGATGCCAGCGGGCGTGAAGTATACCGTTTTTCTGACAATATTGTGGATACCACGCTTCCCCGTGAGGTGGTAATTGCCCCGGGACAGGCGGAAATGGCCGAATATGTCTGGAATCAGGTAGGCAATACCGGGGCGTGGGTTCGTCCGCAGCAGCTGACGCTGTGGGGGGTAAACCGGGCGGTAGGTATCAGTATCCCGCTGCCGTTTGTAATTTACTGACGGCTACATCCTTATTTCGTTTTGCTGCCGACAATATCCTTCATCCTCTCTCTAAATTTACAGCTGTTGGAAAATAATTGTGAATTTTAGGAAAAAAGTTCTTGCATTTCCTGTAAAAATCAGGTAATATATCGACAAGGAAAACATTACCAGTAATTAAATTTAATTTCCAATAATGATTTCGACTGGAAACAAATGAGGAGAGCGATGATATGTTAAAAGTTTTACTGGCCGACGACAACCAGCACTTTACCTGTGTACTGGAGAATTTTTTCAGAGAGAAAAACGATGTAGAGCTTGTTGGCATTGCAGCAGACGGCTGGACCTGTCTGGAACTGATAGAACAGAACCGGCCCGATGTTGTGCTGCTGGATATGATTATGCCCCGTCTGGACGGGCTTGGCGTTCTGGACCGTATACAGGCTATGCCATTACGCCCGAAAGTAGTTATGCTGACCGCCTATCTGAATGAGAGCATGATTCAGCGTGCTATGATGAAAGGCGCCGTTGATTATTTAATAAAACCCTTTGACCTGGAGGGAATCTATGAGCGTGTAAAAGATGTGGGCGTTCTGTATCCTTCGATGGTTATGGAGTGCGGCGGCATGAACGGCAATCTGGCGCTGGCAGATACCGCAGCGGCATATCATGTGTCGTATCCTGTACGCAAACGGAAACCAATGGAGGTGGAAGTGACAGCGCTTTTGCATGATATGGGTGTTCCGGCTCATGTAAAAGGGTATCAGTATCTGCGGGATGCCATTCTGATGATTTTGAATGACCAGCAGCTGCTTACCGCTATCACAAAAGATCTGTACCCGAAAATTGCCGAAAAATATAATACAACGCCGAGCCGCGTGGAACGGGCCATTCGCCATGCCATTGAACTGGCATGGGACCGGGGCAATGTGGACCTGATGACCGAATATTTCGGCTATACCATCAATTTTGAACGGGGAAAACCGACCAACGCCGAATTTATTGCGATGGTGTCCGACAGAATCCGACTGGACTATTAATCTATTAACAGATTTTTGTTTATCTTCTCAGGAAATATTGTTATAATAAAAACAAATATTTAAATGAGGTGATAATCATGTTTGTAGGAAATGTAAAAGATATGCCGAAAATTGATATGACACCGGGCGGTGCTACCGGCACTGTAAAACAGGTTGCGGTAGGACCTGCACAGGGCTGGGAAGATCATGTTATGCGTATTATGACAGTGGAACCTGGCGGCAGTTCTCCGGAACATGCCCATGACTGGCCGCATATTAACTATGTAATTTCCGGTACCGGGAACCTGATGATTGCCGGGGAGGACCATCCGATTGAAGCGGGCACCTGCGCTTATGTACCATCCAATGAACAGCACTGTTTCACCAATACCGGTGATGCGCCGCTGGAATTTATCTGCATTGTGCCAACCAGAGGAGAAGCATAATTCAATATGACAAAAACAGATCACCCGTAATTGCGGGCTGGTCTGTTTTTCGTATCGGATACAATCTGGCTGGGAGTGGATAGGATGACAAACAATATAATTCTGGTTGGTTTTATGGGCACCGGCAAAAGCTCTGTGGGGCGGCGGCTGGCGCAGCAGCTGAATATGGATTTTTATGATACCGATGAGGAGATGGCCAGAGTAACCGGGCTGGATCTGATGACGCTGTACTGGAAGTGCGGGAAAATCCGCTTTCAGTCGGAGGAGGAACTGGTGCTGTGCAAGCTGTTGCAGAAAGAAAACTGTGTGATTGCCACCGGCGGCACGCTGGAGCTGTATGATGAACGGCTGGAGGCTATACGCCGGTCGGGAATGCTGATATGCCTGAAAGCCAATGCAGACAGTATTCAGCAGCGAGTGGCACGCAAGCAGAACCGTCCGCTGCTGCGCTTCGGCAAAGAAAAAGGCAGGATGCAGCAGCTTTATGCGGATACGGAATGCTGGGAGCGAGTGGCTGACCTTGTGATTGATACAACGAATAAACCGTTTGATGAGATTGTACAGATGATTTGCGATGTCCGGGAGCGTGAACAGCATGGAGTTTTATAAAATTACACAGACATCGGGTTCTTTTCAGCTGGAGGACGAGGAAGGCCAGGACGGCTCCGTGCTGGATAACCGTCAGTTAAGCCAGCTTGCACAGATTCTGCACAGCTGCCGTCAGCAGCAGGAGCATCTGCCGCTGACCTTTCGCAAATATCTGATGGCCTATTACAACAGCGGCGTAACGGAATATGTGGCGCTGGCAGAAGCCTCCTGTTTAGCGGACAGGCCTCAGATGGACGGCTTTGCCTCCACCTGGCTGGAAGGCGAAGAGGAAAACCGTGTATGGATTGGCGTTGATGGTGCCGTGGAAAACAGAGGCCCCAGTGCAGAAAAGGTGAAGTATGTGCTGGAACGGATGATAACAGCTTTTGAGAACGGGGAAAACCGGATTGCTTTATAGAGAAGCTGTAAATCTGTAAAAACAGAAATGATTAACCGGCAGGCAGAACCGCCGGTTAACAGGAAAGAAGGTGGGGCAGTGGATTTGCAATCGCTTGGCGAATTTGGACTGATAGATTTAATAAATATCCCGGCTTATTCTCCGGAACAGGTAATTCTGGGCCGCGGCGATGACTGCGCGGTGCTGCCCTTTGATGAAAAGCATTATCAGGTGTTAAGCTGTGATTTACTAATCGAGGATGTGCATTTTATCCGCAGCCGGATAACGCCACAGCAGCTGGGCTATAAAGCGGTGGCTGTGAATTTGAGCGATGTGGCGGCAATGGGCGGGAAACCGGTTCATATTCTGTTATCCCTTGCATTGCCGCCTGATTACACCGTAGCGGAGTGGCAGGGGTTTTATCAGGGCGTGGATGAGATTTGCCGCAGGTACGGTGTAAATGTTATCGGCGGCGATACCACATCCAGCAAAGACCGGCTGGCTATCAACGTAACGGTGCTGGGGCTGGTGGAAAAACAGCATCTGCATCTGCGCAGCCATGCGGAACCGGGCGATGCTGTGTTTGTAACCGGCTCTCTGGGCGGAAGCCGTGCCGGGCTGGAACTGCTGCTGGATGAAACGCTGCATGAACCATTGAATGAAACATTGAATAAAACAATGGATATTTCCGCAGAACACCGGGAACAGCTGATGCAGTGCCACTGCAGGCCAGAGCCTTGCTGCGAGGAAATCCTTGTATTAAACCGGCTTGCCGGGGATGCTTTGCATGCGCTAAACGATATCAGTGACGGGCTGGTGTCGGAGTGCAGTGAAATTGCAGCCGCGAGCAATATTTCCATCGTGCTGAAGCCTGAACAGGTTCCGGTAAATGAAAGCTGTGCCCGTCTGGCGGAATATCTGGGGGCGGATGGTCTGCAATGGGCCATGACCGGCGGTGAGGACTATCAGCTTGTGGGTACCATGGCGGCGGAACAGGCGGATAAAATCTGCCGGCGCTATCAGGCGGAAACAGGAAAGCAACTGACCATTGTCGGGTTTGCGGAGCCGGGAAGCGGGGTATATCTGTTACAGGATGATCAGAAACAGCCGATAGAGCAAAAGGGCTACAATCATTTCCGTAAACCGGCATCGGAAAAACCGGATGAAGCTTTGAAGGCTCCAGATGGAGCAGAACATCAGGACGATTGTCCGCTGAATGATATGATAAAAAAGCAGCTGGCAGACCTTTCTGCACTGGAGGAGAATTTCCGGGTTTACCGGCATGACTTTAACAATCATCTGGCCTGTCTGTCCGGGCTTTTGCAGTGCGGTGAGACAAATCAGGCCATGGCCTATCTGAACCAGATGATAGCCGCGGTGCCTCAGGCAGTACAGAAAACCTACAGCAGCCGCACCATACTGAATATTCTGCTGAACCAGAAGGCGCAGCAGGCGCAGAGGCAGGGGATGGATGTGGAGATTCACTGCACCGATGGACTGCTGGATTTTATCAGTGACTATGATTTGTGTACCTTGCTTGGCAATTTGCTGGATAACGGCATTGAACATTCCGGCAGCCGGGAGGATGCCTATCTGTATCTGGATATCACAGAAGGAACAGCCGGAACAGAAGAAAACGGGCAGGCGATTCTTATTCGTATGGAAAACAGCTGCGAGCAGGCGCCGGAGGTATACAACGGTGTGCTTGCAACGCAGAAGGAAGAGGCGGAGCTGCACGGCAAAGGGGTGGCACAGATTCAGCGCATGACTGCCCGCTACGGCGGAACCTTCAGCTGGATGTATGATGCCTCGCAGAAACGATTTATCACAAAATGTCAATTCTTGAAGATATCTTAATATTTTCTATGATAGAACTATGATATAATAAGAAGCAGGAGGTGTGTATGTGAAAAAGAAAATAGCGATACTGGTATTCCTGTGTTTCTGCTTTCTGGGGTTTGCACCGGCGGTTTTTGCCGATGAAGCACCGCAGAAGGTGATGATTATCACCGTGGATGATGCCGTGGAACTGGGGCTGTCGTCCTATCTGGAACGGAACATTGCAACGGCTGAGGAGAAAGGCGCTGATTTGCTGATTCTGGAGCTGGATACACCGGGCGGTCGTGTAGACGCGGCGCAGGACATGAAACGAATTTTATACGGCTGTGATATTGAAACAGTGGCGCTGGTGAAAGATCAGGCGTTATCGGCCGGGGCGTATATTGCCATGTGCTGTGATAAAATTGCCATGATGCCGGGCAGTACACTTGGTGATGCTGAGATGCTGGTGAACGGTGAGCGGGCCGATGAAAAATATCTGGGGCCGTGGCGTGAGGAATTTGCCGCCATTGCAGAAGATAAAGGCCGCAATCCGGAAATTGCAAAAGCGTTTGTAGACCGGGATATTGCCATAGAGGGCATTGTAGAGGAAGGCAAGCTGCTGACACTGACACCGCAGAAAGCTGTGGAACTAGGCATGGCCGATGTGATTGTGGATAGCCGGGAGGAACTGCTGAGCTGGCTGAATGCCGATGAGGCGGAACTGTTTTACAGTGAAATGAACGGTGCTGAAAAAATCACCAGATTTATCACACACCCGAATGTGGCACCTGTGCTGCTTTCTGTAGGGATTCTCTGCCTGGTGTTTGAACTGCTGGCACCGGGAATCGGGATACTGGCGGTTGCCGGGATTTTACTTTTAGCATTGTATTTTGGAGGGCATATGATAGCAGGTATGGCAAGCTGGTTTGCCCTGCTGCTTTTCCTGGCAGGGATTATTTTATGCATTCTGGAAATTCTAATACCGGGGTTTGGTATTTTTGCTGTGGGCGGCATTGGCTGTATTGTGGGCAGTATTTTCCTGACCACACCGGACATGGCCACTGCACTGAAATATCTGGCCATCGTGCTGCTGATTATGGTGGTGGCAGCACCGATTCTGCTGAAACTGTTCAGTAAGAGCAAAGTGTTTGACCGTCTGCTTGTGCGGGAACGACTTACAACAGAAGAGGGTTATGTTGCAGGTCGCAAAGAACATGCCGATTATATCGGCCGTTACGGCACAGCGGCAACCACACTGCGCCCTGCAGGCACGGTGGAACTGGATGACGGCACACGCATTGATGTGGTAACCGCGGGGGAATTTATAGAAAAAGGCGAAGAGGTACAGGTGGTGCGCAAAGACGGCACCTGGCTTATCGTTGAAAAAAGGAGGACACAAGAATAATGGGTTTAGGTGGATTACTGATTGCAATTTTACTGGTACTGATTTTACTGATGGTATTTTTCAGATTTGTACCAATCGGCCTGTGGATTTCTGCTCTGGCAGCAGGTGTTAAAGTAGGTCTGTTTAATCTGGTAGGTATGCGTTTAAGACGGGTACCTCCGCACAAAATCGTTATGCCGTTAATTAAAGCAATCAAAGCAGGTCTGGATATGGATACTTCCAAACTGGAAGCGCACTATCTGGCAGGCGGTAACGTTGATAAAGTTATCGACGCGCTGATTGCGGCAGAACGTGCAGGTATCGAACTGAACTTCTCCAGAGCGGCTGCTATTGACCTGGCAGGCCGTGATGTAAAAGAAGCGGTTATGGTATCGGTAACACCAAAAGTAATTGAAACTCCGGTTATCGCTGCTATGGCGAAAAACGGGATTCAGGTAAAAGCAATTGCCCGTGTAACCGTGCGTGCAAACATTGACCGCTTAGTCGGCGGTGCCGGTGAGGAAACAATCATTGCCCGTGTAGGGGAAGGGATTGTAAGTACCGTTGGTAGTGCGGAAAGCCATAAAGATGTGCTGGAAAACCCGGACAACATCTCCAAAACCGTACTGGCAAAAGGTCTGGACTCCGGTACAGCCTTTGAAATTCTGTCCATCGATATTGCAGACGTAGATGTTGGTAAAAACATCGGTGCTGAATTACAGATTGACCAGGCAGAAGCAGATAAAAACATTGCGCAGGCAAAAGCCGAAGAACGCCGTGCAATGGCAGTTGCACAGGAACAGGAAATGAAAGCCCGCGTTCAGGAAATGAGAGCGCGTGTAGTAGAAGCAGAGGCAGAAGTGCCGATTGCAATGGCCGAAGCGTTAAGAAACGGCAATCTGGGCGTTATGGATTATTACAACATGCTGAACGTACAGGCAGATACCTCCATGCGTGACAATATTGCAACTGCGACCAGCCCGGCTGTTGATAAAGAATAGGGTGATGCCATATGGAATGGCTGATGATTATTGCGTTCATAGTGGTTTCCATTCTGGACAGCAAAAAGAAAAGTGAACAGGCAAAGCAGCAGCGGGAGCAGCGGCAGAAGATGCAGGGTCAGCCGGTATATCGCAGTGAAAGTGCAGCAAGGCAGCAGAGTCAGGCAAAGCCCAAAGCTGCCGAACCGGTTTCCCGGAAGCCGCAGCAGGCATCGGACTCTCCGTTTGGAGGTTTCCTGAAAGACCTGGAGGACTGGGTCAATGCCATGGATGCGGAAGAACATCCTGCAAAACCGGCAAGAGAAAAACAGGTTGTGGTTCAGACTTCTCCAAAAAAACAGAGCGCTATGCTAAAAAAACGGAAGGCTGCGCCGCAGGCGGAGAAGAAATCCCCGGCTGCACTGCCTACCAAAACTCTGATGGAAATGCGGCCTGACCGGGAAAAACGCGAAGAACACACAAAAGTGACAGCCAGCGTAAAACCTCTGAAAAACGCATTTGAAAATCAGGAAAACTGTGAACACCGCATTGAGCTGAATCCAAACATTCAGTACAGCAAGCAGAATCAGGACAGAGAGCGGAAGGCTTCTCAAACAGCTTCTATCGAAGTGAAAACCGATTCAGAGGCGCTGATTCAGGGGATTATCTGGTCTGAAATTCTTGGCAAACCGAAGGCGTATCAGCCAACACAGCCGAAATTTCAGTGCAGACCCTACGGCAAATGTGCAAATGAATAAGAAAAAAAGATAACGGAAAACGAATAAACAAAACAGGCTGATTGCCGCTTCCCGTGAGGGTTGACCGGCAGTCAGCCTGTTTTTTATGTCTGTTTATATATTTGTGTGATTTTTGTGTGTTTACTGAATGGTGCAGGTTAATGTACCGATTTTTTCAATTTCACAGGTGACGGTATCGCCTGGTTTCAGGAAGTTCGGCGGTTCAAAGCCCATGCCCACACCGGCCGGTGTGCCGGTTGCAATAATGGTGCCGGCTTTCAGTGTCATGCCCTGTGATAATTCGGAAATGACATGTGCCACATCAAAAATAAGAAGACTGGTATTGCTGTTCTGGCGCAGTTCGCCGTTTACATAGCTTTTGATTGCCAGTTCCGGTGGATTCTGAAACTCGTCCACAGTGGTGATGCATGGCCCGATTGGTGTAAAACCGTCCAGGCTTTTGCCGAAATACCATTGTTTATGGCGAGTCTGCAGATTGCGGGCACTGATATCGTTTAAAATGGTGTAGCCGAATACATAGTCATAGGCATCTTCTTTTGCTACGTTTTTAGCATCTTTGCCGATTACCACAGCCAGTTCCACCTCGTAATCCAGGCTGTCCACCAGATTTTCATAGGCAGACACAATGCCGTTGTCACCCACTGCCTCGTTTACCCGTTTGGCAAAATAAATCGGATACGGACGGTCGCCGCCGAAGGCTTCTTTTTTGTAACGTGCCGATTCTTCTGCATGTGCCATATAGTTAATGCCCAGGCAGATAACATCCTGGCGGGGACGGGGAATCGGTGCACAGGCAATCACGTCCTCTTTTGGAATAAAGCGCAGCCCTTCCTCTTTGAGGCTTGCGATTTGCAGAATCTGCAGTTCCGCCGGTGTAATGCGTGTAATCAGGTCGGTCATATCGGCAAACTGCATATCAAACTGGCTCAGCGGATACAGGCGTTCCTCGTTTACGGCACAGCCGATAGCCAGTTCTTCTTTTCCGGTCTGTTTATTTTTATAAGTATAAAATTTCATGGGTGATTCCTCCGTGCGGTCTGTGAAATAACGAAACAAACTGATAAAAACAAAAGTAAAACGATTTGCAATATACTTATTATATTTTTTTCATATCTGATGTGCAAGAACTATCTGTGCTGAAGTGCTGGAAAAATGCAAAAAAACATAACAAAAACATAATAAAAACAGGAGAAAACTGACAGTATATCCGGCTGCAGGATGCTGCAAGATAACAGTACAGCAGAAAATGCGTGCTGTGGATGGAATACATCTGCGTTACGCAGCATGCACGCGATGCTTTTGATATACTTTTGAAAAGAAATCTGAAATGAGGTGTTAACTTGCAGATCCCAGCAATTCATGTAAACTCTGAAATCGGCAGGCTGAAAAAAGTAATGCTTCACCGTCCGGGGCAGGAGCTTGAAAACCTGATGCCAGAATATCTGGAACGGCTCCTGTTTGATGATATCCCCTATCTGCGCATTGCACAGGAGGAGCATAACAGTTTTGCTGATATTTTACGCCAGAACGGCGTGGAAGTGGTATATTTAAGCGACCTGGTGGCGGAGTCCATCATCAATCAGGATGTGAAGGAACAGCTGATTAAGGAGCTGATTGACGACGCCAGCATTACCACCAGCCGGGAGCGGGATATCTTAACCGATTACTTCCGTTCACTGGACAACAAAACTATGATTGCCAAAATGATGGCCGGTATTCGTAAAACCGAGATTCAGCAGGCGGAAGGCAAAAGCCTGGGCGATTTCCTGCGCAACCTGAACAACGATTATCCCTTTGTGCTGGACCCTATGCCAAACCTGTACTTTACTCGTGACCCGTTTGCGTCTATCGGCAACGGCGTAAGCATTCACAAAATGTTTACCGAGACACGGCACCGGGAAACTCTGTTTGCCAAATTTATTTTTGAATATCATCCGCTGTATAAGAATACCGACGTGTGGTATGACCGCAACGAGAACTTCTCGCTGGAGGGCGGCGATATTCTGATTTTAAACAAAGAGACGATTGCCATCGGCATTTCTCAGCGCACCCATGAAAATGCCATTGAGAAATTTGCCCAGAAGGTGCTGACCGAAGAGACATACTTTAAAAAAATCCTGGCCATTAACATTCCAAAACAGCGTACCTTTATGCATCTGGATACTGTGTTTACCATGGTGGACTACGACAAATTCACCATTCATCCGAATATTATGCGCGATATGGACGTGTTTGTTATCGAGCGGGAAAACGGCCAGCGCATCCGCATTACGCAGGAGAGCGGCAGTTTAGAGGACATCCTCAAACGGCATCTGCATCTGGACAAAGTGACACTGATTAAATGCGGCAGCAACCATGTGATTGATTCGGCCCGCGAGCAGTGGAATGACGGTTCCAACACACTGGCTATTGCACCGGGTGAAGTGGTGGTGTACTCCCGCAACTATGTGACCAACGAGATTTTACAGGAAAACGGCGTGAAAACTTATGTGATGCCGTCGTCGGAGTTGTCGCGGGGACGCGGGGGGCCGAGATGTATGAGTATGCCGCTCATTCGTGAAGATATCTAAGCTTGTTCTTTTCCCGTTTGACGGCGTTGTTTTTTGAACAGCACGCCTTGCGTACTTTAAGTACGCGTCGCGCACTGTTCAAAAAGCCGCCTTGTCAAACAGAAAAATAACGGCGCTTATAGGGTACAGGAAAATATTCTAAAAAATATCTGAGCCCTGATAATTAAGGTTGAAATTTTTTTACAGGAGGCTGTCAATAATGGCTGTAAATTTAAAAGGTAAGAGCTTTTTAACATTAATGGATTTAACGCCTGCGCAGATTCGCTATCTGCTGGATCTGGCGCATGATTTAAAATCGAAAAAACGGGCCGGTATCTGTGAACAGAATCTGAAAGGCAAAAATATTGTTCTGCTGTTTGAGAAAACATCCACCCGTACTCGCTGTGCCTTTGAGGTGGCGGCCCATGACGAAGGTGCCCATGTAACATTTCTGGATTCGGGCAGTTCCCAGATGGGCAAAAAGGAATCGCTGGAGGATACGGCAAAGGTGCTGGGGCGGTTCTTTGACGGTATCGAGTACCGCGGCTTCGACCAGGTGGTGGTGGAACAGCTGGCGCAGCATGCCGGCGTGCCGGTGTTTAACGGCCTGACCGATGCCGACCACCCGACCCAGATTCTGGCGGATATGCTTACCATCGAGGAGCATCTGGCTATTCCTCTGAACAAAGTGAAGGTGGTATTCCCGGGCGATGTACGCAATAACATGTGCTATGCCTGGATGTACGGCTGTGCCAAAATGGGTATGCACTTTGTAGGTATCGGGCCGAAGAGTCTGATTGACGGTATTGATAAAACCGTGATGCAGGAAGTACAGAAAGTAGCTGCCCAGACCGGTGCAAAAATTGAGATTACCGATGATATGAAAGCGGTGGAAGGTGCTGATGTAATCTACGGTGATATCTGGGCATCCATGGGCGAGGAAGACCTGATTCCGGAGCGTGTAAAACTGCTGACTCCATACCGTATTACGGAGGACGTGCTGAAGATGACAAAAAATCCAAATGTGCTGTATCTGCACTGTCTGCCATCGTTCCATGATTTCAACACCAAAATGGCGGCCGAGTGGAATGCAAAAGGCATCGATATCCGTGAAGTGACCGATGAGGTGTTCCGCGGCCCGCACTCGGTTGTATTTGACGAGGCAGAAAATAGAATGCATACGATCAAAGCAGTCATGGTAGCCACTATTTAGGGCTGGTTCTTTTTCCGTATCGCTTTGTTGCCTTGCGATACGAAAAAATAACTGCGTCTTGAGTGTTGAACGAATTATAAAAAAGGAGTGATTTTATGGCACAGCCGATTAAAGTAGTAATTGCGCTGGGCGGCAATGCGCTGGAGGAAAAGGGTCTGCCGCCCACCTCCCAGTCGCAGATGAATGTGGTGGCGAAGACCAGCGAATATATTGCACAGTTGAGCGCCAGCGGCTATGAACTGGCCATTGTGCACGGCAACGGGCCGCAGGTGGGTCGTATTCTGCTGGCAACGGAAGCGGCCAGCCATGTAACACCGGCTCTGCCTTTTGATGTATGCGGCGCTATGAGCCAGGGGTATATCGGCTATCATATTCAGCAGGCGCTGCGCAAATCGCTGGAAAAACGCAATCGCCATCTGCCGGTGGTTACGGTGATTACCCAGATGGTGGTGGATGAGAATGACCCTGCTTTTTCCAATCCATCCAAGCCAATCGGCCCGTTTTATACCGAGCAGGAGGCAAAGGCTCTGGAAAAGGAAAAAGGCTATGTGATGAAAGAGGATGCGGGCAGAGGCTGGCGCCGTGTGGTGGCCTCGCCGGAACCTCTGGATATTGTAGAAATCGATACCATCAAAACCCTGTGGGACAGCACCATCACGGTAACCTGCGGCGGGGGCGGCATTCCTGTGGTGCGCAATGCCGACGGCTCGCTGCGCGGTGTGGCGGCGGTAATCGATAAGGATCTGGCGGCAGAACGGCTGGCAGAGGGGATGTCGGCCGATATCCTGATGATTCTGACCGAGGTGGAACAGGTCTGTCTCAACTTTAACCAGCCGAATCAGAAAGCGCTGGGTGCCATTACGGTGGAAGAGGCAAAGCAGTATGTGAACGAGGGCCATTTTGCACCGGGCAGCATGCTTCCAAAGATGCAGGCTGCTATCCGGTTTGCACACTCAAAGCCGGGGCGCAAAGCCATTATCACCTCGCTGTATAAGGCGGAAGATGCGCTGGCAGGCCGTACCGGCACCGTGATTGAGGGGTGATGCCGATGAAAAGCAGAACCTTTCGGATGCCTAGTGCATACACCATTCTGTTTGGCATTATCCTGATTATGATGCTTCTCACCTGGGTGATTCCTGCCGGGCAGTACGAGTACACACAAAACGGCGATGTGGCGCAGCCCATTGCCGGAACCTACCACCGGGTGGATTCCAACGCACAGAGCATTTTTGATGTAATGCTTGCATCCTTTCACGGCTTCTACGAGGCGGTGGAGATTGCGTTGTTCATTCTGATGGTGGGTGGATTTCTGGGCGTTATTATGAAAACCGGTGCCATCAATGCCGGCATTGCACGGGTTATCCGGCTGTTAAACGGCCGTGAGAAATTCATGATTCCCATCCTGATGATTTTATTCGGGCTGGGCGGTACCAGCTTCGGCATGTGGGAGGAAACCATGGCCTTTTATCCGCTCTTGCTGCCGGTGTTTATCGCCGCCGGATACGATTCTATCACCGCGGTGTCGGTTATTATGCTGGGGGCCGGTATCGGCACGCTGTGTTCCACGGTAAACCCTTTTGCCACCGGCATTGCCTCCGGTTTTGCCGGAATCTCGCTGGGTGACGGGCTGTTTTTAAGGTTGCTGATGCTGCTGATACTGGAGGCTGTTGCCATTACCTATGTAATGCGCTATGCGGCAAAGGTACACGCCAATCCGCAGGCATCGATTGTAGCCAGCCAGTATGAGGAAAACCGCAAGCGGTTTGCTATCAACTGGGACGACCAGGAGGGCATGGAACTGACGGGCAAGCGCAAACTGGCACTGATTATTTTTGCCGGTACATTCCTGCTGATGATTTACTCGGTGATTCCGTTCAATGATTTAGGCATCACCTTTTTGCCGACGCTGGGCTGGTACTTTACGGAATTATCGGCGCTGTTTCTGGTGGCGGGCATTATTGCCGGGCTGGCAGTGCGCATGAAGGAGCAGGAGCTGATTGAAGGTTTTGTGCAGGGCGCATCAGAACTGCTGGGGGTTGCCTTTATCATCGCTATCTCCCGGGGCATCACGGTAATTATGAACTCGGGTTTTATTACCGATACCATTTTAAACTGGGGGGAACAGGCGCTGGCAGGTGCCAGCTCGGTGCTGTTTATCGTGCTGACTTACCTTCTGTATCTGCCGCTGTCGTTTCTGATTCCGTCCAGTTCCGGGCTGGCAACACTGTCTATCCCGATTATGGTGCCTCTGGGCGAGTTCACCAATATCAGCAGTGCGCTGATTATCACTGCCTTTCAGTCAGCTTCCGGGCTGGTAAATCTCTTAACGCCGACCAGTGCCGTTGTGATGGGTGCTCTGGCAGTGGCGCATATCCCGTATGACCGATGGCTTCGGTATGTTATCGGGCTGGTAGCCATTGTACTGGTGCTGACCATCGGCTTTCTGGCCGCAGGGTCAATACTGTAAGCGGACAGTAAGAATACCGAAAAACAGAGAATGCCTGACAGATTTGTTCTGTCAGGCATTGCTTGTATAATGGTTATTTTATTTGCGGTTTCGCAGTTTCTGCACTGCAGCTGTGACCGGGTTGTGGCGCAGTGTTTTAAGTGCCGATGCTTTTACCGGCAGAGATGGCTGTGCAGAGCCTGCCGCAGCCTGCTGGTTTTTACGCTGGGACTGCTTGCGCACATACAGGCTGATGAGCCGGTCGAGAACGGCTTTGCCTTTGCCGCCAGGTGTCATGGCACTGCTGTCAGACAAATCCAGTTCTTTGGCGCTGAGCTGATAGGAGCTGGCAAACATGTCCAGCACCTGCTGGCGCACAACGCCTCGCAGTGGAATGTGGGAAATCATACCGTAGGTAGCAGCCTGTCCTTCATCAATCAGTTCAGGATGAGCTTTTACAATTTCCACGGCATCTTTTAAATCAGCCAGATACTGATCCACCACTTTATCGTGGGAGGCGGTTACCATGGCGTGCAGTGCATCCGGATGCTGAAGCCGGTCGATATGCCAGCCTTTCTGTTCCATCACATCGCCAACGGCGAAAGCGTTCACCCGTTTGTCGATGGAGCGGTAGGCGAACAGACTGGCAACCGGACTGCCGATGATTTCAAAGCAGCCCATAGCTTTAATGCCTTCTTTCAGCCGATTGGTGGCGTCCATGGTGCGGCGGGCCAGTTCGGTATAGCCTTCGATACCATTGGCCTGAATGGCTGCCCATGCAGCCGCATAAGCACCGCCCGGCCGTGTGCCCAGAAAGGCAGGGGAGGCAAACACGCCGCCCGGCCAGGTTTCGTGCACAAATACCTGATGCTTGAAATAGTCCATATTGCGGTACAGGATACAGGATGCGCCTTTTGCTGCAAATCCGTATTTATGAATATCGGCGGACATGGAGGTTACGCCTTCTACGCGGAAATCCCAAACCGATACACTGTAACCGGCCTTTTCAATAAACGGCAGGATATAGCCGCCTACGCAGGCATCTACATGGAACGGGATATTATGTTCTTTTGCCAGAGCACCCAGTTCTTCAATAGGGTCAATGATGCCGTGCGGATATTCGGGAGCACCGCCCAGAATCATAATGGTGTTTTTGTTAATCATTTTTTTTACGGCTTCCACGTCAACGCCCCAGTTGTCGGCCAGCGGTGCACGGCGGATTTTTACATTAAAATAGGCAGCCCCTTTGTCCCATGCGACGTGGGCAGTTTCCGGGATAATCATTTCCGGTTTGCGGATGCCCTTCGTGCGGCCTAAATCCCGATAGGTTTTAACGGCCAGCATACAGCTTTCGGTGCCGCAGGATGTTACAACGCCGCAGGCGTTTTCATCCACATGCAGCAGTTCGGCGGTGAAGCCGAGAATTTCTTTTTCAAAGCGTTTCAGGCTTTTAAAGGCTGTCGGATTCAGCCCGTTGGCTGAGAAATATTTAGCATAGGCTTCGGCCAGAAACTGTGTATAGGCCTCGTCTTTGTAATAAACCAGACTCCATGTTTTTGCATCTTTATAGTTGGGGTCGTCAGCGCCGAAACTGTCCAGCTGAGCCAGAATCTCCTCATATGGACGCCCCTGCTGTGGTGCGTAGTTGCTCATAGAAACTCCTCCTTTTAGGAAACGATAAAATAATGTCGGGTATTAGAACGGGAAGTGCTGGAATATGGTATAGACCAGAATTCCCAGATAGTTACCGATGGCATAGCCGATAATCCCGGTGGCAAGCCCTGATACCATAACAGCACGGTTTTTCAGTGCATCGGCGGCAACGGGCACAAACGGCGGCGAACAGATTGCCGATACAGATGTAATAATCATGGTATCCGAATCGATACCGGCCAGACGGCACAGAATAGCGTGCAGCGTCATGGAGCCGAACATGGCGATAACGATAAACAGCACGATTACCCAGTTCAGGTTGATGAGTTTGCTGAAATCAGCCATGGTGGCAACGGTAAAGCAGAAAACATAAATAATGTACATACCGGCCGGTGTAGTTTTTTTAATATTGCGAATCGGTTCAATAAATGAGCAGATAATTGAGATTGTTGTGATACAGAGAATGGTGATGGCGGTTTCGTAACCGGGCACCTGAAGCCCTGCCACAAAAGAGATGCCCAGAATCACGGCGGACAGCAGAAATGCCAGACACAGTTTTTTGAATACAGCCGGCTCAAAAATCCCCTGATAGGAGTCATCGTATTCCTCTTTTGATACGCTAATCTGTTCTTTCAGTTCCGCACTGTACGGACGCAGTTTGAATACCTTCTGGAAGAATTTCTGTGCAACGGAGGTCACAAACAGAATATAGGCCATCCCTAAAACGGCATCATAAGTGGTGAACAGAATAAAAGTTTCCTCGTCCACACCAATGGCCGTTTTAATAGAGGCGATATTTGGTGTGCCGCCGGTGTATACGCCCATGGAAAGCCCGGCATAGCTGGCGGTGTTCGGGTCAATGCGGAAGAACAGTAAATGCAGTACCAGCACCATAACGGCTAAAGATACGATTGCCAGCAGCATGCTGACAATGGCGCTTCGGGCAGTTTTAAGCCATTTTTTAAAGTCAAGTGAGAAAAGTACAAACGGCAGTGCCAGACAGACGCTGATATCTTGCAGATTGGTTTGCACGACACGGAAACTTTCCGGCAGCAATCCGGAGTTGCCCAGAATCATACCGCACAGATAACATACGATTACAACGCCAAGTTTTTCAATCAGTTTGACACGACCGCTGAGCCAGATAATCAGTGCCGGAAACAGTACAAACAAGATGGTTAACAGTATGTTTGCCAGTAAAGCCATAGAATCATCTCCCTGCATAATATATAAAATATAGCGATGGTAATTTATAATCTGATTTTATAATAGCATGCTATAATTACTGCTGTCAACTATTTGGAAGGCTAAAAACTGAAAGCATAATAGAATCGTATAATATAATTATAAGAAATGAATAATAGAGAGCTGTTGCAGTATTAGCTGTTAAAGAATAGAAAACCCCGTTTCCACAGCGGGAAACGAGGTTTCGTACATATATGTCAATAGCAGATTCTATAAGCTTACATGGTTTCAGTGATGATTGCTGCGCGGTCTTCATGACGGGTAAAAATAATTTTTTCGGCAAAGGTTTTACCTGCAAAAGAGGTACATGCCATATAAAGTCCCATGGAATCCAGACTGACCTGTTCAAATGGTTCCAGCTGTTTTCTGGAGTAAGCACATTTATAGGTTTCTGCCATTTCGCCCAGAGCTTTCTCCTGCATGTCGCAGAACAGATTATAGGCTTCCGGAATACTGCAGAGTTTAGACTGCAGGAAAATGCCCTCCTGCACTTCGGTAATCAGAAGCACCTGTTTTAAAATCGTGATAACAATCAGATAAGCCAGATGTTCCCGCTCATAGCGTTTTTTGACCGGTTTCGGCATGATGTTTAATTTTACATAGTTGTTAATCATGGCCGGTGTGATAACTTTATTGTCATACTGCCCCACCAGAGGAGACAGGTACCGTTCAATCAGTGTGATAACCTGATCCATATATAATTCGATATCCGGCAGCTCTTCCCAGCGCGGCAGGTGGTACTGCTGAATCTCATTTAGCCAGGTCAGCATTTTATGTTCCTGTTCAGGCATATGATCCCTTCTTTCTGAAAATGCTACTTACATCTTATCTTAAATGAGAAAATTCGTCAATCAGAATTCGGCAGCGGGCAGAAAATGCCGAATATAATATTGTATAATCCGACATACTAATAACAGGAAGAGGACAATATGTCCTGATATATAAGGAGGTTTTTACAATGACAGCAGAATTTCAAAACAGCAGAACAAAGGAAAACCTGATGAAAGCCTTTGCCGGTGAGAGTCAGGCTCGCAATCGCTATACATTTGCTGCCGAGCAGGCAAAAGAGTCCAACCTGTATGTGTTATCCGAAATTTTTGAGTTTACTGCCGAACAGGAACGGGCCCATGCCAAAGTATTTTACGACCATCTGGCAGGGCTTGCCGGGCATAACATCACAGTAGATGGCACTTACCCGGTGGATGCTGCCGATAATCTGCTTGACCTGCTGCATATGGCTCATCACAATGAAATGGAGGAGTTTGAGGATGTTTATCCCGCTTTTGCAAAGGTGGCGGAGGAGGAAGGGTTCCTTCCGGTGGCGGCCTCTTTCCGTATGATTGCCCAGGTGGAACAAAACCATGCCATGCGGTTTCAGCACATTGCAAAACTGGTGGAACAGGGGCAGCTGTTTGCGGCAGCCGGAGAGGATGTGTGGATGTGTTTAAACTGCGGACATCTGCACAAGGGGAAACAGGTGCCGGAGCAGTGCCCTGTATGCCAGCATAACCGGGGATATTTTGTGCCGGTGGATATGGCTCCGTGGACATGCTGAGTGTGATGGTGTATCCTTTAGAAGGCCGCCTGAATGCGGCCGGTACATAGATAACATATGAAAAGTTTTAATAATAGAACAGATAAATTTTCTAAATTGAATAAAGCAAAAAGGATGCTTGCCTCCCCGTTGAGATTCTGGTATACTACTTGTGTTTTGAGAAGGACGGTCCGCTGTCTTAGATGAGCTAAGTTAAGAACGTCTAGCGGGAAGGAGGAAAAAAAGATGAATAATATTATTAGAAGTATTGAACAGGAACAGTTAAGATCTGATATCCCAGACTTCAGACCTGGTGACACAGTACGTGTTGACGTAAAGGTAGTTGAAGGTAACAAAGAACGTATTCAGGCGTTCGAAGGCGTTGTAATCAAACGTCGCGGCACAGGCTTAAGCGAAACATTTACTGTACGTCGTGTAGCTTACGGCGTAGCTGTAGAAAGATGTTTCCCAATCCATTCCCCACGCGTGGACAAAATTACAGTAGTTCGTCACGGTAAAGTAAGACGTGCAAAACTGTACTACATGAGAGAACGCTTCGGGAAAGCTGCAAGAATCAAAGAAGTACGTCGCTAAGATGTCAGGAGCCGAGGAGAAATCCCCGGCTCTTTTTGTATGTTAACTCTTTGTGATAGTTTTTTTATATACTGATATAGATTCTATAAGAGACTAATGTATACATACCATGGACAATGTTTTTTTATTGTATTTCGGATAGAAGCGTTGACAACAAAAACAGGAATGCGTATACTAATTGCAGACAAGGGAATACTGCCCGGTTGAGGAATCTGGGAGAGCATGTGGCGGAGAAATCTGTATGCACATCGCCGAAGGTGCAAGAGCGAAAACTCTCAGGCAAAAGGACTGGATTCTGACGGGACTCTGGAAAGCAAATTAATTGCACCGACGAAGCAATCTGTGAATGCTGCATAAATATGATATAGAGGCGTTCAAAGAGAATCTTTCAGGTAAAGGCACAGAGGCATAAGAATTGTGATAATGCGTTATCATAGTTCTTGTGCCTCTGTTTTTTTTATACTTATTATTTTTTTCACAAGCAATGGCTGTATGCAGCGGCTTGGGAAAACTGGAGGAGGAATGAATATGGAGAAAAAAACTCCGCTGTATGACTGCCATGTGGCAGCAAACGGCAAAATTGTGCCGTTTGGCGGTTATCTGCTGCCGGTACAGTATGAAACAGGTGTAATCAAGGAACATATGGCAGTGCGTACTGCCTGCGGTCTGTTTGATGTTTCCCACATGGGCGAAATTGTGCTGACCGGTCCGGATGCACTGAAAAATGTGCAGATGGTGACTACCAATGACTGCAGCGGCATGTACGACGGCCAGGTGCGTTACAGCCCGATGTGCAACGAACAGGGCGGTGTAGTGGACGATATTCTGGTTTACAAAGTGAACGACAACGCATATCTGCTGGTAGTAAACGCATCTAATAAGGATAAGGATGCGGCGTGGATTTCCAGCCACTTATCCGGTGATGTAAAATTTGAAGATATTTCGGAATCGGTTGCACAGGTTGCACTGCAGGGGCCAAATGCGGTGCCAATGCTGGCAAGTCTGGTGGCTGATGAACAGATTCCAAAAAAATACTACAGTTTCGTACAGGAAGCCGATGTAAAAGGCATCAAATGCCTGATTTCCCGCACCGGCTATACCGGCGAACTGGGCTATGAACTGTACTGCGCTGCGGAAGACGGCCCGAAATTATGGGATCTGCTTCTGGAAACCGGGAAGGAATTTGACATGATTCCTTGCGGTTTAGGTGCTCGTGATACACTGCGTCTGGAAGCAGCAATGCCTCTGTACGGTCATGAAATGGATGATACTGTAACACCGCTGGAAACCGATTTAGGCTTCTTTGTAAAACTGGACAAAGAGGATTTCATCGGCAAAGATGCTCTGGTGGCTGCAGGGGAACCATCCCGCTGCCGCGTTGGCTTAAAAGTAACAGGCCGCGGCATTGCCCGTGAACACTGCCCGGTATTTGTGGGCGACCAGCAGATTGGTATGACGACATCCGGCACCCACTGTCCGTTCATCGGGATGCCGGTAGCAATGGCACTGGTGGATAAAGCGTACGGTGAAATCGGCACAGAAGTGGAAATTGAAATTCGCGGCCGCAAAGTAACGGCAGAAGTAATTGCACTTCCATTTTATAAACGTCCTAAAAAATAAAAAATAATTAAAATCAATTTGGAGGAATTTATTATGGCAACTTTAGAAAATCTGAAATACACAAAATCTCATGAATGGGTACTGGAAAACGCTGACGGTACTGTAACAGTAGGTTTAACTGACTATGCACAGCAGGAGCTGGGCGATCTGGTATTTGTAAATCTGCCTGCAGCCGGTGATGATGTAACCGCTGGCGAACCTCTGGGCGATGTGGAATCCGTAAAAGCTGTATCGGATGTATTCTGCCCTGTAAGCGGTGTGGTAGCAGAAGTAAACGAAGAGTTATTAGATGCTCCTCAGTTAATCAACGAACAGCCATATGAAGCATGGCTGATTAAAGTAGAAAGCGTAAGCGGCAGCGAAGAACTGCTGAGCGCAGCAGAATACGAAGCATTTATTGCACAGGGAGAATAATTATGGGACATTACATTCCATCTACCAGAGAGGAACAGCAGGCAATGCTGTCTGCCATCGGTGCGGAATCGCCGGCAGCGTTTTTTGCGGATGTTCCGGAATCGGTTCTGTTAAAAGAACCGTTAAATCTGCCATCCGGCAAATCCGAACTGGAAGTGCGCAGAGAAGTAGAAGGCATGAGCCGTCTGAATAAAGTGTTCGGCACTGTTCTGCGCGGTGCTGGTGCGTATCAGCACTACATTCCATCGATTGTAAAATACATTACCTCCAAAGAGGAATTTGTGACCGCATACACCCCGTATCAGGCTGAAATGAGCCAGGGGATTCTGCAGTCTATCTTTGAATACCAGACTATGATCTGTGAACTGACCGGTATGGATGCATCCAATGCCAGCATGTATGATGGTGCATCGGCAGCTGCGGAAGCTGTGGCAATGTGCCGTGACCGCAAGCGTTCTGTTGCACTGGTATCGGCTACCACTCATCCGGATGTGGTGGCTACCATCCGCACGTATTGCTACGGTGCCGGTTTTGAAATGCGCATGGTGCCGGAAAAAGACGGCCGTACCGATATGGAGGCGCTGGCAGAGGCTGTGACTTCTGATGTTTGCTGCTTCTATGTACAGCAGCCGAACTTCTACGGAAATTTTGAGGACTGTACTGCATTAGGCGAAGTGGTTCACAATGGCGGTGCCAAATATATCATGGGCTGCAACCCGATGGCTCTGGCTCTGATGAAAACACCGGCTGCATGCGGTGCTGATATCGCTGTAGGCGAAGGCCAGCCGCTGGGTATGCCTCTGGCATACGGCGGTCCATACCTGGGCTTTATGGCGGCAACCTCTGCCATGACCCGCAAACTGCCTGGCCGTATCGTTGGGGAAACCAAAGATGCCGATGGCAACCGTGCCTATGTATTAACCTTACAGGCTCGTGAACAGCACATCCGCCGTGAGAAAGCATCCAGCAATGTTTGCTCCAACCAGGCGCTGTGTGCGTTAACAGCCGCTGTTTATATGAGTACCATGGGGCCTGAAGGTGTAAAACAGGCTGCAGGCCAGTCTATGAGCAAAGCACATTATTTTGCAGATCTGCTGGCTGCTGTCCCTGGCGTAACCGTACAGAACCAGGGTGCATGGTTCCATGAATTTGTAACTACCCTGCCGGTTCCAGCAGAAAAAGTGCTGGATGCACTGGCGGAAAAAGATATTTTAGGCGGTCTGCCGGTAAAAGACGGCGTACTGTGGTGTGTAACCGAAGTAGTAAGCAAAGCGCAGCTTGACAAAGCAGCAGCCATCATCAGGGAGGTGTGTGCAGCATGCAACTGATTTTTGAAAAAAGCAGACAGGGAAGAGGCAGTGTGCTGCTGCCGGCCTGTGATGTGCCGGAGGTAGCTCTGCCGGAAGAATTACAGCGTGAAGAGGCACTGCGGTTACCGGAATTATCTGAAACCGAAATCAGCCGTCACTATACAGCGCTGGCAAAACGGGCGCACGGTGTGAACGATGGTTTTTATCCTCTGGGCTCCTGTACCATGAAATACAATCCGAGAATTGATGAAGAAATGGCGGCTCTGCCTGGCTTTACCGGCATCCATCCATTACAGCCTGCCGATACCGTGCTGGGCTGCAAACAGGTTCTGGATACAGCAAAACAGTATCTGTGCGAAGCAACCGGCATGGACGATATCACCTTCCAGCCTGCAGCCGGTGCGCATGGCGAATTTACCGGTCTGCTTCTGATGAAAGCGTATCATGAAGCAAATGGCGACTTTAACCGTAAAAAAATCATTATTCCGGATGCGGCACATGGTACTAACCCGGCAAGTGCTGTTATGGCAGGGTTTACTGTTGTGACCATTCCATCCAACGAACACGGCTGTGTAGATTTAGATGCGCTGCGTGCCAGTGTTGGTGAAGATACCGCCGGTTTAATGCTGACCAATCCGAATACTGTCGGAATTTTTGACCCGAATATTTTAGAAATCACCGAGATTATCCATCAGGCAGGCGGTCTGAACTACTATGACGGCGCAAACTTTAACGCTATCATGGGTGTAGTTCGCCCTGGTGATATGGGTTTTGATGTGGTTCATCTGAACCTGCATAAAACGTTTGCAACACCGCACGGCGGTGGCGGTCCTGGCAGTGGTCCGGTTGCATGCAAGGCGATTCTGGCTCCTTATCTGCCTGCTTCTGCAATTCAGAACGGGCAGGACGGCACCGAAGGCAGACTGCAGCTGAAAGCATTCTACGGCAACTTCCTGGTAGTGCTGAAAGCTATGACCTACATGCTGACACTGGGTGCGGAAGGCATTCGAAATGCCTGCGAGGGTGCTGTGTTAAATGCCAACTACATGATGCATGGTCTGAAAGATGTATATCCGGTAGCGTATGCCGGTGACCACTGCATGCATGAATTTGTACTGACTCTGGAAGAACTGAAAAAAGAAACCGGTGTATCGGCTCTGGATGTGGCAAAATCTCTGATTGACCACGATATTCATCCGCCGACCATGTACTTCCCGTTAATTGTACATGAAGCGCTGATGTTTGAACCAACCGAAACCGAATCCCGTGAAACACTGGACGAAGCCATCGCGGTAATGCGTCAGCTGTATCAGATGGCTTGCGAAAACGGCGAAGAAATGCATCATGCACCGCATCATGCACAGATTAAGCGTCCAGACGAAGTATTAGCAGCTCGTCAGCCGGTACTGCGTTACCAGTGGGAACAGGCATAACCGGAAAATAATAAAAAGAAGGGAGGGAAGGCGATGATTCACCAGACATTCTATTATCTGCAGGAAGGAACAGACCCCTTTGAAAATCTGGCGCTGGAACAGCATTTGATGGAAACGGTGCCGGATGGCGGTTGTATTCTGTACCTCTGGCAGAACCGGCATACGGTGGTTATCGGAAAAAATCAGAATGCATGGAAAGAATGCAGAGTGCAGCAGCTGGCCGATGACGGCGGAAGACTTGCCCGCAGACTGTCGGGTGGCGGCGCTGTATACCATGACCTGGGGAATCTGAACTTTACCTTCCTGATTCATAAAGCAGATTACGATATTTCCCGCCAGCTGGATGTTATTTTAAAAGCGCTGGAGCTTCTGGGAATCCAGGCGGAAAAAAGCGGTCGTAATGATTTACATGCCGACGGGCGAAAATTTTCCGGCAATGCTTTTTATGAAACCGGTGACCGCTGTTATCATCATGGAACGCTGATGGTGCAGGTTGACCGGGAGCAGCTTGGAAAATATCTGCAGGTATCCGCCAGCAAGCTGAAAAGCAAAGGCGTTGCATCGGTGCAGGCAAGAGTTGTCAATCTGACTGAGTTAAAGCCCGGTTTAACCATCTCGCAGCTGAAACAGGCACTGATTGACGCTATGGGACTGGTATACGGTGCAAAAGCGACTGTGTGGCCAAAAACAGCCATCGACCGCAATCAGGTGGAGATGTACCGGCAGCATTATGCATCGGACGAATTTCGTTTTGGACGGAATATCCCGTTTACATGGGAACTGGAGCACCGGTTTCCGTGGGGTGAGATTCAGCTGCAGTGCGAGGCCAACGGCGGAAAAATCCGACAGCTGCAGGTGTATTCTGATGCTATGGATGCCTCTCTGGCACAATGGCTGAAGGATGCGCTGAAAGACTGTACATTCAGCAGCAAAGCTATGGCAGAGCGGCTGGCCCCTCTGGCCGGACGGCAGGAAATTGCCGATTTATCCGCTTATCTGCTGGAACAGAATATATAAACATGATAAGCCGCTGAAATGGCAACTGCTGATTTCAGCGGCTTTTTTAAAGAATGCATTTCGAAATATAAAAAACGAATGGAGGAATTGCTGTCATGCAATATGATCTGATTGTTATCGGCGGCGGCCCGGGTGGTTATGTATCGGCAATCCGTGCCAGCCAGCTGGGCATGAAAACAGCATTAGTAGAAAAACGGGAACTGGGCGGTACCTGCCTGAACAGAGGCTGCATCCCTACGAAAACCCTGATGCATACCGCTAATCTGTACCGGGAAGCCGGGGAAGGTGAGGCACTGGGTCTGCAGTTTGGGGAAACCGGATATGATTTTGAAAAAATCCATCAGCGCAAAAACGATGTGGTAGCGCAGCTGCGTGACGGCATCGGGCAGCTGTTGAAAGCCAACAAAGTGGATGTGTATCAGGCTGCCGGAAAAATTGTGGACGGCAATACCGTTCTGGCCGGTGAAGAAACACTGACAGCCGGGCATATTCTGATTGCATCTGGTTCGGTACCGGCAGTGCCTCCGATTAAAGGCGCTGATTTACCGGGTGTAGTAACCAGCGATGCCATGCTGGAAGAAGCCGGCGTCAACTGCGAACGCCTGTTGATTATCGGCGGCGGTGTTATCGGTGTGGAAATGGCATCCATTTATGCTTCTCTGGGAAAACAGGTGACCATCGTGGAAGCTGCAGAAAAAATTCTTCCGCCAATGGACCGCGAAATTTCCCAGAACCTCTCTATGATTCTGAAAAAACGGGGCGTGACTGTGTTCACCTCCGCTATGGTAAATGAAATCAGCAAAACCGATGGCGGGCTCATGTGTCACTTTACTGATAAAAAAGGGGAACAGACCGCAGAGGCCGATGTAGTATTAATCAGCGTAGGACGTAAACCTTGCACAGCAGGGCTGTTTGCTGACGGATTCTCCGTAGAGCAGAACGAGCGCGGCTTTATCCAGGTGGATGAAAAATTCCGTACATCGGTGCCAACCATCTGCGCTGTGGGCGATGTGACTGGCCGTATGCAGCTGGCCCATGCAGCCGAAGCACAGGGTATCGCAGCTGTTGAATTTATCAGCGGTATGGAGCAGGCGACCGTGAATCACGAACTGGTGCCATCCTGCGTATACACCACACCGGAAATTGCATCCGTTGGTATCACTGCAGATGAGGCCAAAAAACTGGGCCGTGAAGTGGTAACCGGCAAATATGTGATGAACGGCAATGCAAAAACAGTTATCGAAATGCAGGACAGAGGCTTTATCAAAGTAGTATTCGATAAAGAAACCGATGTAATTGTTGGTGCACAGCTGATGTGTGCCCGTGCAACCGATTTAATTACCGAGCTGGTAACTGCCGTTTCTCTGGGTCTGACAAGAGAACAGCTTGCCCGCACCATGCGTCCGCATCCAACCTTCTGTGAAGGGATTACCGAAGCAGTTGAAGCGGCAGCAGGGCACAGTATCCATACCGCCCCATCAAGAAGATAAGGCTTGTAAAATTTCCGTATAACTGCGTTGTTTTCAAATTTGCTTGCTTGCCTACGTTTTAGTACGCGGCGCTTCACAAATTTGAAAGCCGCCTTGTTCTACGAAAATTTTCCTGCGCCTTGGCTTTGATAGAAATTAGTAGATGCATCAACACAAAAGCAGAACAGGCAGTATTGCGAGCGGCGCCTTCCGAATTGAGGCGGACTTTGACGATGACTGTTCAACTGAGACGGACGTTAAGTCCGGCTAAAGTGAACAGTCGAGGAAATGTCCGAGGAACTGAGGGAAAGCCGTCGAGCAAACTGCCTGTTGCTGCTTTATTTCAAAATAAAAAAGAGCTGTTTATCAGATGTCGTGTCAGATAAACAGCTCTTTTTATGTTCTTACGCAATAAAGTTAAAATACCCCAGTACCAGAATCCCCAGTACGATACGATAATAACCGAAGGCTTTGAAGTCGTTTTTCTTGATGTAGCTCATTAGGAATTTGATAGCCAGAATGGATACCACAAAAGCCACCAGCATACCGGTAATCAGAATAATAGTTTCCGCCATGGTGAAGGCAAAGCCGAATTTCAGCAGTTTCAGCAGGCTTGCGCCGAACATAACCGGAATGGCCAGATAGAAGCTGAACTCAGCGGCAATAAAGCGGGAGTTGCCTAACAGCAGCGCCCCTAAAATGGTGGAACCGGAGCGGGAAGTACCTGGAATCAGCGATAACACCTGGAATGCACCGATAGCCAGCGCCATTTTCCAGCTCATCTGCGAGAAGCTGGTAATCGTTGGAGTGCGGTGTTTGTTGTAGTTTTCCACTATGATAAACAGAATCCCGTAGATAATCAGCATCAGCGAAACAACCTGATAGTTGTGGAAATGTTCGGTGAACCAGTCATCCAGCGGAATCCCGATAACAGCTGCCGGAATCACAGCGATGATAACCTTAATCCATAAATCCCATACATCCCGTTTAATCCAGCCCTGGAAGCCGTGCACCTTGCGCTGGAACGGCCAGAGTTTGTGAAAATACAGAACCACAACCGCCATAATAGCCCCAAGCTGAATCACCACATTGAACATTTCCATGAATTCGGCCGATACATTCAGCGGTAGAAACGCCTCCACCAGAATCATATGCCCGGTGCTGGAAACCGGAAGCCATTCGGTAATCCCTTCTACGATACCGATGATAATGACTTTAAACAGTTCCGATAAAAAATCAGTCATGAGTGAAATCTCCTAATCGTTTAAAATAAATAGTAAATAGTCCTTTGCTACAATACTTGATTCAGAGCCGTTTGTCAAGTGTTTACAGGGGATATTCGCTGAAGATAAAACATTGTAATATATTGTTTGCAGCATGTTATAAAAAAACAGATAACCGCATGTAATAAAAACATACGGCCATCTGTGAAGAGTGGGTTATACAGGTTTACTGCAACGAGTTGCGAACATTATTCAGCTGCTGGTTCAGATTTTCGATTTCCTCGTTTTTCTGCATCAGCTGGTCTTCGTACTGCTGGCGAATAGCTTCCAGCTGTTCCTCATGCTGTTCATTCATCATTGCAATCTGCTCGTCGTACTGATTCTACAGATTTTGAATATGCTGTTCGTTTTGTTCAGTCAGCTCGGTAATCTGTTTGTTGTGCTGTTCCTGATAAGCCTGCACCTCGGCATAGTGGGTATTCTCCATAGACTGGATGATATCCCGCATTTCGTTTAACTGAAAGTTTTTCGCCTGTGCTTCACTCATAATCAGCTTTAGCCGGGCAGGGGGATAATTTTCCGGGATGTAGCCCTGTTTTGCCAGCTCCAGAGAAAGCCGCATCAGCGAGAATTCGTTGGAAGTACATTCCAGATAATAATAGTTGTTCATCTGCATATCCGGCCGGTGAAGAGAAATATTGTAAATATCCTCCGGTGCGGTTACCTCAATCATCACTTTATCGGTGAGCGAATTATCATACTGGATATCGTAGCCCTTTGTATTCCAGTGGGTGGCATCCAGTTTAAACGGTTCGCTGCCGGAAAGCGGTGCCTCCAGAGTGATGACTTCGCTTTTGAGCTGCGGGAGAGAAGCATCGGATAAAACAGAGCGATAGTCGGCAGTTTTGTATTCGCTCAGTTCAAATACTGCGATGCCGCAACCCAGCCCGATACACACAATGCCCAGAATGGTCAGAATAAAATAGAGGCGGTATGTTTTCTTAAACAGTTTCATGCTTGCCACCTCCGATACCAAAAACAAACTGCAGAAGCAGTCCAGTGATTACGATGGATAACAGCGCACAGCCCAGAAGCATTAAAAACGGGCCAATGATTTTATACCCCATCACAACAAATACAAGCCCGGCAGCGGATGCTGCAATAAGGCTCAATGCGGAACAGCCCGCCATCAGCAGGAAGAAGAAGCCTATAAACCGGCAGCAGAATACAATGATTTTCATGCAAAGTTCCCCGAGGGAGATATCCGGAAATGGAACTTTTACCGGTTCCCGGCCTTCCCGTCTTGCTGCGCGCAGTTCACGGCTTTCGGCTGCTTTCTGTTTCATGCGGGCAAAGGCTTCGCCGGTCTGCTCTGCCATATTGCCGGCATAGGTTTTTGCATTGTCAAAATGCTCGTCCAGATGGAGGTTTTCCATGCGGAACAGCTCTTTTGGCTGACTGTTTCCAGCAGGCGGTTCTAACGGCTGGTAATCAATCAGAATATAGCGCTTGATGAAGAAGATTACCAGATAGATTGCCAGTGCAATATAGATAATCCATGCAAACAGAGCAACCATATCATAAAACAGGCGGCCAATCCAGCCCAGATGCCAGAACGTTCCGTGCAGCAGGGAGCCTAGGAAGGCGCCGCCCAGCAGAATTACGCCCAGGAAGGCTGCCAGAAAGCAGGCCTGCAGAAATAATTTAAACAAATCACGTATGCTATAGTGAAACAGTGTGTCAAACATACTGCTTACAAAATGGGCGCAGCTTTTTACATACCAGGCGATGCGGGAGGCAGAGCGGCTGCCCGACGGCTGATAGTCCGTGTTTAAGTGATAGGCATCCAGCAGTTCTTTTACCAGTTCCTCCGGGTCGCCGAAGCCTGCGATGGCTTCCTCTTCCGATAAACCGGATGCCATTTTCATCTCGATATGTTCTTCGTATTCGTTTAATAAATCGGCTCGTTCTGTGTCGTTCAGGACCATGAGCCGCTGTTCCAGAAAATTCAGAAAATCTTTTTTGGTCATGGGGAATCACACTCCTTGATAAAGGTCATAACGCTCTCATTAAACTGGAGCCATTCATTTTTTAATTCGTCTTTATACATTTCACCGGCTTTGGTGAGATGATAATATTTTCGCGGTGGGCCTTCGGAAGATTCACGCAGATAGGTCTCAAAAAATTTCTCATTGGTTAATCGTTTTAACAATGGATAGATGGTACCTTCATTTACCTCGATAATTTTGGAAACCTCGCTGACGATTTCGTAACCGTACATATCCTTCCTGGCCAGGGAAAGCAGCACGACCATCTCCAGCACGCCTTTTTTGAATTGTGCATTCAAAAACACCACCTCCTTACAAGTCATATGTTATACCAACTACTATGCAATGTCAAGTACTGAAATTTTAAGAATAGTGAATACATAAGAATAGTGAACATAAAAAGAACGAATGAACCTGCAGCATGCATTGCGTGCTGGCAAATCTGTGATATAATAGACTGGAAAACCATCAAATCTATGGATAAAAATCAGACGGGGTGTATAAAATGGCAATCAAGACCGTGTTATTTGATATGGACGGCACATTGCTGAATATGGGCGAGAGTGCATTTGAGAAAGAATATTTAAAACGGATGGTCCTCTTTTTAGAACAGCGCTATCCGGGCTATGGCAAGGATTTAGTAAAAGCGGTGGGCTATGGTGCTGAAATGATGAAAGTGAGCAATGGCAGCCGCACCAATCTGGAAGTATTCTGGGAAGGCTTTGAAAAAGCAAGCGGTAAAACCAGAGCGGAAATCGAGCCGGTTATCACACAGTATTATCAGACCGACTTTACCCACATTGGGGATACCTATGTACCGGATGAAGATATGCAGAACGCTGTACGCACATTGCATCAGAAAGGCTATCAGCTTCTGGTGGCAACCACACCGGTTGTGCCTCGCATTGCCAACGATGAACGAGTTCGCTGGAGTGGGTTAAGTGATATTCCATGGCTGGATGTAACCAGTTTTGAAACCTATAATTACAGCAAACCAAATGCAAAATATTTTGAACAGATTTGCAGCAAATACCAGCTGAACCCGGCAGAATGTCTGATGATTGGCGACAGTCTGGTGAAAGATTATCCGGCAACTGAACTGGGGATGGATTTTTATCTGCTTCTGAATGAGGACTCTCCGGAAGCAGAGAAACAGTTTGAAGGTAAAAAAGGCACCAGAAAAGAACTGCTGGCCTATGTAGAGAGCCTGTAGCCGGCTTTTAACCGAATAACACAATCCGGCAGACATTGTTTCAGAAAGGGGGATGGCACATGATTGATTTATCCAATATCGAGAGGTACCGGGAGAACAATCGCATCGAGGCGAAAAAATCGCTGGGAGGGCTGCCCAAAAGCCTGTGGGAAACCTACTCGGCTTTTGCCAACACCATGGGCGGTATTCTTCTGCTCGGTGTAGAGGAATATAGAGATAAATCGCTGCATGTGGTGAATCTGCCTAATCCGGAAGCGCTAGTTGCCGAATTTTTTGCCATTCTGAAAAATCCGAAAAAAGTAAGTGCCAATATTCTGACAGAGCAGGATGTTACCATTCGGGACGTTGACGGGAACCGCATGATTGTGATTCATGTGCCTCGTGCCCGCCGTTATGACAAACCGGTGTACATAGACGGGGACCCTTTTACCGGAACCTATCGGCGAAACGGAGAGGGCGATTACCGATGTACCCGGGAGGAAGTACAGGCTATGCTGCGGGATGCAGCTGTGCACACGCAGGATATGAAAGTGCTGGCGCAGGCCGAACTTTCAGCACTGGATTATGATACGGTGCATCGTTATCGCAGCCGGATGCAGGAGGAAAGGCCCGGGCATGTATGGGAAGAGCTGAACGATACCGAATTTCTGTACCGGCTTGGTGCAGCCGGGCGCAGTTCTGACGGAACGCTTCATCCTACAGCGGCAGGGCTTCTGATGTTTGGCCGTGAGGATGAGATTGTGAAAGTATATCCGCAGTATGTACTGGAATATCAGGAACATGGATGCCTGGAAGAAGCAGAACGTATTGGTTCCGAATCGGGTGACTGGAGCGGCAATCTCTATGATTTTTATCAGCTCGTATATAACCGGCTGTCCAGAGAATGCACAGGCAGAGAAAATCATGCGCTGGTTCAAAGCGCTCTTTGCGAAGCACTTGCCAATGCACTGATTCATGCCGATTATCACGGTTCAAGAGGCGTTGTAATAATCAAAAAAGCCAATGCTGTTGTGTTTTCCAACCCGGGGACATTCCGTATTGACTTGCGGGAGGCAAAAAGCGGGGGTATCTCCGACCCGCGAAATGCGGCCCTGCTGAAAATGTTTAACCTGGTCGGCATCGGCCGGGGCACCGGCAGCGGTATGCCGCATATTTATCATGCATGGGAAAAACATGGCTGGGATGATCCCGTTGTGCAGGAACTATTTGCCCCAAACCGCACCACCATCACCCTTTCACTGGGTGATTACACCGGTGATGCCATGCAGAACCGCATGACTTACAAAGAAATTATCATGGACTATCTTACCGACCATGTAACCGGCACCAATGCTGATTTCAGAGGTATTACCGGCTTATCTGCCGCCCGGGTCATTCTGATTTTAAAAGAACTGCTGGCCGATGAATTAATCGTGGCAGAAGGCACACACCGCCACCGGATATACCGGCTGAAAGCGTAAAAAACAGCAGTATCGATAACGGAATCATTCTGCGTCGATACTGTTTTTGTTTTTGAAAAGATGTTATATAAGATGAATACAAAATTTACCATTATAGGATTGAATGGAATGTTATTAGATAGTAAAATATAGAAAATGTAGATTTACAACCCTATGTATGTGAGATATATGTGAGAAATAAACAATTTAACCATAGGCTTTATACAATCAATGTCTCCACTGCGTTCCCCGCAAGGAGGTTTGCGGAGGCTGAAATGGGGGGCAAAAAAATAGCTTAACCATAGGTATTACAGAAGAAAAACCCCCAATCCCACATAAAATAATGCTAGATATATATTATTGTTTATATTCTATACAGAACTGGATATAGATTATCTATGTAGATATCTTCTTACTGATTTTGCGGGGGGTTGGGGGCTTTTCTAAAAAAACAGCTCAACCAATATACGTTACAATTCCCCACTTAATCCCCGGTGCGTGAAACTGATGGGGAATAGCGGGGATTTTGCAGATTGACATATAACGCGCAATATGGTATAGTATATGCATTAATTTTCATATTGCTGGCGTTGAAAGAGAAGAGTAGGCTGTGTGGATGCCGAAGCGAGCCGGGGGCGGTGTGAGCCCGGTGCTGAAATCAGTTGAAGGGCACTCTGGAGCCGGATACACAAAGAGGGCACGATGTTCATTGTGTCAATCAGGGTGGAACCGCGGGAATTGTATCTCTCGTCCCTGTCGAACAGACAGAGGCGGGAGTTTTTTATTTGCCGCAAACGCTGATTCAGAGAGATACAGAAATCACAGAAGCAGCACAGGCTTCTGAACTATAGTCAAGGAGTGAAATTGCAATGAACTTTCAGGAAATGATTTTAACATTGAACAAGTTCTGGGGCGAGCAGGGCTGCATTATTCTGCAGCCGTATGACATTGAAAAAGGGGCCGGCACTATGAACCCTGCCACCTTCCTGCATGCGCTGGGGCCAGAACCATGGAACGTGGCATACATTGAACCATGCCGCCGTCCGGCCGACGGTCGCTACGGGGAAAACCCGAACCGCCTGCAGCATTATTATCAGTATCAGGTTATTTTAAAACCATCTCCAGACAACATTCAGGAGTTATACCTGCAGAGTCTGGAAGCGCTGGGTATCAACACTCTGGAACACGATATCCGTTTCGTAGAAGATAACTGGGAATCTCCAACTCTGGGCGCATGGGGCCTGGGCTGGGAAGTATGGCTGGACGGTATGGAAGTAACCCAGTTCACCTATTTCCAGCAGTGCGGCGGTATTGACTGTAAACCGGTATGCGGTGAAATCACATACGGTCTGGAACGTCTGGCAACCTTTATTCAGGGCGTGGACAGCGTTTACGATATCCAGTGGGTAGGCGATGTACAGTACCGTGATGTATTCCATCAGAACGAAGTGGATTACTCCGAATACAACTTCAAAGTAGCAGATACCGATATGCTGTTTATGTTCTTTGATGCTTACGAAAAAGAAGCAATCCGTGTAGTGGAAGCTGGTTTAGTACAGCCTGCTTTTGACTATGTATTAAAATGTTCTCATACATTCAACCTGCTGGATGCCAGAGGTGCCATCAGTGTTACCGAACGTACTCATTACATTGCGCGTGTTCGTAACATGGCTCGTCTGTGTGCACAGGCATATGTGGCACAGCGTGAAGCTCTGGGCTATCCAATGATTAAAGATGCCGAGCTGCGTGCAAAACTCAATCTGGATCAGGCGAAGGAGGAAGAATAATGAGCGATCTGTTATTAGAAATCGGGCTGGAAGAAGTCCCTGCAAAATTTATGCCGCCTGCTCTGGCTGAGCTGAAACAGATGGCGGAAACTCAGTTAAATGAACAGCGCATCAGCTATGATGAAGTGGTAACTTACGGTACCCCTCGCCGTATTGCGCTGGTGGTAAAAAATATTGCCGATAAACAGCAGGATTTAGAAGAAGAAGCAAAAGGCCCTGCAGTAAAAGCGGCATACGATGCCGACGGCAATCCTACCAAAGCGGCTATGGGTTTTGCCCGCGGCCAGGGTGTGGATGTGGCTGACTTATACCAGAAAGAAGTAAACGGCGGTTTATATGTGTTTGCTACCAAAAAAGCAGCCGGGGTTGCCACTTCTGAAGTGCTGCCAGCTCTTCTGCCTCAGCTGGTTACCGGCATTCACTTCCCGAAACCAATGAGATGGGGCTTTACGGAACTGCGCTATGCTCGTCCAATCCGCTGGATTGTGGCTCTGCACGGTGATAAAGTGGTTCCATTCACCATTGAAGATATTGCAAGCGGCAATGTATCCCGCGGTCATCGTTATCTGGGTACCGACCATCTGGTTATCCCATGTGCAGAAGAATATCTGACCGTCATGGAAAGCGATTATGTTATCGCTGACCAGAACAGACGCCAGGCAATGATTCTGGAACAGATTCAGAAACTGGCAGATGAAGTAGAAGGCACTGTTCAGATTGATGAAGACCTGCTGGAAGAAGTATTATATCTGGTAGAATATCCAACTGCTCTGATGGGCAACTTTAACCCTGCCTATCTGATGATTCCGGAAGAACTGGTTATTACCCCAATGAAAGAACATCAGCGTTACTTCCCTGTGCTGAAAGGCCATCACCTGCTGCCAAAATTTGTGACTGTACGCAACGGCGGTGCGGAACATCTGGAAATTGTACAGGCCGGCAACGAAAAAGTGCTGGAAGCACGTTTAGCCGATGCTAAATTCTTCTACGATGAAGACCTGAAAATCAATCTGGCTGACAACGTAGAAAAACTGAAAACCATCGTATTCCAGGAAAAACTGGGTACCATTTATGAAAAAATGCAGCGTGTACAGAAAGGTGCCGCTGTTATCTCCGACCTGCTGCTGTTAGGCGAAGATGTAAAAGAACGTGCAATGCGTGCTGCTTATCTGGCAAAAGCCGATCTGGTGAGCAACGTGGTATATGAATTCCCTGAACTGCAGGGTATCATGGGTTACAAATATGCATTTGCCCAGGGCGAACATCCGCTGACATCCAAAGCCATTGCAGAACACTACATGCCAAAAAATGCAGACGATGAAATTCCGCTGACCTTTGAAGGCCTGGTATGCAGTATGGCCGATAAAATGGATACCATCGTTGGCTGTTTTGCTGCCGGCATTGAACCAACCGGTTCTCAGGACCCATACGCTCTGCGCCGTCAGGCAGCAGGTATCTGCAGCATGATTCTGGGCCGCGGTGTTCTGGTTAGTCTGACTGCGTTAATTGAACAGGCTATCAACAACTACCCTGCTGAAATCGTTGGCGATAAAGATGCACTGTGCCAGCGTGTATACGAATTCTTTGAACAGCGTATCCGCAACGTGCTCAACGACAAAGGCTTCCGTTATGACGTAATCGAAGCAGTTGTAACCTGCGGCTACGACAATCTGACCGAAACTCTGCTGCGCGCAGAAGCGCTGAACAAAATGCAGGCAACCGATACCTTCGCAAAAGTATTAACTGCATTTACCCGTGCAAACAATCTGGCGAAAAAGGCGGAAGGCAGCGAAGTAAGCGAAGAATATCTGGTAGAAGATGTGGAAAAACAGCTGTGGAGCGATGTTCAGTTTGCAGAAACCGCTATCGCAAATCAGGTACAGCAACGCATGTATGCCGAAGCATTAACCGTAATCTCCACACTGGAAGAATCCATCAGCGCATTCTTCGACGGGGTTATGGTTATGGATGAAAACGAAAATATTAAAAACAACCGTCTGGCTCTGCTGGTAAGAGTAAGTGCTCTGTCCAACCAGATTGCCGATTTAACCAAAATCGTACAGGCGTAAAAAATACAGAAGATAAACGCACAAGAGAATATAAACCGGAAGAGACCGGACATTACGAAACCGTCCTGGAAACAGTATGGTACGATTTCCTTGCTCCCTCCGCACATGGACACTAGCTTTTCTCTGTCCAGCGTTGACGAACACAAATGTTCGTCAACGCTCCTGGACAGAGAAAATCGTGTTCATCTGCAGTTGGAATTTAAGGAAATGTACGATACTGTTTCTGGATTTTGGTTCTGTTTTGTCCTGGTCTCTTTTGTTTTCGCATAATTTTTCCATCAGGTGACATACTACGAAAAAAGGAGGCGGAGGTATTTGGAACAGGAACAGAAACAAGCGCTGGAACAGGCGATGCAGAGCCGTGAAAAGAGGATTCGCAATCTGAAGGAGATGGATGCGACTGAGCTGGAATCGATTCTGATAGAACTAAGAGAGGAGCATCAGCATCTGGTTTCGCTGGAAGCTGATTGTGCCGATGCGGCGGAGGCGGGCTATTACCGGCAGCTGATAAAACAGAACCAGAACCAGAGCACACTGGTGCAGAAAAAAAGAGATAAAATTTATCAGAAACAGATAAAAACAGTAACGCCAAAGGCACCGCTGATGAAAAATATCGGCAGAGCTTTTCTGGTAGGCGGGCTGATATGTGCCTTCGGACAGCTGATCATCAACAGCGTAATGCTGCAGTACGGGCTGGATTTTAAAGAAGCAGCACCTTTTGCCAGCATCACTATTGTAATTATTGCATCGCTTTTAACCGGTATCGGTGTATATGATGAGATAGGCCGCTATGGAGGGGCCGGGTCCATGGTGCCAATCAGCGGATTTGCCAACTCGGTGGTGTCAGCAGCGCTGGAATTTAAGCGGGAAGGCATGATTTACGGCATCGGGGCCAAGATATTTCAGATTGCCGGGCCGGTGATTTTATACGGTACACTGGCATCGGTAATCATTGGGCTGATTTATTATGTAATGGGGTGAGTATATGGGACGGCGTATCGGAGCAAGAGCACTTCTGTTTGACAATCCGGTGGGGATTCGCTCCTGGGCCACAGCCGCAGGCCGCAAGGAGGCTGGCGGAAAACTGGGACAGCAGTTTGATTTTATTATCAATCATAATCAGTTTGGTGAAAAATCCTGGGAGCGGGCAGAGCAGAAAATGCAGCAGTATGCCCTGGAGCTGGCACTGGAAAAGGCGGGTTTATACGGCCATCAGCTTGATTTTTTTCTGGGCGGTGATTTACTGAATCAGATTATTGCCACAAGTTACACGGCAAGAACGGTTGGTGCACCTTATTTCGGGCTGTACGGCGCGTGCTCATCGCTGGCCGAAGGGATGATTCTTGGAAGCTGCCTGCTGGACGGCGGTTTTGGAAAGCGGGCGGCAGTGTGCACATCCAGCCATCACGATGCGGCAGAGCGGCAGCTGCGCTATCCAACCGAAATGGGAGTACAGCGCACATTGTCGGCTCAATGGACGGTTACCGGAAGCGGTGCCTATATTCTTGACTGTGCGCCGTGTGAGTGGAGCATTACCGGTGCATTGCCCGGCCGCATTGTAGACCGCGGCATTAAAAACAGTTCCGACATGGGTTCGGCAATGGCTGCCGCTGCAGTGGATACCATCTGCGCGTGGCTGGAGGATATGAACGATTTAGAGCAGCTGGATTATATTATCACCGGGGATTTAGGCAAAATCGGTTATGAAATCTGCAGAAAACAGCTGCTGGAACAGGGGTATGATGTTATCGACAAGTATTTTGACTGCGGTATGCAGATTTATCACGCGGAGGATCAGGATGTGCATGCAGGGGGAAGTGGATGCGGATGCTCAGCCGTTGTGCTGGGAGCAAAATATCTGCCGCTGATGGCGCAGAAATCCCGCAGCCGGCTTCTGCTGGTTGGTACAGGTGCATTGCTCAGCCCTCTGACAGTGCAGCAGGGCGAAACCATTCCGGGCATTGCCCACGCTGTACTCATCGAGTATCGACAGGGGGGAGTTACATGTTAGATGGATTACTCACTGCATTTGTTATCGGCGGGCTGATTTGTGTGCTGGCACAGCTGATTATTGAACTGACACCGTACTCCATTACACCGGCGCATATTCTGGTATGTTATGTCGTTGGCGGTGCTGTTTTAAGCGGGCTGGGCTGGTATCAGCCCCTTGTGGATTTTGCCGGGGCGGGGGCAACAGTTCCATTATCCGGGTTCGGCCATATGCTGGTGCAGGGCGTATTTGAGGCAGTCGGCGAAGAAGGCTTGAAAGGTGTGTTTACCGGAGGGCTTACGGCATCGGCATTTGGCATTACAGTTGCGTTAATGATGGGCTTTTTAGTAGCCATGATATTTGACCCGAAAGGGTAACAGTAGAATAAAAGAAAATAGAAAAGCACTATCTATAAAACAGAAACCCGCAGTGTATATTTCTCTGAATTCCGACTGTAGATGAACACGATGTGTGCGGTACAGGAGCCTGACGGACAGCATGTATGCTGTTCCGGCAAGGCTGTACCGTACACAGGTAGTGTACATGTACGGAGGGAAAAGAGAAATGATACCCTGCGGGTTTTTCTTGCATTATATATCTTTGGGATTATATTTTTTGTTTTTATCCTGCCGGTAATGTTAAATCAGTCTGCTTACTTCGCATTCATCAATGATGGTGTCGTAATCCCGTTCCGGGTTCAGATCCATTACCATGGAGCGGGTGATTTCGCCTGTTTCATACAGCAGAGCAGCGGCATCCCAGGCTTCTTCCTGCAGTTCATAATAAATAGATGCCCACTCAAACCATTCTTCGGCACCGGCAAAGATGTAGCTCAGTAAAAATGCCTGGCCGCCGTCTTCCGGCTGGGTACGGTCCGGGTCAAAGCAGTAGTCCGGCAATTCGATATCGTTCTGGTGCCAGTGGCTTTCGCCCGGCTTCTGCCAGATGCAGAATGTCACATCGTCTTTTTCGGTTTCCTCATCCAGAAGTTCCAGCAGTTCTGCCGGTACATTGGCATATATGGATTCCGCTGTCGGTTCCTCGTCATTCTGATAAGGCGATAAGCAGGATTCGTGGTCAAACCCTTTAATAATCGCTCCCTGAGGAGAAATCAGCACATACAAATGGTCGCCGGAATCGTTGGAGATATGAAACCGGTCGCATCGTTTTGTTTTATCGTATTCATAACTTACCAGCCGGCGCCATGCATCGTGTTCCGGGGTAATAATAATATCTAAAATTGCCTGCTTTTTCAGCAGTTCTCTCATTTCCGTCTGATTCAGCGCAGCACGCCTCCTTATGTATAATGCAACACATGATTATCTCAAATGTTACCACACAGCGAGAACGGATGCAATAGGAAAATCAGCAGGATTACCGACTTTCTATTGTCTCCGCCCGCATTTTACGGTAAAATAAAATATTATGAATCTGTCTGACGGGCATGGTCCTGTCGGCAAACAGGAGTTGAAACAATGCGAGAATGGATTGAAGATAATCTGTTGGGAAAAGTGGAAAAGCCGCTGCGCTATCAGGGCAATGAGATGAATGCCGTACATAAAGACTGGGATTCTACTACGCTGCGTATGGTTTTTGCGTTCCCGGATGTATATGAAATCGGTATGAGTCATTTAGGCTTGAGTATTTTGTATCATCAGGCCAATGAAGAACCGGATTATTTAATGGAGCGTGTATTTGCGCCGTGGGTGGATATGGAAGGCATGATGCGGGAGAATAACATTCCGCTGTTCAGCCTGGAAAGCTATCGCCCGGTAAAAGATTTTCACGGCATAGCGTTTACACTGCAGTATGAAATGAGCTACAGCAATATTTTAAATATGCTGGATTTAGCTGGTGTTCCGCTGCGCTGGTGGGAACGAAGCGATGATGACCCGCTGGTGTTTATGGGAGGGCCTTGTGCCTATAACCCGGAACCGCTGGCGGACTTTGCCGATGTGTTTTTAATTGGTGAAGGGGAAGAAATGAACCTGGAGTTTTATAAAGTCTGGGCTGACCATTTAAGAGCACACGGCGGCAAAATGAATAAAAAAGAACTGCTGGATGAAGTGGTAAAAATTCCGGGTGTGTATGTGCCTCGTTTTTATGATGTTGCGTATGATGAAACAGGCCGTGTAACATCAGTAACGCCAAATCATCCCGATGCACCTGCAAAAATTGTGAAGCGTTTCCTGAAACATATGGACAATGCCTTCTTTCCGGAAAAACCGATTGTGCCGTATCTGGATGTTATCCATGACCGTGCCATGCTGGAAGTGCAGCGAGGCTGCACCAGAGGCTGCCGGTTCTGTCAGGCGGGAATGCTGTATCGTCCGGTGCGTGAAAAAACCGTTGGCGAACTGGAGGAACAGGCACGCAATATTCTGTGCAACACCGGGCATTATGATTTATCACTGACATCGCTGAGTACCAGTGACTATACCAGCGTGGATATTCTGCTGCGCTCGTTAATTGAAGAGATGGCGCCAAAGAATATCAGCGTATCGCTGCCTTCTCTGCGTGTGGACAACTTCTCCATGAATCTGGCCAATGAGATGCAGAAACTGAAAAAAACGGGGCTGACCTTTGCGCCGGAAGCAGGTACCCAGCGTCTGCGCGACGTGATTAATAAAGGGGTTCTGGAGGCCAATCTGGAAAGTGTTGCCCGCATGGCATTCTCGAGTGGATGGAGCAAAATCAAACTGTACTTTATGATGGGGCTGCCGACGGAAACCGATGAAGACTTAGACGGCATTGCAGCGCTGGCTTATAAAGTAATTCAGATTGGTGATGAAATCCGCCGGGAAAATGGCGGTAAAGGGCCGTCGCCGCAGGTAACCATCAGTGTATCCGGCTTTGTACCGAAACCATTTACGCCGTTTGAGTTTGAACCGCAGGTGCGCGGGGAAGAACTGCGTCGTCGTCAGAGATATCTGCGGGATAAAATCAAACACAAACGAGTGACTTATCATTATCACGATAGCCAGGTAACTTATGTAGAGGCTATTTTTGCCAAAGGGGACCGCCGTTTAGGGGAAGTTCTGTATAAAGCATGGCAGAAAGGCTGTAAATTTGACGGCTGGGGCGAATATTTCTATATGGACTGGTGGATGGAGGCATTTGAAGAATGCGGCCTGGACCCTGAATTTTATGCGTATCGCCAGATTCCGTACGATGAAGTGCTGCCGTGGGATCATATCAGCTGTGGCGTGAGAAAAGACTATTTAATCAAAGAACATCAGAAGGCTATGCGGGCGGAAACCACCGTGGACTGCCGTGTGGGGCAGTGCCATGTGTGCGGTGCCTGTCAGGATTTAGATGTGAAACTGGATTTGAAAGGGGGATGGCTCTGTGTTAATACGAATGCAGTTCCGCAAGACTAGAGAAGGGCGCTTTATGTCCCATCTGGATTTAATGCATACCTGGGAGCGTGTGATTCGCCGTTCTCAGCTGCCGCTGGCATTCAGCCAGGGCTTTAATCCTCATCCAAAAATGAATTTTGCATCAGCCTGTGCAGTGGGCACCACCAGCGATGGCGAATATATGGATATGGAACTGACACAGGATATGCCGCTGGCGGATATTAAAGCTGCATTAGACCGCGCTATGCCGCCAGCCTTTGAAGTGACACAGATCAAAGAAGTGAAAGGCAAAGTGCCGTCACTGATGTCGATTATGGAACGTGCGGCCTATCAGATTCGTCTGGAATTTGTAGATGAGGTATCGCAGGAACAGCTGGACAAAGCCATTGTGGAATTTTTTAACCGCGATGAGATTACAGTGTATCGCTTTAAAAAGAACAGCCCTGATAAAAAACCGGTGAATATCCGCCCGGGTGTATTTAAACTCCGTATGGAGGCCGAAGGCAAATTTGCCGTGCTGCATATTTTAGTACAGACCGGAAACGATTTTAACGTGCGTCCGGAAGAAGTGGCCTACGGCTTAATGTCTGCTGGTATGCCATCGGTGCTGAATGTAGTGCGGATTCATCGAAATGGATTATATTTACTAAATAAGCAGGGTGAGCTGATTACACCGTTAGATGTGGTATAGGAACTTATTTTTTTGTGCCTGGTATAACAAAAATAGAAACAAAGAGCGCAGAATTTTTTGCATCCGACAAGGCGGCTTTGGATTTTTTGAGCGACGCGTACATAAGGTACGCAAGGCGAGAAAAATTCAAAACAACGCAGTTGGAGGTAAAAAAGGCAAGCGACGGCGGAGGAGGTGAATTGTCATGCAGCAACAAATAATCATCCAGAACGATAAACGGCAGATGCAGGTGGCAGTGCTGGAGGATGGCCGTCTTGCGGAGTATTATGTGCAGCGTGTGGATGCAAATCCAACAACCGGCAGTATATATCGCGGTATTGTGGAATCGGTGCTTCCGGGTATGCAGGCAGCTTTCATTGATATTGGATGGGAGAAAAATGCCTATCTGGCACTGGAGGATGTGGCGCTTCCGGAAGAACAGGAAGGCTGTAAACCTAATATCAGCGATGTGCTGAAAACAGGGCAGTCGATTGTGGTGCAAATCAAAAAAGAGGCGGTGGATGCCAAAGGGCCAAAGGTAAGCGGTAAGATTTCCATTCCAGGCCGTACTCTGGTGCTTGTGCCGGGAAAACCGTATGCGGCGGTATCCAAAAAAATCACGCCGGATGGCAAACGGCAGGCACTGAAGGAGTTAACCGATGAACTGCTGGCAGGTCAGTCCTGCGGGCTGATTGTGCGCACGGCCGGGCAGAACTGCACCCCGGAAGAACTTCGCCAGGAGTTTCAGTGGCTTTTGAGCCGATGGGAACAGCTGCAGGAAAAAATTGCTCAGGTGCAAAGTCCGGGGCTGATTCAGGCAGATCAGGATTTAGCCGCACAGATTATCCGGGACTGCGCCCGGGAGGATGCTCTGGAAGGCATTTATGTGAACGACTTTGCGCTGTATGAAACTCTGCAGCAGCAGATTGTGCAGAGAAAGGTACGGTTTAAAATCCGCTGGCGTGAAGAAAATCTTATCGGGAAATTCGGGCTGGAAGGAGCTGTTCGAGGCATTCACAGTCGCAAAATCTGGCTGAAAAACGGTGGATACATTGTGTTTGACCGGACAGAGGCGCTGAATGTAATTGATGTGAATACGGGCAAATTTACAGGTAAACAGGATTTTCAGGATACCATCGTGCAGATGAATCTGGAAGCAGCCGAGGAGATTGCATGGCAGATTCGCCTGCGTAATTTATCCGGCATTATTCTGATTGATTTTATTGATATGCAGAAGCCGGAAGATCAGAACCTGGTACTGGAGACTCTGGAGAATCTTTTGAAAAAAGACCGTGTGAAAACCAATGTGCTTGGTATGACACAGCTGGGGCTTGTGGAGATGACACGCAAAAAAATGCGGGCGCCGCTGTGTGAAACGCTGGAACAGCCGTGTCCGTTCTGTCTGGAACGGGGCAGGGTAGACAGTGCAGCAACAGTGGGGCTTCGAGTTCTGGAAAAACTGGAGGAAGAGGCAAACCGTTCGGAACATCCGGTTCTTACTGTGAACTGTCATCCTCAGGTGGCAGCATGGCTGCTTACCGAAGAAGGGCAGTGGCTGAAAAAACTGGAACTGCAAACAGAACGGCAAGTCCTTCTGCGAGGCGATGCCTCGTTCGCTATGCAGGATTTCACTGTAAAAGCGCAGCAGGAAAACCAGTGCAGCGAGTTTCTGCCGGTGCATAAGGGGGAAGTGCTGCAGGTACCGATTGAAAGCCGTTATCAGAATGATAAGAAGGATGGTTTAGCCCGTTTAAACGGTTATGTGATTCGTGTGGCTGGTGCAGGCAATCTTGCCGGAAGCGGAAAGCCGGTAATGCTGGAAATTCAGCATGTGATGCGAAGCCATGCGGAAGCGACGATGATTCTTCCGGAAGAGGAGGTATCGCGATGAAACTGTTTGCACTGGGTGACCCGCATCTTTCTTTTGATGCAGAAGGAAACGAATATAAGCCTATGGGGATTTTTGGTGACAGCTGGCAGGACCACGGCGAAAAGATTCGCCAGCACTGGCTGGATTGTGTTACAGAGGAAGATGTAGTACTGCTGCCGGGAGATATTTCCTGGGCCATGACGCTGGAGGAATTTGAACCGGATTTAAAATTTCTGGAACAGCTGCCCGGCCAGAAAATTATCGCCAAAGGCAATCATGATTTATGGTGGGACAGCCTGAGTAAAATCAGAAAGATTCTGCCGGAGGGCTTTGCGGTTCTGCAGAATAACTGCTTTGTTTTCGGCGATGTGGCTGTGTGCGGCACCAGAGGGTGGACCTGCCCGGATGGAGAATTCAGTGACCCGCATGACGAAAAAATCTTTCAGCGAGAGCTGGGCCGTTTAAAATTATCGCTGGATAGTGTGCCAAAGGGTATATCACATAAAATTGTAATGTTTCATTATCCGCCGGTAAACGGAAAACATGAGAAGAGTGTCTTTGTGGAGCTGATGGAGCAGTATGGCGTGGAAACATGCCTGTACGGTCATCTGCATAGCTATGCGCTGCAGAATGCTTTTGAAGGAACGCACTGGGGTATTGATTTTCATCTGGTCAGTGCCGATTATCTGGCATTTAGACCGAAATTAATATGTGAAATCGCAGGAGTGGCTTCCGCACAGAAATAAGTGCCGACACTTCTGCTCGCAATAGGTTATATAAATAATAAGAAAACAGGAGGAATATCACATGAAACAGATTATTCAGACAAACAATGCACCGCAGGCTATCGGCCCGTATTCGCAGGCTGTTATGGCTGGTGATACTTTATATGTATCCGGTCAGATTCCTGTAATTCCTGCAACCGGTGTAATCGTATCCGATAAAGTGGAGGAACAGGCTCGTCAGGTTATGGAAAATGTGAAAGCAGTTGTAGAAGCAGCAGGCTTAACATTAGACCATGTAGTAAAAACCAGCGTGTTTATCAAAAACATGGACGACTTTGCAAAAATCAATGCCGTTTACAGCGAGTATTTCAAAGAAAACTGCCCTGCAAGAGCATGCGTAGAAGTGGCGCGTCTGCCAAAAGATGTGTTACTGGAAATGGACGCAATTGCGGTAAAATAAATTAAAAACAGATAGGAGCAGGAAAAACGGCTGTTATCATTTTCACTTTCCCTCCATACATGGACATTACCTCCAGTCCGTCCTGTGCATTCGGAACATCATAGATGATGTCCGATGCACGTATGACAGACTGGATCATGTCCATCTATAGTCGGAATTCGTTCAAAGATAACAGGCTTTTTCCTGCTCTTTTTGTTTTATATGAATGAATTTTTTACGGAGAAACAGAAGTGGGAAGAGGATAAAAAAACAGAGCGTACATTGCTGTACGCTCCGTGATCGTGCTTCTTTAATCTATATATTAAAATCTGAGATATTAATTTTAAAATTAAAGTTTAACAACGTTAGCAGCCTGAGGACCTCTTGCGCCTTCAACTACTTCGAATTCAACTTCCTGACCTTCGTCTAAAGTTTTGAACCCTTCCTGTTCAATTGCAGAAAAGTGTACGAATACATCTTTGCCGTCCTGACCTTCGATAAAACCATAACCTTTTTCTGCATTAAACCATTTTACTTTACCCTGCATGTGAATCATCCTTTCAAGATAGATAATAGCTTGCGGATTCGCAGCTACAGTAACCATTATAACGGTCTTTCAAATAAATGGCAAGGACTTTTCCACATTTCAGAAAAAATTTATTGGCAAAGCGGAAGACTAATCGATGATAGGCTGGATTAAACCATACTGACCGTCTTTGCGTTTGTAAACAACATTAACAGCGTTGGTTTCAGCGTGCAGGAATACGAAGAAATCATGTTCCAGTAATTCCATCTGCATAATAGCTTCTTCTTCATCCATTGGTTTTAATACGAAGCTTTTTGTTTTGATGATTTCAGCTTCTTCTTCCATTGCTGGCAGTTCGTTGATAATCTGAGCTTTCCCTTTACGGTTGATTTTGGTTTTGTATTTACGAACCTGTCTTTCCAGTTTATCTACTACGCCGTCGATGGATGCGTACATATCGTTAGTGCTGTCTTCAGCACGCAGGATGTAGCGGTTCATCGGAATGGTAGCTTCAACGCGGTGCAGACCTTTTTCAACAACCAGTGTTACGGTTGCAGCTAAATCAGCATCAGCGAAATATTTGTCCAGTTTTGCAAACCGTTTTTCGATATAGTCTGTTAATGGTTCAGTAACTTGAGTGTTTTTGGCTTTTACAGTGATTCTCATAATTGCCAACTCCTTTCGGGTTAAAAAAATTGAGTCCAGATAGATAAAAAATATTTATCTGTTTAGTCTATTATGAACGATAACGGCCGATTTGTAAATATGTTTTTTGAAAATTTTATAAAATTAATTATCGTGCGGCAGGTATCTAGTAATTTTTGCAGGAAATATTGTTTCAAGAATGGTTTTACTGTGTTATAATATAAGTTACGGTTTAGAACCCGGAATATAAGGAGGGTCATATTCGATGGCTTTTGAATTTTTACGAAACTTTATTGATAATAACGATACCAAAAAAGATATAAAGAAGCTGGAAAAGCAGGTTGCACAAATTAACAGCTTTACTGATGCAGTGGCAAAACTGAGTGATGAACAGCTGCGTGCAAAAACCGATGAATTTAAATCCCGTCTGGCAAATGGTGAAACGCTGGATCAGATTCTGCCGGAGGCTTATGCTGTTGTGCGTGAGGCATCCACCCGTGTACTGGGCATGCGTCATTTTGATGTTCAGCTGATGGGCGGTGTTGTACTGCATCAGGGCCGTATTGCCGAAATGAAAACCGGTGAAGGGAAAACTCTGGTGGCAACACTGCCGGTTTATCTGAATGCTTTAACAGGCAAAGGTGTTCACGTTATTACTGTCAACGATTATCTGGCTACCCGCGACAGCGAGCAGATGGGGCAGCTGTATAATTTCCTGGGCCTGAGCGTAGGTCTGATTGTACACGGTCTGGATTTCAACCAGAGAAAAGAGGCATATGCTGCCGATATCACCTACGGTACCAACAATGAGTTCGGTTTTGACTATCTGCGTGACAATATGGTTATGCATCCGGAAAATATGGTACAGCGTGATTTAAACTTTGCGCTGGTGGACGAGGTGGACAGCATCCTCATCGACGAAGCAAGAACACCGTTAATCATTTCCGGCGTTGCGGAAAAACCAAAAGATTATTATACTGTGGTATCCAAACTGATTCCTCGTCTGCGCGCGGAAGAAGATTATACCGTGGATGAAAAAGCGAAAAACGTAGTGCTGACCGAAGAAGGGGTTGCACATGTAGAAAAACTGCTGGGCATCGAAAACCTGGCGGATGAAAACAACATGGAACTGGCACATCATGTAAATCAGGGTCTGCGTGCCCATGTTATCATGAAACGCGACCGTGACTATGTGGTGAAAGATGACCAGGTTATTATCGTAGACGAATTTACCGGCCGTTTAATGTTTGGCCGTCGTTACAGTGAAGGCCTGCATCAGGCCATTGAAGCCAAAGAAGGCGTAAAAATCGAGAAAGAATCTCAGACACTGGCAACTATCACCTTCCAGAACTACTTCCGTATGTACAACAAACTGGCAGGGATGACAGGTACTGCAAAAACCGAGGAAGACGAATTCCGCGGCATTTACGGTATGGACGTTGTAATTATTCCAACCAACAAACCGGTTGTGCGTGAAGACCGTCCAGACGTGGTATATCGCACCCAGATGGGCAAATACAAAGCCATTATTGAAAAAGTAGTAGAGCGTTATCAGGCTGGTCAGCCGGTTCTGGTTGGTACTGTTTCCATCCAGATTTCTGAAATGCTGAGCGAACTGTTAAAACGCAGAGGCGTTCCGCATCAGGTACTGAACGCAAAATATCATGAAAAAGAAGCAGAGATTGTTGCACTGGCAGGTCAGCAGCATACCGTTACCATTGCCACCAACATGGCAGGCCGTGGTACCGATATCGTGCTGGGCGAAGGCGTAAAAGACCTGGGCGGTTTATACATCATCGGTACAGAGCGTCATGAAGCACGCCGTATCGATAATCAGCTGCGCGGTCGTAGCGGCCGTCAGGGGGACCCTGGTTTCACCCAGTTCTATATCTCTCTGGAAGATGATTTAATGCGTCGCTTCGGTGCCGACAACATCACCGGTATCATGGACAAAATCGGTATGGATGATGATATGCCGATTGAAAATAAAATGATTTCCAAGAGTATTGAAACCGCACAGAAACGTGTGGAAGTGCGTAACTTTGAGATTCGTAAAAATGTGCTGGAATACGATAACGTTATGAACCAGCAGCGTGAGGTTATCTACGGGCAGCGCCGCCAGATTCTGATGGGCGAAAACATGAGCGCCAGCCTGCAGAGCATGGTGGAAACCATCGCCACAACCATTCTGGACGAAATCTCCGCAGCAGGCAAATATCCGGAAGAATGGGATCTGGATTTACTGCAGCAGCGTATGGTGGAAGCATTCGCTCTGCCGGAACCAATCGATAAAGATAAAATTCTGAAAATGGAAAAACCGGAAGTGGAAGCTTACCTGAAAGAAGTGGCTCTGAACCGCTATCATCAGCGAGAGGAAGAACTGGGCAGCGAACAGTTCCACGAAGTGGAGCGCCTGATTCTGCTGAAAAACGTTGATATCAAATGGATGGAACATCTGGATGCTATGGACCAGCTCCGTCAGGGTATTAACCTGCGTGCATATGCACAGCGCAATCCGGTTGACGAATACAAAAACGAAGCCTTTGACATGTTCCAGCAGATGATGTACGAAATCCAGTACGAAACCATCCGTCTGATTTTCCGTGTGGCTATCGTGGAAAAACCAAAAGAACGCACCGACATTCTGGAAGCATCCCACGGTGACGAAGCACAGGTGAAAAAACCAAAAGTAAACAAAGAAAAAGTAGGCCGTAACGATTTATGTCCTTGCGGGAGTGGCAAGAAATATAAACACTGCTGCGGCAAGTGAGGAACGCATTAATTTTCCGTATGGCTGTGTTGCGAGAAAATTTGCTTGCTTGCGTACCTTATGTACGCGGCGCGGCACAAATTTCCTCACGGCCTTGCCCTACGAAAAATTCCCGGCGTTCCTGGGATAGTGGCAGGCAAAAAATCCTGCGCCACTGGGATTGTGACCGTCTATAATATATGCATTGTAGGGGGCGGCGTCCTCGACGCCCCGTTACCCGTTAAATAAAATACTTGCTTTGAATTAATAAACGATAGTTTTCAAGAGCTTCAGGAAATTTCCTGAGGCTCTTTTGTTTGCCTGCAATATTTCTGCTTTTTAAAAGCTAAAATAATCGGAAAAGGCAATGACAGATGCTATGCGATTGTAGTATAATAAAACAAAGGAGCGTGATGTGTGATGAATGCTGTAAAACCGTTAAAACTGTCCTCGCCAGAGGAATTTTATGCAATGACAAAAGAAGAAGGCTGGAATTACGAACTGGTTGACGGCTTTGTTATGATGTCACCAAGCCCGTCAAGGGAGCATCAGGAAATTGCAAGTGAACTGCATTTCGTATTGCGCTCAAGGTTAACTGGAACCAAATGCCGTTCTATTTATGAAATGGATATCCAGTTCAATAATAATGTTTACAAACCGGATATGATGGTCTTTTGCGATAAAGATGCCGAACTGCCTGAGATTATTTTTGAAATTCTGAGCCCTTCCACACGCCAGAGAGATTTGCGCCTTAAAGTGGCAAAATACGAAGAAATGAAAGTGGTAAAGGAATACTGGATTATTGATCCAAAAGTGAAAACCGTCACCGTACATGATTATGTAAACAATACCGCTGAGACATACGGTATTCATGACAGCGTCCAGTCAATGGCCCGCCCGGAAATTGTAATCGCCGTGGAAACGCTGTTTGAGGGAATAAATTAAAATCAAGATGTAAAAGTTATAGAGAGTTTTTAAGAGCTTCAGGAAATTTCCTGAGGCTTTTTTTTCGTACGCTATGCCCGGTCCAGAAAACTGACTGTGAATAGCAAGAAATATTAAAACAATGATTCTTTGTTTTGCTATAATTCTTCTACGAAAGGAGGGAATCAATAGTGAATGATAATATTGTGAATATCGAAAAAGTTATTGACTACATTGAAAACAATCTTAGTAACAAGCTGGATTTAGAGAAAATTTCTGAAGCAGTCCACTATTCCAAGTACCATTTGCATCGGCTGTTTTCCGATACAGTGGGTATGACGATTCATGACTATGTCGGGCGTCGGCAGTTGACTGAAGCAGCAAAATTACTGGTTTGTTCGGATCGACCGATTATTGAAATCGCTTTTATTTGCGGTTATGAAAGTCAGCAGGCATTTTCTTCAGCATTTAAGTCGATGTATAAAATTCCGCCTGCATGCTATCGGGAAAATCGAGAGTTCTACCCATTACAATTGAGATTTACATTGCATAGAAATATAGTTAATAAAGAATTTACAAAGGAGGATATCCGCTTTGCTGAAAAAAGTGATATCCCAATTTGGATGGATTTGATGCGATTAGTGATTGACGGGTATCCAGTTATGAATGAAGAAGACTATTTGAACGAGATAACAAGACATATAAACGAAAAACATGCTCTTGTATTAAAAGATGGCTGTATTTTAGTTGGGGCGATGGCTTTTTCTGATAACCCGGGCTGCATTGATTTTTTAGGTATACATCCACAATATCGCAAACAGGATATTCAAAAACTGTTTTTAGATGTTCTTTTAGAAACGTATTTACCAGGAAAGGAAATCAGTATGACGACCTATCGTGAAGGTGATAGAGCGGATACAGGACATCGTGAGTTGTTAAAGAATCTGGGTTTTGCAGAAAGAGAATTGATGATAGAATATGGATATCCGACACAACGTTTCACTATCTCTCCTAAAGAAAAGGAGGATGTAAAATGATAAAAGAACTTAATCCCAAAGACACAACAAGAGCTATGGCCTATGAATTATGGATGAAAGCACCTAATCCAATGGTGACATTTTTTAAGACGGTAGATGTGACAAATTTAATAAGAATCAGTAAAAAAAGAGGTATGAAATTTAATATGCTTCTTGATTATTGCATTGGCAAGGCTGCAGCAGGTGTAAAAGAGTTTTACGTTCTTCCAGTCGGTGAAAAACTTATGCAATATGATAAGATCGCAGTAAATACAATCGTGAAGAATAAAGAGGGTGAGGTCAGTTCTTGTGATATTTTATATGTGGAAGACCTGGAGGAATACAATAAGCAGTATTTAAAATATACCGTTCGAGTTGCGGAGAGCTGTCAGGATAGAGACTTGTCAAACGATAGTATGGTAATAGGAACATCGGCGATTGTTGATACAGAAATTGATGGTGCTGTTGGCATGAATAGTGGTATTTTCAATAATCCGTTTATCATTTGGGGCAGATACAAAAAGAAATTATTTAGATATTATCTAACTCTTTCTTTTCAATTTCATCATACGCAGATGGATGGTGCTCATGCAGGCAGCTTTTTATCGAATTTGCAAAAGGAAATTAATCGTTTGCGATAGGAATCCGGCTTGCTATATTATGCCGGAAACGGTATAATACAATAATGTAGAAAACTATGAAATGACAGAGTCATTCATCAAGGGAAGTGATTTTTGTGGATTTTGAAATTAAAAAACAGCTGGAAGCGGCAAGAAAAATTCTCGAAGATTTGAGGGAGTCTCTTTGACTTTGCCGGCAGACAGGCACAGATTGCGGAATTAGAAGAAGTTGTGGCGCAGCCTGGTTTCTGGGATAAACCGGACGAGGCGCAGCAGATTATGCAGAAAATTACTGGTTTGCGCAGTAAAATGGATCAGTTTAACGCCGTGCAGACTTTAGTGGAAGATGCGGAAACCTTATACGAAATGTTTAAGGAAATGGGCGATGATGAAGAGTTACTGAAAGAAACCGGCGAGGCTGCGGACAAAGCTACCGAAGCGCTGGAAAAAATGGAGCTGGAAACTCTGTTAAACGGCAAATATGACCGTAACAATGCGATTATTTCCATCCATCCGGGTGCAGGCGGTACCGAGTCGCAGGACTGGGCCGATATGCTGTATCGTATGTATGTGCACTGGGCTGAGAAAAACGGCTTCGGTGTAACTCTGCTGGATTATCTGGCAGGTGAGGAAGCTGGTATTAAGAGTGTTACTCTGTTAATCAAAGGGGAAAATGCCTTTGGTTATCTGAAAGCGGAAAAAGGGGTACACCGTCTGGTTCGTATTTCTCCGTTTGACTCGGCAGGGCGCCGTCATACATCCTTTACTGCGGTTGAGGTTATGCCGGAGGTAGAACACGATAATGATATCCAGATTGACGAGAAAGATTTAAAAGTGGATACTTATCGCTCCACTGGTGCCGGCGGGCAGCACATCAATACAACTGACTCGGCGGTTCGTATCACGCATATGCCAACCGGGATTGTGGTACAGTGCCAGACTGAGCGTTCCCAGATTCAGAACCGTGCTACCTGTATGAAAATGCTGACCAGCCGTCTGGTTGAGCTGAAAATCAAGGAACACGAACAGGAAATGGCAGCTTTACAGGGTGAACAGCAGGATATCGGCTGGGGCAGCCAGATTCGCTCCTATGTATTCCATCCGTACAGCATGGCGAAAGACCATCGTACCAATATTGAAAAAGGGAATATCCAGGCCGTTATGGACGGTGATATTCAGGACTTCATTCAGGGCTATCTGAAACAGCAGGCAGCAAAAGCTGTCCGCAAAAAAGAAGACTGATAAAACCAGATTCATTTGATATAACATGTACACTTATGGATGCTTTTCTGTATTACACAGGAGGCATCCATTTTGTTTTATTTATATTTTTCCCAGATGAAGAAAAGTGTAAGATGAAAAACAGAATAAAATGGACTATAATGGAATCAGAAAAACGAGGAATGGAGGGAAACAGAATGAAACTGCGCGGGTTTTATCGGTATATCATACGGCACCGTAAAAATGTCATCGTTCTGTTTCTGCTGGCGGCACTGTTCTGTGCTTTTTTGACGCCATTAACCGGTGTGCAGTACGATATGATGGCGTACCTGCCGGAACAGTCGTCCTCGACTGTAGCCATTGATACTCTGCAGAGTGAATATCAGCTGGATATTCCAAACTGCCGGGTTATGCTGTACGATTGTTCTGTGCCGGAGGCGCTTGCCATGAAAGAAAAACTGGAAGCGCTGGATGGTGTAAAAAGTGTTACCTGGCTGGATGATTCGGTTTCGATGCTGGAACCTTTAGAGATGCAGAAGCCGGAAACCGTGGAAACCTGGTATAAAAACGGGAACGCAGTGTTTTCACTTACAGTGGAAAAGGAGAATCAGGCACAGATTGTTCATTCTATTGAGAATTTAGTCGGAGAAGCCGGGGTATTGAGCGGTTCAGCGGTAAACAGTGTGGCAAGTCAGGAATCAGCTGGCAAAGAGGTTGCCTCTATCATGCTGATTGTAGTCCCATTCTGTGTATTTCTGCTGGCACTGGTTTCTTCGTCCTGGCTGGAACCGTTTCTGTTTTTGGGCATCATTGGTGTGGCTATCCTGTTGAATATAGGTACCAATCTGATTTTTGGCGAGATATCTTTTGTCACAAAAATTGCGGGCAGTGTTTTGCAGCTGGCCGTTTCACTAGATTATTCGCTGTTTCTGCTTCACCGGTTTGAAGAATGCCGTAAAGAATTTGATAATCCGGAGGAGGCTATGCTGGAAGCCTTGTGCCGGGCTACCCCGTCCATTTTGTCCAGCGGGCTGACTACGGTAATGGGCTTTGCGGCGCTGATGGCTATGGAATTCGGTATCGGTTCGGATTTAGGACGGGTACTGGCAAAAGGGATTGCGTTCAGCTTGATTGCAGTGCTGATTCTGCTGCCGGCGGTAACATTGTGTGTATTGAAGTGGGTGGATTGGCTGACGCATCGCCCTCTGATTCCGTCGTTTCAGTTTTTAGGGCCGCTGGTGTTAAAAATAAGAAAACCAGTTATGCTTTTATTTTTACTGGTTCTTGTTCCATCTTTTCTGGCGCAGGGAAGCAACAGCTTTTATTATGGTGCATCCAGAATGTTCGGGCCAGATACTATTCCCGGGCAGCAGCAGGCGGAAGTAGAAGAGGTTTTCGGGCAGTCTAATACTTTTGTGCTGCTGGTGCCGAACGGTGATTTGCCGAGAGAAAGTGCACTCAATACAGAGCTGAAGCAGATGAACGAGATTACCAGTATTGTATCCTATGTGAATATGGTTGGTTCGGAAATTCCAATGGAGTATCTGGATGAAAGCCTGGTTTCGCAGCTGATTTCACAGCATTACAGTTGTATGCTGATTAATGCCAATGTACCGGCAGAAGGCAAAGAAGCCTTTGATTTTGTGAAAAAACTGCAGGAGGCTGTGTCCCGATATTATGGGGATGGGTATCATCTGGCTGGGGATACGGTCAGCACCTTTGATTTGAAAGATACGGTAGAGTCCGACCAGATGCGGGTAAATCTGCTGGTAATCGGGGTGATATTTCTCATTCTGGTTGTTACAATGCGAATGTTTTTGCTGCCGCTGCTTCTGATGCTTATTATTGAAACTTCCGTGTGGATAAATCTTTCTGTGCCTTATTTTACCGATGAAACGCTGTTTTATATTGCCTATCTGATTATCAGCTCGATTCAGCTGGGTGCAACAGTGGACTATGCAATTCTAATGGGCACGCGCTATCAGGAGGAACGATACAGAAAAGAACGGTACGAGGCATTAATCGATACCGTGAATATAACCAGCATCTCGATACTGACACCGGCTGTAATTTTAGCGGTTGCCGGCTTCCTGATTGGATTTTTCTGTACCAACACAGCTATTGCTCAGCTTGGGATTCTTCTGGGTCGCGGTGCGGTACTTTCCTGCACGATGGTACTGCTGGTTCTTCCAGCATATTTATATACATTTGACCGTTTTCTTGTAAAAAACAGAAAACAGGATAAGCACAAAAACAATCTGGAACAGGAGAGAAAGGAGCCGATGACAGTATGAGATGGAAAGAAAAAAAGAAATGGGTTGCGGCGTTACTGCTTCCCGGTCTGCTGTTTTCTTTTGTTGTTCCGGCTCAGGCAGGACAGCATGAGATACAGAAAGAGGAAGTGGTTTATGCCAATCTTTATGGTGATGGCTCTGTGGATACCATTTATGTGGTAAACAGCTTTCTGCTGAACGAGGATGGGCAGATTATTGATTACGGAGATTATAGCTCATTACGTAATATGACATCCATGGAGGAATTGCAGTTTAAAAATCAGCAGGTAATTGTGGATGCCAAAGCAGGAAGGCTGTACTATGAAGGCATTTTAAATGATGATACGCTGCCGTGGGATTTTTCAATTCAGTACTGGCTGGATGGAAAGCATCTGACGGCAGAAGAACTTGCAGGTCAAACCGGGCATCTGCAGATAGATGTATCTATTGTGCAGAATAAAGAATGTAATCCGCTGTTTTTTGAAAACTATGCTTTGCAGGTTTCTATGCAGCTGGATACATCGTTATGCCGAAACATTCGGGCGGAGGAGGCTACCCTGGCAAGTGTTGGACGCAATAAGCAGCTTACATGGACCATTCTGCCCGGCAAAGACAGCTATTTGTCCGTATCAGCGGATGTAACTGATTTTGAAATGGAACAGATATCCTTAAATGGCATTACCCTGTCTATGGCGCTGGATTTGAACGAGGAGCAGTATGGTGCCATGACCGAACAGATGAATCAGATTACGGATGCAGCGGTACAGTTTGACGACGGCACACTGGAGCTGTTTCACGGTATGGAAAAACTATATGAAGGTTCCGTAGAACTGACGGATTATATGCATCAATTAAGGGATGGTATTGGCGAGGCCAGCGATGGAGCGGTAGAATTGCGGGACGGCCTTGCAGAGCTGAAAAATGGTACAATTTCTCTGCAAAAAGGGGTAATGGATGCCAAAGATGGTGCCCATCAGCTGAAAGACGGGACGGTGGAGCTTTCGGATGGAGCCGAACAGCTTTATGAAGGCGCCGGGGAGCTGCTGGAAGGGGTAGAAACACTGCATGAGGGCGTGGAAAAGCTGGATATGTATCTGCAGAAACTGGATACAGTGATTGCGCAGATGGAAGAAAGCCTTGAGGCATTGACAAACGCAGCGGAGCAGGATGAAAAACTAAACCGTCTGTTTGGTATTATCGGGGAGGTTACCACCCGGATTGACTGGGATTATATATTGCAGGACTATGAAGTGGAAATCGAAACCTTAAAAACGAGTATTGCGGAATTAAAGCAGACCCGGGAGGAGGTTGTACTGCTGTATGATGAACTGCTGCAACTGGAAAAAGGTACAGCACAGCTTCTGGAAGGTGCGGAAAAACTCTATGACGGCACTGCCGAGCTGAAAGAGGGAACCATGCAGTTATCTGACGGGACGGCCTCTTTGTACGAAGGGCTTGTAGAACTGGAGGATGGTACGTCTGAACTGGTAGACGGAACAGTTTCTCTGCTGGATGGAAGTATTGCACTGGCCGATGGTCTTGTGGAGCTGAAAAATGGAAGTGCCGAGCTGTGCGACGGTGCCATTACACTGGAAGATGGCATCATAACCTTAGAAGACGGGCTGATTCAGATGCAGAGTGGAACTATGGAGTTTCGCAATAAAACAGCCAACCTGGACCGAAAATTAATCGATGAGCTGCGTGCCGGAGTGGATGAGCTGTTTGGCAACGGTGATGAAATAGAATCGTTTGTATCGGACAAAAATGAGAATGTACAGGCGGTACAGTTTGTGATTCGCACGCCATCAATAGAAATTCCTGACGATGCAGAGCTCGACGGGAATACAGAGAAAAAGCTCTCGTTCTGGCAGAAACTTTTGAGACTGTTCGGAATAGAGTGGGAATAAATAATAGTTGCATCAACTGTGCATATTTGTTATAATAACAGATATAGACGAAAAGAAATTTATTAGCAAGGAATGATGCAAATGAGAATGTTACATCTGGTGGCGGGGCAGTTTATGAATCTGCGGTTGAACCCTATGGTGTGTATTATGATGATACTGGTTACAGTGCGAACTTTGATGTCTGGCAATTCTATTATGCTGACCGGTTTGTGCATGGCATTTCTGCCGTTTTTCTCCCAGACAAAGCATACGACCTGTTTTGCAATGGATGTGCCGGAAGACCGGGAGCTGATGAGTCGTTATATTATGAGTTATCTGCTGATGCTGGTTGGGCTGCTGTACCTGAGAGGGATTACGGCTCTTGGGCAGTGTTATTTCCCGGGATATGTGGAAAATCCGATGCTGCGTGAAACCTTTGCACTGGTAATTGTGTGTAATCTGGCATTTATCAGTATTCTGGTACCGCTGACGTATGCATTGAATTTAGTACAGCGTTTTTTAACTGCTGGTATGCTGGCTCTGACGGAGATAGGGTTTATGATGTTTGCAACCAGTGCGCTGACTCTGATGGGTGACCGTTTTATTCTGCTGGAACAGTGGGGATTATATGCGCTGATTGTGCTGATACCAATGACGGCAACGGTTTGTGTAAAACTAAACGGATTGCTTCAGAAACGTTACGGTGACTATTATTGATGAATTTATAGATTGACTTGAACTGGAACAGATTTTTGTGATATCTTATCACAGAAATCTGTTTTCTTTTTTCAGGAACAGGCGGAAAAGTGGACAAACGGAAGTTTTACTGGTAAAATAAAGAACTGATAAAATGAGCAAAACAGGATTGTAATTATATAGAGGAAGTGATAGATATGCATGTACAGTGGTTTCCGGGCCATATGGCAAAAACCAAACGCATGATTCAGGAACAGATTAAATTAGTGGATGTTGTAATCGAGATTGTGGATGCCCGTCTGCCGGTAAGCAGCCGCAATCCGCTTCTGGAGCAGCTGGTGGCGGATAAAAAACCGCGGGTTATTATTTTAAACAAGGAAGACCTGGCTGACCCGCAGAGAACAGCCTACTGGGTAAATTATTTCAATCAGCAGAGCGGATGCAAAGCGTTTCCGTTTAACGCAACGGTTGGTAAAAAACAGCTGATTGCAAAACTGAAAGAGGCTCTGATGGAAGTAACTGCTGAAAAACGGGAACGGCAGGCGAAAAAAGGGATTCGCAAACAGACTATCCGCTGTATGATTGTGGGTATCCCAAATGTAGGGAAAAGCACCTTTATCAATATCATCGCCGGGAAAAAAGCAGCACAGACTGGTGATAAACCGGGCGTAACCCGTGGCACACAGTGGATTCGTCTGGATGAAGATCTGGAACTGCTGGATACACCGGGGATTTTGTGGCCCAAATTCGAGGATGAAGCGGTGGGCTTCCGTTTAGCAGTAAGCGGTGCAGTCAATGATGAAGTGTTTGACAACGATGAGGCAGCCTTTAAACTGATTGGCTTTTTACAGGAGCGTTATCCAAAACAGCTGCAGGAACGTTTTAAACTGGATGATGAAGTGATGCAGCAGGAACCTCTGGCAATCATGGATCAGATCGGGAAAAATCGCGGATGTCTGTTAAAAGGCGGCCGCATTGATTATGGTAAAGTATCCAAAGGGATTCTGATTGATTTCCGCCAGGCAAAAATCGGCCGCATTACACTGGAGTAGCCTATGTATCTGGTAAATCAGCGTGTGATTCTGCTGGTGAAGATGACCGTGCTTCTGGGAGTGCCGCTTTTGTGCAGTTTTATTGTTCCGTGGCTGGATATCTGGAAGCTGCCTTCGGTGGTGCTGGTGCTGACCGGATATTATCTGAACAATCTTTATCCGGACCGCATTCTTATGGAGGAGGGCGCTATCGGTATCAAACTGTTTCTGTTTAATGACTGGTTCACCTATAAGCCGGAGCAGGTGCAGTATCAGCGTACAGAGCGCTGTGTGTATCTGTATATCGACGGAAAAAAGCGATACCGGCTCAGTCTGGAGAAACTTTCGGTGCGGCTGTATATGCAGATTACAGAAATGCTGAAGCCTTACTGTGAAACGATAAACAAATAATAATATGCTATTGCACAAATGTTATAGAGTTGGTACAATAGAGTCAGTGATACTATCATAGAAAGTAAAAGACAGAGACAGGGGCTGATACTGATGAAAGAAGTTACCAATGTGTTTTGTTCAAAGAAAACAGGCGATGAGTGTACCTGCGGGTGCAGCTGCGGAACATGCCGGGACTGGCTGGGGCGTTTTAACTCCGGGCTTGCAGGGTACTATCTGAAAGAACTGATGGAAGATCCGTCTAAACTGGAGGAATTTGAGTCTACCCAGGTTGGCAAATGGTATACCGATAAATCCCTGGCAGCCCGTGTTTACCGCAAGGAATACGGCGAAGCAAAGCCGGAATAAAATCGAATAGAATATGAATGGCCTCGCTGCGCTGGAAGGTTTCCATGCGTAAGCGGGGCTTTTTGTTTTGCCGCAAAACGGTTACGGCAGGGTACAGCTCATACAGCCAGTTTTTTTATTCGGTACAGGCAATGCTACAATACAAAAAATTGATAAAATTTTTTAATAGCTTCAAGGCGTTTGTAGAATGAAGGTTGAAAGGATTGCAACGAACCAATGATAGATTTATAATATGCCATGAAAAATGTAATGTGGGCATAGTCTGCTCGAACATAAGAAAAGAGGTTTTTGTAAAATGAATCTGAAGAAAGAACTGGGAGAATGGTTCGGTAATGTCCGCGGTGATGTTCTGGCAGGGCTGGTATCTTCCTTTGCTGTTATCCCGGAAGTTGTAGGCTTCTGTATTGTAGCCGGTATCAGCCCGATGATGGGGCTGTATGCGTCCTTCTGGCTGACAGTGCTGATGGCGTTTATCGGCGGTCGTCCAGGGATGATTTCTGCTGCCGCCGGCTCTATGGCTATGGTAATTGTAAGTCTGGTGCGGGATTACGGGCCGGAATATCTGATGGCGGCCACCATTTTATGTGGCGTGATTATGACCATTCTGGGCTTACTGAAAGTGGGCAATCTGATTAAACTGATTCCGAACAGTGTAAATATCGGCTTCGTAAATGCGCTGGGGATTATGATTTTTATGTCCCAGATGGGCAACTTTGAGGGTGAAGGCTGGCAGATGTATGCGCTGGTAGCGCTGGGCATTGCCATTATTTATCTGTTCCCTCGTATTACCAGAGTCATTCCGTCCACTCTGGTAGCAGTTATTGTGGTAACTGCAATTGCCATTTTCGGCGATGCACCGGTACGCACCATCGGCGATATCGGAACAATCACAGCGGCTCTGCCTGCATTCCATATTCCTTCTGTACCGCTGAATATGGAAACATTAACCATTATCTTCCCTTATTCGGTGTCGCTTGCACTGGTAGGGCTGGTAGAAACCCTGTTAACTTCGAAAGTAATTGATGAAATGACTGACAGTGAAGGTAACCGCAACCGTGAATGCCGCAGCCTGGGGCTGGCAAACATCGTATCCGGTTTCTTTGGCGGTACCTGCGGCTGTGCAATGATTGGCCAGGCGATTGTAAATGTAAACTCCGGCGGGAGAGGCCGTCTGTCTAACTTTGTATCCGGTGCTTTTCTGATGGTACTGATTTTTGTACTGAATGATTTAATGGTTCAGATTCCGCTGGCGGCACTGGTAGCTGTTATGATTACGGTATCCATTTCTACATTTGACTGGGATTCGCTGCGCAATCTGGCAAAAATGCCGCGTACCGATGCACTGGTTATTGTAGTAGTAGTTGCTGTGGTAGTAGCGACCGATAACCTGGCTTATGGCGTAGTAATCGGGCTGATCATGACTGCAATTTTCTTTGCAATGCAGATGTCTAAAATTAAAGTGGAAAAAGTGATGAACGGCAATACTGCAGTGTATCAGATGCATGGCCAGATTTTCTTTGCATCCACTGAACCAATGATGGAAGCCTTTGATTTCCGTGATAATGCGGCAAATGTAGTGCTGGATTTCTCTGATGCCCGTCTGCTGGATGAATCGGCAGCTACAGCATTAAAGAAAACTATTTTGAAATTTGAGGCAAACGGAAAACATGTAGAAGTAATCGGGCTGGATCAGAACAGCGTATCGCTGGTAACCACCCTGTATGGAAACGCAAGAGCGTAGAGGAGGAATAAGCATGTTAAATTTAGTAGCAACCGGCCCTAGAATGATTGCCATTCGCTCCGGCCAGCAGGATATTGTAGAAGAAAAACTGATGGAACTGTTTACCTGCAGTAAAATGGCGGAACTGGGTCATGGAATTGATACTGCCCGCGTTCACTGCTTAATCTGTCTGCTGGATGAATCCGGCACCGAAGGGAAAACCCGTTTTCTTGCTATTCAGGAATCCATTGAATATGTTCTGTGCCATCTGATGAAAGCGGAGATTCAGCAGCATATCAGTTTTGTTCGTGCACTGCCGCAGATTATCGTTTTCAACAGTCTGGGCGATACAAAACCGATGGTGGAAAAAATCAAGGCGGAACTGCAGTGCGAAAGCACCAGCACATCGGATATCCTGCGTCGTGAAAACAATGAAGGCGTGATTGTTACCTTCCTGACCAGTGAGGCGGACGGGAAACGTAAATTTCATGAAGAAATGCTGTTTGTGAAGCAGGACTATGCCCAGCTGATGAGCTATCTGCGGATTCATGCGCCTCGTTATCTGGCAAAAGCCTTTGCGCCGGATGTATGGCATATGGTGGATTTACGAATTTTTGACCACTATGAAGCTTACGAAGTGCAGTATAAACGAATTGTGGAAGCTATTAAAGGGATGAAACTGGGCTATATTGTAACCGAAACCTGGAACCGTGAAGTCAGCATGTTTGCAGAACCGGTAGGCACTTATCATATTCGTCTGCTGACATTTTTAGAACCGCTGGAACTGAAAAAAATGCTCATCGGGCTGGAATATTCCAGTGGCGGCAGCCGTATTGTATATCTGGATTTATACTGGCACGGTAAAAAAATCTCCTGGAAACATTTGCTGGATGACAGAGAAACCCGTAAAAAAATCAAGAAAACTGCAGACTTCTTCCCGAAATCTAATTTCTTTGCTGTACAGAATGACAAGGATGAACTGATTAAATACTGTGCACAGGAATTAAAAGCCGCGATGCCGGAAGATACCAAAGAAAAAATGCAGGAATACGAAAAAGCAATTTATAATACACAGCAGATGTAACGACGCTGTGCAAAATATCAGACAGAGGCTATGCAGAACATTCTGCACGGTCTCTGTTTTTTTGTGCAGAAGAAGGATAAAAAATACCTGACAACCCTGGTTGGCATGTAATTGATTCTACAAACGCTTATATATTATTAATATTATATAAAACATAAAAACATAAAACATGATTTAAAACATAGTAAAACACTGCAAAACATTAAAAACATGGTAAACATGGTAAACATTCTGCCGGCTGCACTGGCTGATATAAAAAATTTTCTCAAACGTTGCTTATTTGCCTTACAGGGTGCTTATTTCGGCTTTTTATGGCTTATTTGCAGTGAAATAAGCGATGAAATACCGGAATAAGCCACTTTGCAAAGCAGCGGTCTGCTGGTGTATAATGCGCAGCAGAATACGCAGAAGGGGTGCACAAAAAAGTCCTGCCCGGTGTTAGAGGTACTGGTTGAGCCAAAAAAATTTTTTCAGGGTAGGACTTTTTACACAAAAAGCAGGAGAACCAGCAAAAAAGCAGGAGAAGTGACGTCGTAAGTCCTGCTTTCTGTCGGAACTCCTGCTTTGCACAAAGGTTTCGGTATGTGTTATTCTTCTGCACAAGGGAGTGATGTGTGATGATGTACGCCATTGAACGCTTTAACCAGCATGCTGTAAAGGAAAATCTGTCTGCCGGTGCTATTCTGCTGTGGCATCAGCTGTTTTTCACCATGCAGCGCAAAAACCAGTATGCTGATGTGCAGCAGCATACCGCGGTACTGACCGCCATGCTGGATGTAACCCGCCAGGGGCTGCAGACCATGCGCCAGACCTTAATTGATAAAGGGTTTCTGGCCATCCGTCAGGACGAGCATCAGCAGATTTTTTACACCCTGCTGTTAAACGGCAAAGTTGTGGGAGAAAAGGCAGCGCCGGTAGAAACGACAACGAAAAAATCGGAAGATGCTGCAGGGGCAGGGTTTCCCTGCCAGCAGCCAGGAAATTTAATCCGTATGGTTATCCAGAGCAGCGGGACGGGGAACCCGTCCCCTACGGTGTCAGGAGAATATCCATCCGGCGACATCATTCTCAACAAACGGTTCCGGCCGTATATTGAGCAGTTCTGTGAGAAATTCGGCCCGCTTATGAAGGATGATTTGATGCAGTGGGCGGAGATGCGCCGCCAAAACGGCTGGACGCTGACACTGTGGGGATTAGAGGCACTGTTTAAAAATCTGATAGAGCTGTCGGCGGGCAATGGAGCCCGGATGAGCCAGATTGTGGCACAATCCGTAAAGCGGCGCTGGAAAGGCTTTTTTGCGTTGAAGGTAAAGCCGAAGCCAAGCGGAGCAAAACTGCTGGCGGAGGAGAATGCACAAAGCGGCACCTCGTTAAAAAGCAGCGGATACAGCGACCGGTATAAGCAGAAACCGGTGCATAAGTTCAAGCCAGAGGGCAGAGATTTATTGTTTCTGGAACGGTAGAGATGTGCTGTAAAATCCTGCGCAATGTTTTCGTATTTCTCTTGACAATCCTGCTGTTTTACAGGAAAATATTCTGATAAGAACTTGTTTTATGTATTGTTTTGAGTATAACAACAGGAGGAACAGCTTTGTTCGAATTTGAATTAATCAAGGAATGTAAAGAAACCGGTGCGCGTGCCGGGGTATTCCACACACCACACGGCGATATTGAAACACCGGTATTTATGCCGGTAGGTACACAGGCTACTGTAAAAACCATGACACCGGAGGAACTGAAAGAGTGCAATGCCCAGATTATCCTGAGCAATACCTATCATCTGTATCTGCGTCCGGGGCATGAACTGGTAAAAGAGGCCGGCGGTCTGCACGGCTTTATGAAGTGGGATCGTCCGATTTTAACCGACAGCGGCGGATTTCAGGTATTTAGCCTTGGCGATTTGCGCAAAATCAAGGAGGAAGGCGTATATTTCCGCAGCCACATTGACGGTTCCAAACATCTGTTTACACCGGAAAATGTAATGGAGATTCAGAATGCACTGGGTGCCGATATTATCATGGCGTTTGACGAGTGCAATCCGTACCCTGCTACTTACGACTATGTGAAAAATTCCAGTGACCGCACCTTCCGCTGGCTGGAACGCTGCAAAGCGGCACACAAACGGGATGACCAGGCACTGTTTGGCATTATCCAGGGCGGCATGTATCGTGACCTGCGTGAAAAAAGCGCAAGAGATATCACTTCGATTGACCTGCCAGGCTATGCGATTGGCGGCTTAAGTGTAGGCGAACCGGCCGAAAAAATGTATGAAATGCTGGATTACACCACACCTCTGATGCCGAAAAACAAGCCTCGTTATCTGATGGGCGTTGGTGCACCGGAAAACCTGATTGAGGGTGTTGCTCGCGGTGTAGATATGTTTGACTGCGTTCTGCCAACCCGTATTGCACGCAACGGTACCGTATTCACCAAACACGGCAAACTGGTAATCCGCAATGCAGAATATGCACATGATTTCCGGCCGATGGAAGAAGGCTGCCAGTGCTATGCGTGCCGCAACTACAGCCGTGCCTATATCCGCCATCTGATTAAAACCGGCGAAGTGCTGGGGATTCGTTTAACCACCATCCACAATATTAATTTCCTGACCAATCTGATGAAAGAAATGCGGCAGGCAATTCTGGAAGACCGTATGCCGGAATTCCGTCAGCAGTTTTATAAAAATCTGGAAACAAAATAAAGGGTTTCACAAAACTAATAGAGAAACTAAGCGTCAGAGTGTAAAAATGTAAGGAGGTGTCGTGTATGGGCGGCGATATGAACGGTATGTTATCGTTACTGCTGGTCGTTTTGGTGTTCTGGGTGTTTTTAATTCGTCCACAGCAGAAACAGGCAAAACAGCGGGCAGAAATGTTAACCGCACTGAAACCGGGTGACAAAGTTGTTACCATCGGCGGTATCTGTGGTACAGTTTCCCGTATGACCGATGATAAAATCTATGTGGAAGTATCCGAAGGCGTTGTTCTGGAAATGCTGCGTAATTCTATTTCCACACTGGAAGAAGATTTATCCAATCTGAAAGATCCGTTTGCAGAGGACGAAGAAGAACTCGAGGACGATGATATTTATTATGATGAAGACGAAGATATCATCGATGCAGACGATAAGAAAAAAATGTAATATTGTTTTTTGACAGGTACAGGCTACGGCTTGTGCCTGTTTTTTTGTGTGTTATGTTATTGTTCAATTTACTCATTTCTGAATTCAATTACATCATTTTTGCAAAAATGATGTAATTGAATTGAAAATGATGCAGTTGCATTGTATAATATAACTATATCATTTTATCTAAGATGATGTAATTAAAACTGGAATGAGGAAGTTAACATGAGAAATTATGATTATACAAAAAAGTGGGAGCAGTTGCTGACTCCTGAAATTGTCGGCTTGCTCACCCGGATTCACGAATATAAAGGAGAGCAGACGCTGTTTATTGAAGCACAGACAGATACTCTGGCACAGCTTACAGAGATTGCCCGGATTCAGAGTACAGAGGCATCCAACCGCATTGAAGGCATATATACCTCTGATGAACGACTGCGGTTGCTTGTAAAAGATAAGACAATGCCCAGTACGCGGAGCGAACAGGAGATTGCCGGTTATCGGGATGTTTTAAACAGTATTCACGAAAATTATGACTATATTCCGGTGAAACCTTCGATTATGCTGCAGCTGCATAGAGATTTATACCGGTTCAGTGGAACTGAAGGTGGACGCTATAAGAATACCGATAATGTGATTGCAGAAGAAGATGCACAGGGGAGACGGACGATTCGATTTCAGCCGGTTCCGGCATGGGAAACACAGGATGCCATGGAACGGTTATGTAAAGCTTTTGATGAAGCGATAGGGCGTGAGGAGATAGATGCGCTGCTTCTGATTCCGATGTTTGTGCTGGATTTTCTGTGTATTCATCCATTTAATGATGGAAACGGTCGAATGAGCAGACTGCTTACATTACTGCTGTTATATCGTTCCGGTTATATCGTGGGAAAATATATCAGTATTGAAAAGCTGATTGAACAGACGAAAGAAACATACTATGAGGCATTGCAGACCAGCTCACAGAACTGGCACGAGGAGCAGAACCGCTATGAACCGTTTGTACGTTATATGTTAGGGATTATACTTAGTGCCTACCGGGAGTTTTCTTCCCGTGTAAAAACACTGACTGCCAGCGGGTTATCAAAACCGGAACGGATAGCAGAACTGATAAAAAACACAGTAGGTAAAATTACAAAAGCAGAGATTCAGCAGAAATGCCCGGATATCAGTACCATTACGATTCAGCGTACATTAAATAATCTGATGGCAAGCGGTGATATTATAAAAATCGGTGGCGGGCGATATACAGCTTATACATGGAACAGGGAGAATGATTGATATGATTACAGGGGAACTGAAAAATAAAGTAGACAGTTTATGGGAGATTTTCTGGACGGGCGGCATTACCAATCCGCTGGATGTGGTGGAGCAGATGACCTACCTGATGTTTATTCATGATTTAGACGATGCCGATAACCGTAAAGCAAAGGAAAGCGCTATGCTGGGGCTGCCTTATCACAGTATGTTTGCAGGAGATATAACCATCGGCGACCGTGTTATCCTGGGGAATCAGCTGAAATGGTCGGTATTTCGGGATTTTAATGCCGGCAAGATGTATTCGGTAGTGCAGGAGTGGGTGTTCCCGTTTATCAAAACTCTGCACGGCGATAAGGCAAGTGCCTATGCAAAATATATGGACGATGCTATTTTTAAAATTCCAACTCCGCTGATGCTGGACAAAATTGTAACTGCGCTGGATGCCATTTATGAACAGATGGCACAGCTGCAGGACAGTGACACCCGCGGAGACATTTATGAATATCTGCTTTCTAAAATTGCCACTGCCGGTGTAAACGGTCAGTTCCGTACGCCAAGGCACATTATCCGTATGATGGTGGAATTAATGGAGCCGCAGCCGGGCGATATTATCTGTGACCCTGCCTGCGGTACATCGGGCTTTTTAGTAAATGCCAGCGAATATCTGAAAGAAACACACAAAGAAGAGATTTTCTTTAACAAACAGAACAAAGAGCATTACATGAATCATATGTTTCACGGCTTTGATATGGACCGCACCATGCTGCGTATCGGCGCCATGAATATGATGACCCATGGTGTGGACAACCCGTTTATTGAATACCGCGACAGTCTATCCGACCAGAACGCAGACCGGGATAAATATTCTTTGATTCTGGCCAACCCTCCGTTTAAAGGCAGCCTGGATAACGATATTGTATCCGCCGATTTACTGAAACTGTGCAAAACCAAAAAGACGGAATTACTGTTTTTAGCTTTATTCCTTCGCATGCTGAAAACCGGTGGCCGCTGTGCGTGTATCGTACCTGATGGTGTTTTGTTTGGCTCCTCCACAGCTCATAAAGCCATCCGCAAAGAACTGGTGGAAAACCATCGGCTGGAAGCAGTCATCTCCATGCCGAGCGGCGTATTTAAACCTTATGCAGGCGTATCCACCGGGATTCTGATTTTCACAAAAACAGGCCACGGCGGCACCGATAACATATGGTTTTATGACATGAAAGCCGACGGCTACAGCCTGGATGATAAACGCACCGCCATTAGTGATAACGATATCCCTGATATCATTGCCCGGTTCCATAACCTTGCCGATGAAGCACAGCGCAAACGCACCGAACAGAGCTTCTTTGTGCCAAAACAGGAAATCGTTGATAACGGGTACGACTTATCCATCAACAAATACAAAGAAGTTGAGTATGTACCAGTCGAATACCCATCCACAATGGAAATCATGACCGAACTGCACGAACTCGAAATGCAAATCACCGCCGGTTTGGCAGAACTGGAGGAGATGCTATGAGAGTGAAATTGGGAGATATTGCCACGCTTATTACAAAAGGGACTACTCCAACGACATTAGGATATAATTTCGTTGATGAAGGTATTAATTTTGTGAAGATAGAGAGTATTACGGAAAATGGTGAGTTCCTTGTAGAAAAATTTGCACATATCACGCATGAATGTAATGAAAATCTTTCACGTTCACAATTAAAGAAAAATGATTTACTTTTTTCAATTGCAGGTGCGATTGGTAGAACAGCAATTGTAACTGATGAAATACTTCCAGCAAATACAAACCAAGCCTTAGCTATTATTCGCGTACCAGAGGGAATAATTAATTATCAGTATTTGAATTATCTCATGCAATCACCAGTTATTACAGAGCAATTAGAGAAAAGAAAACAAGGCGTTGCTCAGTTAAATCTTTCTCTTAAAGATATAAGTGAATTTGAAATAACGATGTATGATGATGAAAAACAAAATGAAATCGTTGCTTGTATGAATAAAGTTATTGATTTAATTAGTTTACGCAAACAGCAACTTTTTATATTAGACGAGCTTGTCAAAGCACGATTTGTCGAACTGTTTGGTGCGTGCGACACCTATGAACTACTACAAGATTCAAATATCTATATTTCCGATGGCAACTATTCAAGTAAGTACCCTACAGCGGATGAGTTCGTAGAAGAAGGTGTCCCGTTCATTAGAGCAAGTAATATGGAAATGAATACGATTGTAGATAACAATATGTATTTCATTACAAAGGAAAAGCATGCTATTCTTCTTAAAGGTCATGTAAAAGCGGGGGACGTATTGATTACAACTCGTGGTGCAACTATTGGCAAGATTGCATGCGTACCGCCAAGACACGAAGACTCAAATATCAATGCACAAATCGTATTATTAAGGTGTCCTAAAAAAGAGTACAACCCTTTGTTTTTGTCGTGGTATTTGAAATTGGATAATACACAGGCAGAGATTCAAAAACTGATTAGCGGTTCGGCACAACCTCAATTACCGATAAAAAGGCTCGTGCAGTTAAATCTATTAAAGCCAGATATTAACTTACAAAATCAGTTCGCAGTCTTTGTCGAACAGACCGACAAATCAAAATTGGCAGTACAAAAAAGCTTAGAGCAGCTGGAAACATTGAAGAAAGCATTAATGCAGCAGTATTTTGGGTGAGGTGATACAAGTGGATTGGAATATATTTTGGGATGCAACGAGTGCAATTGCTACAACTGCTGCTGTAATTGTTGCTTTATATCAGACAAGAGTTGCTAATTTGAAAAAGGCAAAGATATCTTTTGTTGAGAATATGACTATAGTGCCAACAGTTCCAATGGGAGTACTCGGCTATATGCCTAAAAATCAATATGTAGGTGTTGATTTTGTGAATACAGGGAACCGGAAAATTATTATTCAAAATTTTTGGATTGAACTTCCTAATGGAGTAAAGGCAGTGATAAGTCCAGAACAAACACCGATAGGAACATTGTCTTGGCCTGTTTCAGTTGATATCGAAGAAAGTGTTTTTATTCCGTGGGAAAAGGCAAAATTTATGAAGTATTTGACTGATGAAAAAACATTACCTAGAGATAAAACGATTACTTTTTGTGTGACAGATTCTACAGGAGTTATCTATAAATGTAATACATCAAAAACACTTCAGCAGTATATAACTGAGTCAAAATAATCTTGTGACCAGCTGGGAACATTGAAAAAAGCTTTAATACAGTAACATTTTTGGTGAGGTGATGCTTTGTGATGGAGATTAAAATGCCTCTGAAGAAACGGATAAAATATCAGCGCATTTTATTTGAACTGTCTTGTCGGAGATTAGCTAGAAGGAGTATATTATGCCTTCGATTACTAAAACCGATTTTTTGGTTACTAGTTTCTTGGGTTGTATTTATAATTCTTGTATGTTTTTTTGAAAAAAACTCATTTTGTAGTGTTCTTGCTGAAGCAAAGTGTTCTATTTTTACCTCGGTAGTTCTTGCAGCTGTTTCAGTTTTAACAACAAAAATTCCGCAATATAAGATGTATTTGAAACGCAGATATTCCTTAAGGTATGATGTTAGCATGACGATGTATTCTTTAGAAAAAATTTTTGAAAAAGAAGAATTAGATATTGTTGAAATATCGAAGCAAATCGACAATATGAAAGAAATACATCAAAAAATTAAACAATTACGGTCAGAATCTGAAGCTTTTATTACTGAGAAAGAGCGAAAAGAATTTAAGTGGGTAGCGGAACGATTCTTTTCAACGCTAGTATTATTTGAAACAAATGTATTATTTGAAAAAGAAGGACAAGATGAAATGTTATCTGTTTTAACAGATTTGGATGAGTATTTAAATTTTCCATGGACGAGGGACATGGAGAGACAAAGAAAGATTTTGCGAATTATCAAGGATTATTGTTATGAGTGGGATCAAAGCGCTGAATTTTCTATATTTGCAGATGAGGAAGAATTTAAAACCAATTAAGATAAGACTTTACTATGGCAGTATTTTGGAAGGGATGAAAAGATGTATCATGAATATACACAGGAAAAGCTACGTTCATATTGTAAAAGTAATATAGAAACAATGGAAATTTGGGCAAGAAGATTAATTCATGAAAAAATGACCAACCAATATGGAGAAAATTACATTGATGCAAATCTAAATGCAAATGAAAAATTGATAAAAAAAGAAATACGTGATCATGTGAATAATATGATGCGGAATGAACCAGAAAGGTTTAGTCGTCCGGTCGACACTTTGTTCCTTGACCATATTATATATTTTTTATGTAATAAAAAATGGTATGAAATTCTGTTTAAAGAGGCTTTAGATTATGCGTATCCTCAAGGATGCGAAGAAGCTCGAGAATTTTTAAGTCGATTAATTCCTATTCGAAATTCACTTTCACATTCTAATCACATATCGTTGTATCAAGCTGAAAGAGCAATATGTTATTCTCATGATTTTATTGAAGGGTTAAAACAGTATTATAAAAATAAGGGTGAGGAAAAAATGTGGAATGTTCCTAGAATAATAAGAGTTTCTGATTCATTAGGTAATGTCTATGAAAATTTAATTGAAAAACGTACAGCAGGTGTAACACAGAGAATACCTCAAGAAATGAATTGCGGGGATAGCTATTCAATTGATATAGAAATAGATTCTGCGTTTGCACAAAACGAATATGAAATATTCTGGACAAGTTCTAGACGTGATTTAGATGAAAAATATCGTAATTCTAAGCATTTTAGTATTACTTTCAATAGCGGAGATGTTACGGTAAGCAAACTTATATCTTGTTGTGTAGTGTCTAAAAAAGAATGGCATAAATTTGGAAAACATGATAGTAAAGTAAGCTTGTTGTTATCGGTATTGCCTCCAATAAATTGAAAAAGATAGCTTGTGTTCTATGAATTGTAATTATTGTTTTCTGCATTACAATTCATACTGTGTTGATAATGCTTTTAAATATTGAAGTAATATGAGGCTGGGACAAAACCTATTTTAAGCTTCAAAACAGTACCATATATAGTGAAATGATATGTTCAAATCGCTATGTATGGTGCTATTTAGTTACTAGAAAATAGTTATGTCCCAGCCTCTTTATTTAAGGGTAAGGGATTTATTTTTCTATCAAATCTTCCATTGTGCAGCCGAGCGCTTTTGAAAGTCGATACAGGGTATCGGCGCTTGCTTTGTTTATGTCTTTGTTGCGCTGTTCATACATCTGAATGGAACGAAGGCTTACACCGGATTTTTGTGCAAGTTCGGCCTGGGTGCAGCCGTATGTGGTACGAAGCCGCTTCAGGCTGGTATCGGGGAAATATTCTTTAATGCGTGTATTTACAATGTCTACAAATTTAGAGATGTCTGCCTCGTGAAGGGTATAATACATCTGCTGCAAATCCTGAAACGAAACAGCCTTGAAAATTTCACGGTAGCTTCTTGCCGAATACCATTGGTAATATGCCACTGCCCAGCCAGCCCAGTATTCTTTGGAGCGTCCAAAATGTTCCTCGGGTTCGTTGGTAATTTCTTTGCCCATTGTTTCCAGGATAATTTCCCGGACAATTTCGATTCCACTTTTTCCGGCAAGATAAGCCGGTTCTCCATTCTCCATTCGTTTGCTTATGGTACTTGCCAGAAACAGTTTTATGAAATCCTCACCGGTTATGCCACATGTATTGATGGCATAATCAAAAGCATCTCCTAAAACCGATTGTGCTTTATTTAGATATATTTCTTGGTATGCGTGGGTCATCGTTGGTGATACCTCCTCTGATAATATCCTGAATATACAGACCATCACTTTCTTCTTCCAGCATTTCAAGATATAAGTGGTTTGCATCATGATCTCTAGCTTTGCGGAGAACATAAAATTCTTCTTTTTCGGCAACATCGAAGCCTTCATACTGAATACGGGAAAAAGCAAATTTTGATTTCAGAACAATCTGTTCGCCAAGTTTTCCAAGACGCATTGCTTTTGCAAGCTGTTCAACAGAAATGGCATTGTTTATAAAAGACTCGGCATAATCAAAGTAGGAATCGTCTGCGCGATATCCGATGATTAAATCGTAAGCGTTTACGTTGATACCGAAGTTATCAATTAAATATCGTTTTGCTCTTCGTGCGACCGGTGTTTTTATGGCAAAAAGGCGATGTTCAACAAGAACCGCAATCCAGTTAAGAATGGTATAATCGGGGCTGTTTAAGTTTAGAATATTCAAATACTCGGTATCCAGTGTATATCGATTGCAAAAACCATCTCGCAGTGAGGAAACCGCCCATTCTTTTGCGAGGCATTCACTTTCCGTACAGTAAAAGCCTAACCCGAAATCGTTCGTTTTTTTCCCTTCACCAAAAGCAGGAACTTCTATAATTTTATCAGACCCATGAAAAAGAGTGATTTTTTTATCCATTTACAATACCTCCAATTGAACCAGTCTAATTAACTTTATAGTATCACTGTAGTGATATTGTGTCAAGGAATGCTGAAAACATTGTGCTAAAAAACTATCGCCAGGGTGATAGTTGTACACATCGTAGATTGAAAAAAGGGAAAGGGGCTGCGAATTAATTTTCATGTATCGTATGCCTTTTATCGACATTTTCCCGCAAAAATGATATAGTAAATTCAGAAAAAGCATTTTATCTACAATTCACGCTACGCTGAAGGATGTTTCTCATCGTTCAGTAATCTTACCAACAATTGCAGGTGATATCTATGACCAATTTTGATTATCTGAAAGCGGAACCGCGGTTTGACAGCTTTACGCAGGCTGCGATTGCAGCTGAAAAAATATATACAATTGATGTGGGTGCCTGTGCGGTAAACTGCCGTCGTGCGATGGAGTTTGCGGTGAAATTTATGTATTCGGTAGACCGTGACCTGGAGCCGCCGTATCAGGATAACCTGCAGAGTTTAATCACCAATGAGGATTTTCGTGATATTGTTGGTGCGGATTTATGGCAGCGTATTGATTTTATCCGCAAAACGGGCAATGCGGCAAACCATGAGAGCAAAAAGCTGTCGAAGGAACGGGTAGCGCTCTGTGTGGAAAATCTGTATTATTTTCTGGATTTTGTGGCGTTCTGCTATACGGATAAATGTACGGCTGGGGATTTTGATAAATCACTGTTAGAACAGGCAGAGGCGGATAGTCATGTATCGGTTCCGGATGTGGATTTGCAGAAACTTCTTGCGGAAAACAAGGCTCTGAAAGAAGAATTAACGGCTCGTCGTTTAGAGCAGCAGCCTGGCTATGTAGCGAAACCTCTGGAATTATCGGAATATGAAACACGAAAAATCTATATTGATGCCATGCTGGAAGATGCAGGCTGGACAGAGGGCAAAGACTGGCTCAATGAGGTAGAATTGCCAGGTATGCCAAATAAATCGGATTTAGGCATTGCCGATTATGTATTGTACGATGATGCCCATCGTCCTCTGGCTGTGGTGGAGGCGAAACGCACCTGCGTAGGTGTGGAGAATGGACGCCATCAGGCAAAATTGTATGCCGATTTGCTGGAAAAACAGTATGGCCACCGCCCGGTTATATTTTTAACCAACGGGTTTGATACCCGCATTATTGATAATCGCTATCCGGAACGGAAAGTAGCAGCGTTTTATTCTAAACGTGATCTGGAAAAGCTGTTTAATCTGCAGACAATGCGCACGAGTTTAAAACATGTGCAGATAAATAAAAAGATTGCCGGTCGTTATTATCAGGAGGCGGCTGTTAAAGCAGTCTGCAACAGCCTGGATATAAAAAATCGACGCAAGGCTCTGCTGGTAATGGCTACCGGTTCGGGCAAAACCAGAACCGTAATTGCATTGTGCGAAATTCTGCTGCAGCACGGCTGGGTAAAAAATATTCTGTTTTTAGCTGACCGTAACTCGCTGGTTACACAGGCAAAACGAGCTTTTGCAAACCAACTGCCGGATTTGTCGGTAACCAACCTCTGTGAGGAGAAGGATAATTACAGCGCCCATTGTGTGTTTTCCACTTATCAGACTATGATGAACTGTATTGATTCTGTGAAAGATGAACAGGGCAAGCTGTTTACCTGCGGTCATTTTGATTTGCTGATTTGTGATGAGGCTCACCGGTCGATTTACAATAAATACAAAGATATTTTCAATTATTTTGATGCTCCGCTGGTAGGCTTAACAGCTACGCCAAAGGATGAAATTGATAAAAACACTTATGAAATTTTTGAACTGGAAAACGGTGTGCCAACCTATGGCTATGAGCTGGCTCAGGCGGTAAAAGACGGCTATCTGGTAGATTATCTGTCGGTGGAAACGAAACTGAAATTTATTGAACAGGGCATCGTTTATGACGAACTTTCAGACGAGGAGAAAGAGGAATACGAGAATTATTTCCTGAATGAATCGGGTGAACTGCCGGAATGGATTAGTTCTTCCGCACTGAATTCGTGGATATTTAACGAGGACACCATCCGTCAGGTGCTGCATATTCTGATGACGGACGGTCTGAAAGTGAATTATGGGGAAACGCTGGGTAAAACCATTATCTTTGCGAAAAATCACAGACACGCAGAGAAAATTTTTGAAGTGTTTAATAAAGAATATCCGCATTTGCCGGGTTATGCAAAGGTAATTGATAATCAGGTGAAATATGCCCAGAATGCCATTGATGAATTTTCAGAGGCAGACAAATTGCCGCGTATTGCTATCTCGGTAGATATGCTGGATACCGGTATTGATGTACCGGAAATACTTAATCTGGTCTTTTTCAAAAAAGTTATGAGCAAGGCAAAATTCTGGCAGATGATTGGCCGTGGCACCAGACTGTGTAAAGGGCTTATGGACGGAGCAGACAAAGAGAAATTCTATATTTTTGATTTCTGTGGCAACTTTGAGTTTTTCCGCATGAACAAAGGCAAGGCAACTGCCAATATGATGGCGCTGCAGAGCGCAGTTTTCCAGCTGAAATTTGAGATGGCCTACAAACTGCAGGATCTGGATTATCAGACGGAGGAACTGATTCCGTTCCGCAAACAACTGGTGACGGAAATGGCTGAAAAAGTACAGGAACTGAGCAGTCAGCACCGGGACAATTTTGCAGTACGGCAGCATTTAAAATATGTGGATACTTATGCAGACCCAGGCAGTTATACGGCATTAACCTATGAAGATACACTGATTGTGCGGGAGGAATTGTCACCGCTGATTCTGCCTGATGGCGACGAAGCAAGTGCGGTGCGGTTTGATGCCCTGATGTATGGTATTGAGCTGGCTTATCTGATCGGGAAAAAATATACCAGAGCCAGAAGTGATCTGGTAAAACGGGTAAATGGTATTGCCAGTGTGGCTAATATTCCGGAAATTCAGATGCAGGGCGAATTTATTCAGCAGATTCTGCATACGGACTATCTGGACAATGCCGGGATTCATCAGTTTGAAGAAATCCGGGAACGGCTGCGCGGCCTGATGAAATATATTCCTAAGGTGGAACTGCATTACGATACCCACTTCTCCGATGAATTGCTTTCGCAGGAATGGAAAGAGTCGGAACTGGAAAATGATGACCTGAAAAACTACAAGGCAAAAGCAGAATTTTATGTGCGGGAACATCAGGATCATCTGGCGATTGCAAAACTAAAATCCAATATTCCGCTGACAAAATTGGATGTGAAGGCACTGGAACAGATACTCTGGAATGAAGTGGGTACAAAACAGGACTATGAAGCGGAATACGGTCAGAAACCGCTGGGCGAATTTGTGCGGGAAATTGTGGGGCTGGATATGAATGCGGCTAAAGAAGCCTTTGCAGAATATCTGAATGAAACCAGCATGGACAGCCGGCAGATTTATTTTGTCAATCAGATTGTAGAGTACATCATACACAACGGCATGATGAAAGATTTATCGGTATTGCAGGAATCTCCGTTTACGGATAAAGGCAGTGTGGTAGATTTATTTGCCGATAATCTGAACACCTGGGCGGGAATTCGCTCGGTCATTGAACAGATTAATGCCAATGCGGCAGCGTAAGATTGCAGGTACAGGCTACGGCTTGTGCCTGTTTTTTTATACCTGCTCTGTGAAACAATCTGCACTTGCTGTTACTAGATTTAGTTTGTGTAACAGCAGTTTCTTAAAAAATATCACTAAATGTAGTGAATTTACACATAAAATTAAATGCTGTATACATATTAGAAATCTTTCTATTACGAAAAAAGGCTTTAGCAAGAGGGTTTGGTGCTGTCAAGAAAAAAAGTTTGAAAATCCATATTTTTTTCACTAGTTTGAATGCCTGTTAAAATGGTGATATACTTTCTAGAGAAACTACGGTTAAAGTTATGTTCTTTTTGAACGTATGCTTTTTGTTTGTATGAATGAAACCGTATCGGATAGAAATCGGAGGTCTGGGTATGATCTGTTTGCAGGGATTGCAGAAACTGACCCTGCTGGATTATCCCGGCAAGGTGGCATGCACAATATTTACCGGCGGATGTAATTTTCGCTGTCCGTTTTGCCAGAACAGCGAGCTTCTGCCGTGCCATAAAGAGGGCGGCATGAATCCGGATGAAGTGCTGGCATTTCTGGAACAGCGCCGGAAGAAACATCTGCTGGACGGGGTATGTATTACCGGCGGCGAGCCGCTTTTGCAGGACAACCTTGCTGATTTTCTCAGGGCAATAAAACAGATGGGCTATGCTGTTAAACTGGATACCAACGGAAGTTTTCCGGAAAAACTACGGGAACTGGTGGAGGAAGGTCTAGTGGATTATGTGGCTATGGATATTAAAAACAGCCCGGCACGCTATGCGGAAACCACCGGAACAACGGGGCTTTACAGCCAGGCAGTGGAACAGAGCGTAAAATATCTGCTGCAGGGGCATGTACCTTACGAGTTCCGTACCACTGTGGTGAAGGAATTCCATACAGCTGATGATTTTCGGCAGATGGCAGAGTGGATTCAAGGTACGGATGCCTGGTATCTGCAAAGTTTTGTAGATTCTGAACAGGTGCTGGCAGAAGGGCTGCATGCGTATGAGCCAGAAGAAATGGAGGCATTTCGGCAGCAGATTCTGCCTATGGTTCCATCAGCAAAACTGCGCGGTGTGGATTTATCCGGCCGGATGTAAAGCTGTGAGCAAAAACCGATTTATTAATTAGAACATTAGAGCAAAACAGAAGCCTTATATAAAAGAAAGACATCTGAGTGAAGCAGAACCATGTGGAAACAACGAAAAAGAAACAGAGGTGTTCGTATGTATTCAGTATTAAAACGCGACGGCGCAACTGCTGATTTTGATATTGCAAAAATCAGTACGGCTATCATGAAAGCTTTTGAAGCACAGAACAAGCAGTATCATCCAACTGTGATTGACCTGCTGGCTTTAAAAGTAACGGCTCATTTTGAACCAAAAGTAAAAAACAATATGATTCAGGTAGAGGACATTCAGGACAGCGTTGAGGATGTGTTAATCCAGGCTGGCTATGCGGATGTTGCAAAAGCGTATATCCTGTATCGTAAACAGCGTGAAAAAATGCGTAATATGCGCTCTACCATTCTGGACTACAAAGATCTGGTAGACAGTTATCTGAATGTAACCGACTGGCGCGTAAAAGAAAATTCTACTGTAACCTATTCGGTAGGCGGTCTGATTCTGAGCAACAGCGGTGCTATCACAGCCAACTACTGGCTCTCTGAAATTTATGATCAGGACATTGCCGATGCCCATCGCAATGCGGATATGCATATTCACGACTTATCCATGCTGACCGGCTACTGTGCAGGATGGTCGTTAAAACAGCTGATTCAGGAAGGGTTAGGCGGTATTCCAGGCAAAATTACATCGGCACCGGCGCGTCATTTATCTACTCTGTGCAACCAGATGGTGAACTTCCTGGGTATCATGCAGAATGAATGGGCAGGGGCGCAGGCGTTCTCGTCCTTTGATACCTATCTGGCTCCGTTTGTAAAAGTGGACGACCTGAGCTATGATCAGGTGAAAAAATGCATAGAATCCTTTATCTATGGTGTTAATACACCTAGCCGCTGGGGTACTCAGGCTCCATTCTCTAATATTACTCTGGACTGGGTGGTACCACCTGACCTGGCAGAACAGTATGCCATCGTAGGCGGCAAAGAGATGGATTTCAAATATAAAGACTGTAAAGCCGAAATGGATATCATCAACAAAGCCTTTATTGAAATCATGATTGAGGGCGATGCCAACGGCCGCGGTTTCCAGTATCCGATTCCAACCTACTCCATTACACGGGATTTTGACTGGTCTGATACCGAAAACAACCGCTTATTATTTGAAATGACATCCAAATACGGCACACCATATTTCTCCAACTATATCAACAGCGATATGGAACCAAGCGATGTACGCAGTATGTGCTGCCGTCTGCGTCTGGATTTAAGAGAACTGCGCAAAAAATCCGGCGGGTTCTTCGGCAGCGGGGAAAGCACAGGTTCTGTGGGTGTTGTTACTATCAATATGCCTCGCATTGCGTATCTGGCAAGCGATGAAGCAGACTTCTACCGCCGTCTGGATAAATTAATGGATATCGCAGCACGTTCGCTGAAAATTAAACGCACTGAGATTACAAAACTGCTGGAAGAAGGATTATATCCTTACACCAAACGGTATCTGGGCAGCTTTGACAACCACTTCTCCACCATTGGTCTGGTAGGGATGAACGAGGCCTGCTTAAATGCAAACTGGATTCGTGAGGATTTAACCCATGAAAAAGCGTCCCGGTTTGCCAAAGATGTGCTGAATCACATGCGAAACCGCTTATCCGATTATCAGGAACTTTATGGCGACCTGTATAATCTGGAGGCAACACCGGCCGAATCCACATCCTATCGTTTAGCAAAACACGATGTGAAACAGTATCCGGATATCATTACTGCTTCCGAGCCAAATGATACACCGTATTACACAAACAGCTCTCATCTGCCGGTTGGCTATACCGAAGATATCTTCACTGCACTGGATCTGCAGGATGAGCTGCATACCTTATATACATCCGGGACTGTATTCCATGCATTCCTGGGCGAAAAACTGCCAGACTGGCAGGCGGCAGCATCTCTGGTTCGCAAAATTGCAGAAAACTATACACTGCCGTATTATACACTGTCGCCAACCTATTCCATCTGTAAAGAACACGGCTACATTGCCGGCGAGGTTTACACCTGTCCGGAATGCGGTGCCAAAACCGAAGTTTACAGTCGTATCACCGGGTACTATCGTCCGGTACAGAACTGGAACGATGGCAAGAGCAAAGAGTTTAAAGACAGAAAAGTATATAACATCGAAAACTCTGTGCTGAAACGTTCCCATGCTGACCATGCCATGGAACTGAAACAGCCTGAACTGCAGCCGGAAGCTCCGGTAACCGGCAGCGGCCGTGATGAAGTGCTGCTGTTTACCACAAGAACCTGCCCAAACTGCAAAATTGCAGAAACTCTGCTGCAGCAGGCCGGTGTTCGCTATGAAAAAATGGCGGCGGAAGAACATGCTGATCTGGTAAGACAGTACGCTATTATGCAGGCACCGACACTGATTGTAAACACTGCAGATGGTGTGCAGAAATTTGTGAGTGTGCCGGAAATTCGCCAGTATGTGGCACAGAATATGTAAGAGGTTCTGCTGAATCATAAGAATAAAATGTTAAGATTTGTAAAAGGCTGCAAAAAGTAATTGCAGCCTTTTGTATTTAGCGCTATAATAGACAAGTTAAAGAAATCGCTTTGTTCCGATGCAGCATTTGTTGCAGCGAAATGAGGTATATGAATCTAGGAGGATTGACTTTATGCGTTGGCCAAAAGTGATTACACTGGTTGCAACAATTCTGATTGTTGTACTGGCCGCAGGCATTCTGTTCCCGGTTTATGCAGATCATGCAGTGCTGGGTTTAGACCTGCAGGGCGGTGTTATGGTTCGTCTGGAAGCGCCGGAAGGAACCACCAGTGAAGAAATGGAGGCGGCTAAGACCGTCATTGAAAATCGTATTAATGCGCTGGGCGTAGCGGAGCCGGAAGTGCGTCTGGAAGGAAGCAACCGGATTTCTGTGGAACTGCCGGGTGTAGAGGATGCCGAGGAAGCAGTACGTGTTATTGGTACCACTGCAAAACTGCAGTTTGTGCGTTATGATAACGGCGAGATTATTGTGGAAGGCAGCCAGTTAAGCAAAGCAAGCGCTTATGTAAACCAGGAGGCAACCAATCCGGCAGATATGTACGGGGTTTCTCTGGAATTCAACAATGAAGGTACAAAAGCCTTTGCAAATGCGACAGCTGATTTAGTAAATACTTACGGAGCAGATGACAGCTCTCGTGAAATGCGAATTATTGCCATTATTCTGGACGATCAGATTATTTCTGCACCTGCTGTAAATGAAGCAATTCCAAACGGGAAAGCACAGATTTCCGGCAGCTTTGCAACCTTTGAAGAGGCACAGAGCCTGGCTATGATGCTGCAGGGCGGTGCACTGCCGATTGATTTAACCATCGTTGAGAAACAGACCACTGGTCCGCAGCTGGGGGCTGACTCCATTGAAAAAAGTATCAAGGCAGCCATTGTAGGGATTGCAATACTGGCAGTATTTATGATTGCCGTTTACCGGGTGCCTGGTTTAATTGCAACCTTTGCGCTGCTGTTATATGCAATTCTGGTAGTAGGGGCTAATATTGCAATCAAGGCAACCATTACCCTGCCGGTAATTGCAGCATTCCTGTTATCCGTTGGTATGGCAGTGGATGCCAACGTTATTATCTTTGAACGTATCAAAGAAGAACTGCATACCTGCAAAACACTGCGTGTTTCTGTGGAATCCGGTTTCAAAAAGGCATTTGCGACTATTTTTGACTCCAACATTACTACTCTGCTGGCAGCGGTTATTCTGATTGCCTTCGGCAGCGGTGCAGTACGCGGTTTTGCAATTACTCTGACTATCGGTATTATTGCAAGTATGTTTACTGCCATCACATTCACCCGTTTTATGCTGACCACTCTGGTATCTTCCAATCTGGTCACCAATCCAAAACTGTATGGTCTGAAAAGAGGTGTCTGTGATGAAGATTAGTGTTATTGAAAAACGGAAAATCTGGTACATTATTTCTGTTGTGATTCTGCTGGCAGGGATGGTATCCATGCTGGTACAGGGTTTAAATCTGGGGATTGACTTTGTAGGCGGTAACAAAATTGCGGTACAGTTTGAACAGCAGGTGGATATTGCTGATTTACGCACAGCGCTGAATGAAAACGGTCTGGAAGGCAGCAAAATTCAGGAACTGGATGATGGCTCGTTTATGTTGAAAACAACAGAGCTGAATCAGGCAGAACAGGACAGCCTGATGGCTGACTTAACCAGTCGTTTTGGTGAACTGGAAATCGTGTCCAGCAGCCTGGTAGGGCCTAGCGTAGGTGCGGAGCTGAAAAAAAATGCGGTTATTGCACTGGCGCTGGCGGTTTTACTGATGATTGCCTATATCAGTTACCGGTTTGAACTGCACTTTGCTATTGCAGGGGTAATTGCCCTGTTCCACGATATCTTTATTGTTGTGGCTATTTTCAGCATTCTGCAGCTGGAAGTGGACAGCACCTTTATTGCGGCGCTGTTAACTATTTTCGGTTATTCCATCAACGATAAAATCGTTGTGTTTGACCGTATTCGCGAAAATATGGGCCGTGTCAAAAAAGACCAGTTGTCCGGTATTGTAGATTTAAGTATCCGTCAGAGCTTCACACGTTCTATGAATACTTCCATCAGTACTCTGATTTTACTGCTGGCTCTGCTGTTTTTAGGCGGTCAGACCACACGTATTTTTGTTCTGGCTATGGTAATCGGTGTAATTGCCGGTACTTATTCCTCTCTGTGCATCGCAAGCCCAATCTGGTATGAAATCAAAATGCATATCAAAGGCAGCCGTGTAGAGACAAAATAAAACACAATAACTATAAAATCAACAGACTCTGATACAGCATCAGGGTCTGTTTCTGTAAAGGAGCGAATACCGTGGCAGGACTGATGCATATTTACACTGGCGACGGAAAAGGAAAGACCACAGCGGCCACAGGGCTGGCCGTACGAGCTAAAGGCCGCGGCAAACGAGTATTGTTTGTGCAGTTTCTGAAAGACGGGAATTCCGGTGAAGTTGCAATGCTGCGTCAGATGGGCATAGAGGTGCGGGGGCTGGAGAAGGTCGGCTTTGTGTGGAACATGACCGAAGCAGAAAAACAGCAGACTATGGAACTGCAGAATCAGATGATGCAAACGGTTTGCAATGAGTGCGAGAAGGAACTGTGGGATGTTGTGATTTTAGATGAAATCATGGCAGCGGTGCAAACCGGCCTGCTGGATGAAGCACTGGCCGATAAACTGATTACCGGTAAACCGGAAAATCTGGAACTGGTTCTGACCGGACGCAGTGCACCGCAGAAATGGATGGATATTGCACATTATGTTACTGAAATGAAGGCTGTGAAACATCCTTTTGACGTAAACATTTCCGCACGGGAAGGTATAGAATATTAATTGAAATATAGTAAAAAAAACAATCTGGCAGCTGTCTGTTTAACAGGCGGCTGTTTTTTTATTGGCAGAACATTTAAAATTTTTTGACACAGTGTTTATCATCAATGAAACTGATAGGACTTTACATAGATTTTACATAACCTGATGAATACATTTTACATTGCTGCGGCATAATTTCAGATAACGACAGAAGTTCGGAAAAATTAAAAAAATCTGTGTAAAATCTGGAGGATGACTATGGGCAACGAAATTGTACAAACCTTATTCGGTCTGCTGGGCGGGCTGGCAATTTTCCTGTTCGGGATGAACATGATGAGTGAAGGGCTGCAGAAAGTGGCCGGTGAAAAAATGCGAAATATTCTGGGGCTGCTGACACGAAATGCAGTGACCGGTGTTATTGCCGGGGCGATTGTTACAGCTGTGTTACAGAGCAGCAGTGCCACCACTGTTATGGCAATTGGTTTTGTAAGTGCCGGGCTGTTAAAACTGCCGCAGGCAATCTCCATTATTTTTGGTGCCAACATTGGTACAACCATGACTGCACAGCTGATTGCATTTAAAATCAGTGATTACATCTGGCCGATTATCTTTATCGGGTTTGTTATTTACTTCTTTGCGAAAAAAGAAAATATCAAATACATCGGGGAAACCATCTTTGCATTTGGTCTGCTGTTTTTGGGGATCGATACTATGGGTGATGTCATGAAACCGCTGGCATCCAGCCCGGTATTTGTAAGTATGATTCAGCAGGTATCCGGTATTCCTGTTTTAGGGGTACTGGTTGGTACACTGATGACCGTTGTGGTACAGAGCAGTAGTGCCACCATTGCAGTATTACAGAACTTTGCATCCACTGCAGGGCCTGACGGCGTAAGCAGTATCATTGGCCTTGAAGGAGCCATTCCAATCCTGTTTGGTGATAATATCGGTACAACCATCACAGCGCTGCTGGCATGTATCGGCCAGTCTAAAAACGCACAGCGTACTGCATTATCACACAGTATCTTTAATATCTCCGGCTCACTGCTGTTTATCTGGTTTATTCCGCAGTTTGCAGCCTTTGTGCAGATGATTTCACCAACCGGTGCGGAAATTGATGTTATCTCCCGTCAGATTGCAAATGCGCATACCACATTTAACCTTACTAATACCTTAATCTGGATTCCGCTGCTGCCTCTGATGGTAAAAATCGTAACCACACTGATTCCGGATACCGCAGAAGACTTTGATATGCCGAAAAACGAACTGCGTTACATCAGAGATGGTCTGCAGGATCAGCCTGAATTTGCGCTGCATCTGGTAATGCAGGAAATCAGCGGTGTAAACGAAAGAGCTTCCGAAATGCTGCTGAACACCCGTAAAACGGTTCTGCATGATGATATGGAAGCCAATGCAAATGTACTGGCCATGGAAAATGACCTGGACGAAGTGCAGGAAAAACTGGTGCGTTATATGTCCAGTCTGTTTACCACTGGTTATATGAACGAAGTGCAGAGTGTGCGTCTGGCAGGGCTGATGGAAGTATCCAGCAATGTGGAACGCATCAGCGACAGCTGTGCAAGTATTGCCCATAAAATCAAATCCAAAGTGGAAAAACAGCAGAATTTCTCCAACATGGCTCTGGAAGAACTGAGCGAATCCTTTGAACTGGTGGAAAGCATGGTGGATAAAGTAACCGATGTACTGAAAAACAACGATGCCAATGCGGCAGTTCGCGTGCTGGAAATGGAAAATCAGGTAAACCAGCTGGAACATCGCCTGCGTAAAAAACATCTGGGTCGCTTAAATGAAGGCGTATGCACACCAGAAATGACCGTAGTTTACACAGAAATTCTGCATAATCTGGAACGAATCGGCGACTGCTGTGCCCATATTGCCGTATTTGTACTGGAACATCAGAAAGATACCGCAGCTCCAAAAGCAGCTGTTGTTCAGTAAAACACAGATTTTAAAAGATATCTTTATGGAATGAACGACCCCACCTTCAAGGTGGGGTTTCGTCGCTGCCATATAAGGGTCTATTACTAGCCGAGCCTCAAGGCTCATGGTAAAGCCCGCCGCCCGCAATTTTTACTGGCTAGCCCTTAAAGGGCTTCTATCATTTCTTCTCGCTGAATGGATCCTTGTGTTCTTTCATTGCTATTTTATCCGCTAGCATATCTTCTTCCAACTGATTCCGGATATATTTCTGAATTGCTTTTTTATTTGCCCCCACCGTACTCACATAATAGCCCTTGCACCAAAAATGTCGGTTTCCATACTGATACTTCAAACTAGCATGCCGCTCAAATATTATCAAACTGCTTTTTTCCTTTAGATATCTAACGAATTCGGAAACCGACATTTTTGGAGGTATGCTGACCAGCATATGAATGTGATCCGGACATGCTG
>JAFQEO010000034.1 GCA_017399005.1 Peptococcaceae bacterium | reverse complement strand
TACAGTTGCCCGTATACACGCTTTCCAGGCGTGCTCCTTCGACCACTCGGACATCTCTCCATGTGCTTTCAGCAAGGAATATATTATCATCTTTATGGAGACAAGTCAAGCGTAATTTTTCATTTTTTTAAATTATTTTTTTCATTATTCCTGCTATGCATAACATTGTGAGGGCCGGCGCATTATATAGTATAGTATTTATAATTATTCTGAATTGCTTTTGATAGAGATTACACATGTCAAAAATGCAAATCTGTGATATAATACTTAACGGAAATGAAAACTGTTTGGGAGATGTTTTATTATGAATTATATTGATGGAAAAAACGTAAACAAAGAAGAATGTCAGAATATCAAAAAAGCCGTTTCCAAATATGGTGTAACAGTTGTTTGTGATGAAGCGGAAGAAGCAGAAAAAGTAAGACGGGATGCAGACCTGGTAATGCCTGCCGGGGAAGAATGCGAAAAAACAAAAAAAGTTGTATCCAAACATGGTGTTGTTGTAGTATGTGATGAAGAAGCGTAAATTGTTGCTGGATATGTTAAGAAGTAAACAGTGATTTTAAACTGCTCGCAGAATATTGCGGGCAGTTTTTTGTTGTTTACAGGGTTCTTGTTTTTTGTACGTATCTTGTATTATGTATAATTTTCAAGAATGAGGATATAACGAAGAATGCAGTGTGCAAACAAAACAGATGCGTGCTATAATAAAGCTATCGATGAAGGTCGTATGTGAAAAAAGGTGTAAGAAATCGGGGAGGTCTTTATAATGATCGTTGATGGTAAAGTTTTAGGCGACGAACAGTGCGAACAGGTAAAAGAAGTTGTTTCTAAATACGGCGTAACTGTTGTTTGTGACGAAGAAGATGAAAAAGCGAAAGCAGATTTTGTAATGCCTGCCGGCGAAGAATGCGACAATATTAAAGAAGTTGCATCCAAAGTTGGAAAAACAGTTGTTTGCGACGAAGAAGCGTAAAAAAGAAAAATGCGGAGATGTCTATCACATATAGGGGAGATGTCTCTTTCGACAGATATTTTTTGCATTGTATTGCATTCGTTTTTGTATAGTTTTTTACAATGAGGCTATAAACAGGTGGGAAGTACCGAAGCACAGCTTTGTGTGGTATGATAAATGTGAAAAAGCTGGTGTCTGTCTGATAGAAAATGAATCGGGGAGGTCTTTATAATGATTATTGATGGTAAAATTTTAGGCGACGAACAGTGCGAACAGGCGAAAGAAGTTGTTTCTAAATACGGCGTAACTGTTGTTTGTGACGAAGAAGACGAAAAAGAAAAAGCAAAAGCAGATGCAGATATCGTAATTCCTGCTAGTGCAGAATGTGATAATCTGAGAGAAGTAGCTGACGATTTCGGCATTGCTGTTGTTTGTGACGACGAACTGTAATCGGCTGAGCTGCCTGTAAATTCTACGGGCAGCTCTTTTTATGTATTTCTTTGTAATTCCTGCATAGGTATGATATGATAAAGGTAATGAAATAATATGGAGGGATTCTTATGGCATTTGATGATTTCAAGAAAAAACTGAGCGTAGCGGCAGATCTGGCCGTGGATAAAGCAAAAGATCTGGCGGAAACCGGAAAGCAGAAATTGGATATTGCTGCTGAAGAAAAAGAAATTCAGAATCTGTATGCACAGATTGGAAAATCGGTGTATCATCTGGAAAAAGATAATGCAGAAAGCATTTATGCGGCGGAATGTGCCAATATTACAGAACGTCTGCAGAGAATTGACGAACTGAAAAAGAATCCGGAAGCAGAATAAGCGCGGGAAAGCTCTTGACGGAACGGGTTCTGTTGTGCTAAAATATACGCTAGTCATGCTAGACGGGGAGGTAGCGGTGCCCTGTAACCTGCAATCCGCTATAGCAGGGTTGATGCCTGTTCGAGGGCTGGTTTTGTGAAGTCTGCCTCAGGTAAGTGGTGTTGACGGCTGGGTCCTGCGCAACGCGAACTTATGAACCGTGTCAGGTCCGGAAGGAAGCAGCACTAAGTAAGCACTTGCGTGTGCCGCGGGAGTGCCTGGTTCGAGCTAACTGCCTGGGTACCGTTCGGAAAGTCCAGTTCGGAAACAGGTGCATGACTTTTATTTTGCAAAAAACAAGGCTGTCGTATGGAAGAACAACATCTTCCTGCGGCAGCCTTTTGTATTTTACTTTTGTATGGGATTTGTTTCGTTTGGCAGTTATTTTTTCTTTTTATCCAGATGCTCCTGGAACGAGATTACTTTGCCGGTATTTTTTTTGCCGTTGTTTTTTGCAGCGGCATTCTGTTCTTTTTCACGCATCTGTGCCGGGGTGTAGCCGCCCAGCGTCCACATTGGAGTGTGGTTCCACAGTTCCTGCAGGGCGTAAACCATCTGGCTGGTCTGTTCTTCGCCAGGCAGAGTAAACAGGCTACTGGTTGCACTGTGGAGTACATCTTCGAATGAGACACCGCTGCGAATCCAGTATTCGATATTGGCCAGACTGTGTGAGAAGTTCAGCCCGTTGTTCAGATATGGGCGGAAGTCGTAAAAATTTTCGAAATATTCCAGTTCGATATTGCAGCGTGAGAAAATCAGGGTTTCCAGCTGCTCCAGATCCGGCCAGAAAAAATCGGTGCGAAGATTCTGCATGGCTTTCAGCTGTTCCAGAGAGGCCCGGTACTCAGGGGTATCCTGTGCCATCTCTGCGGCGATAATCCAGCCGTCACGAAGCACATAATCGTTGCGGTCCATCTGGGTTGGCCCCACGGTTTCTTCCAGTTCATTCAGAGGGATTACCAGCTGCATGGTTTCGTTAATCCGGCGAAGCAGATGACGAACCGGATAAGCGCCGTAAAAATAAACGGCTGTATAGCAGAAGGTATGCAGCATATCATAAAACTGGGTTTCCATCATGACAGATTCATTCTGAAGTACCTGGGTATACAGCGGACGTAGTTCTTCCGGCACGGTCAGATAAAATCCGTTTTCGGACAGATAGCACAGACCGCAGCGCAGCAGATACAGGGAATGCAGAGAGGCATCCGGTGTATCAAACGGCATATTGGCACTGCACATCAGCCGCAGCAGCTCAATTTCCGGTATAGTCAGTGTTTTGAAACGCTCGGTCAGAAACTCTTCGCTGGTAAGATTGCGCAGAATAATATCCTCCAGTGCAGCCCGGTCAGATAAACCGGATACTGGAAACCGGTTGCAGTGAACGATATCTTCCAGTTCTTTTTTATCCAGCATGGCCAGACACTGCGACAGCGTAAACGTTTCCTCCGTCTGGCTCTGGAAGTGCCCCACCATCTCTGTGATAAACGCAAGGGCATCTTCCTCTGGAATTCCGTCCAGAAGCTGTGCTATTTCCTCGATGGAACCTGAATTTTTCATCTCTTCCAGCAGGTTAAACGGTTCCGAAAAATCCGGTGTAATGGCGTTTTCGTAATCAAATTCATCGGATAACAGATAGAGTTCCTCGCGCAGTGCCAGGAGATCATCCTCAACCTTCTGTTTCAGAAACGGTTCTCCACCCTGAGAACACGGCTGGTTTTCGCCGTGCCAGTAATTCAGCTGAAATTCCGGTTCCGGCAGAAGCGATTTTGACGGAAGCAGTGTTACGGAAACACGGTCTGTTGCTGATGTGCCGCAGTAATAAACCAGTTCACGGTTTTTCTGAAAAGCAAAGGATACCGGAATATTTTCTGCATCCAGAGACTGTTTTGCACCCACAAAGCTGTCGGTATCGCCCAGATAGGTTGTGCCGGTCTGCTGCGGAACAAATTCATAGGCATCGGTCAGCGGCCAGCCGAAACAAACACTGATGACCTGATTGATGTCGCCCAGAATAACCGAATCAGGCAGAACCACATCACGATAAATTTCTGTGTCAGGAATCTGAAGTCGTACATGAAAGTGTGTAATCATAGACGCTCCTTTTTATGCTTCGTAACCGTTGAAGCTGTGAATTGCATGCAGTTCTTTTCTCACTTTTGTGCGGGCGGTGCCGGACGGATAACCAACAGCCAGTGTCACAAAAATGCGACGATCTGCAGGAACACTCAGCAGGGTTTTCAGAGCATCTTCGTTGAAAGCGCCCATGATGCAGGTACTTAACCCCAGTTCCGCTGCCTGCAGGCAGAAATGTTCGGTGGCACTACCCAGGTCAAACTGTGCCCAGCGGTTGGATTCTACTTTGCCCTGGATTTTTGGCATCAGAACAGCAGGTTCCTCCACAACAGCCACCAGAACCGGTGCGGTTTCTGCAAATTTGTTAATGCCTAATGGATTGTTGGAGATGGCGGTACCGGCCTGTTTTACCAGTTCTGCATCGTCAATGATAACGAATTTCCATGGCTGAGAATTGCATGCGGATGGTGCCAGCTGTGCGGCCTGAACGCATTTTAACAAATCTTCACGACGGACTTCCTGTGCAGTAAACGCACGGTCACTCTGACGGGTAGTTGCTAAATCCAGAAATGTCATAAAAAATCACTCCTTTTTGAAAATAGACCATGATAATAAAATTCTGTAGATGTATACCAGTTCTTTCACGGTATTTCCTGCCGGAAACAGAAAAAATACAGGAAACCAGCGAAATTTATCCCGGAAAGAAACGGCAGAAAAAACTGCAGAAAGAAAAATAGCCACCGCGTAGCGGTGGCTATCTGGATACTTAGTTATTTTTGCAAACCTGGTTACCAACTGTGCAGGATGTTTTGCAAGCAGACTGGCAGGATGTCTGGCATTCACCGCAGCCACCTTTTTTTACAGTACCCTGTAAGTTCTGTGCGCTGATTGTTTTAATATGAGCCATGATTTTTCCCTCCTTCATGATGTTGCCTCGATAAAACTTAATTTATTATAGCACGGGATAGGTCCTTGAACAACACTTTTTTCCAAGAAGCGGCTTGTTAAATTTCCGCAATGCTGTGTTGCTTTTGAAAAAGCACTCCTTACGTATGTTTATATACGCTGCGGAGCACTTTTTCAAAATGCGCCTTGACAGAGAGAAAAAATTTTAGGCTGTGTATAAGAAGTTTTCCTGAAATTCCTGATAATATATTTTTGTGAAGAATGTTTCACGTGAAACATTTTGAAAATCTTTTGCAACTGCTGACAAACAGCGCGGATTCATGGTAAACTTATCTTTTAAAGATAGAGAAAGAATAAAGAGAAAATCAAAGAAACGATGAATAGAAAAGACGGATAGAGTATTATCGAATGGAGGAATTTTCATGTTACATATCGGATGTCATTTATCAGCCTCGAAGGGCTATCTGGCTATGGGAAAAGATGCGGTGAAAATTCATGCGGATACCTTCCAGTTTTTTACCCGCAATCCCCGTGGCGGAAAAGCAAAAGAGATTGATGAAAATGATATTGCTGCGTTTCTGAAGCTGGCGGAGGAACAGCGGTTTACCACGATTCTGGCCCATGCGCCGTATACGATGAATGCCTGTTCTAAAGATGCCGGGATACGAGGTTTCAGCCGGGAGATGATGGCCGATGATTTGCGCCGAATGGAGTATCTGCCGGGTAATTTTTATAATTTCCATCCGGGCAGTCATGTGGGGCAGGGAATGGATACCGGAATCTTGCTGATTACAGAACAGCTGAATGCGGTGATGAATCCGGAGCAGCATACGACAGTTCTGCTGGAAACAATGGCGGGAAAAGGCAGCGAGGTAGGCGGTCGTTTTGAGGAGCTGCGCCGCATTATGGACGGTGTGCGTCTGCCGGAAAAACTGGGAGTCTGTCTGGATACCTGCCATGTGTATGATGCCGGGTATGATATTGTAAATCATCTGGATGATGTGCTGGATGAATTTGATTCTGTGATTGGTCTGGAATATCTGAAAGCGGTTCACTTAAACGACAGCATGAATCCAGCGGGGAGCCATAAAGACCGCCATGCAAAAATCGGGGAAGGGTCGCTGGGATTCGAGGCTATCTGCCGGATTATCAATCATCCAAAACTGCAGCATCTGTTTTTTATTCTGGAAACACCTCACGATACGCTGGAGGGCTATGGAGCGGAGATTGCACTTCTGCGCAGCTGCCATCAGGAAGGATAGTGAAGCCTATGCTGTTTGACGAAATTCGCCAGGAAATTCTTGCACTGGCGGAGAATGATTATAAAGAATTTTCTGCGGCGCTGCTGCCCGGTGTAGAGTATGTGCTGGGAGTAAGACTGCCGCAGCTTCGTGAGATAGCAAAACGAATTGCGAAACTGGAACCGAATCAGTGGCAGGCATATCTGGAAGCAGAACCGTATTATTTTGAGGAACGTATGCTGCAGGGCATGATTATCGGCGCTGTGAAAGTGCCTGATGAGGAACGGCTTCGTTATATAGCGGAGTTTGTTCCCAAAATCAACAGCTGGTCGGTGTGTGACAGTTTCTGCAGTGGCTTGAAATTTGCAAAAAAGAATCCGGAACTGGCCTGGAAATTCATTCAGCCATATCTGCAAAGCGGTGAGGAATATTCCATCCGGTTTGCAGTGGTGATGATGCTGAATTATTATCTGACCGATGATTATATAGACCGGGTTCTTGCGCTGCTGGATACGGTGAACCATGAGGCTTATTATGTGAAAATGGCTGTGGCGTGGGCTCTGGCTACTGCGCTGGCAAAGCAGCCGGATAAAACGTGGGCTTATTTTCAGCAGCATCATCTGGATGCAGATACCTGGCGAAAGACCATTCAGAAATGTATCGAATCGCACCGGATTTCAGAAGAACAGAAACATCTTCTGCGTGAAATGCGATGAGTTTTGCTGAAACAATAAGAAAGAGGAGTGGATGCCATGCTGGATATTATTCTGATTGCCATTTTTATTGTGATGGCGGTTCTGGGATTCCGCAAAGGGTTTTTGAAAAGTTTAATCGGTCTGTTCGGCAATCTGATTGCCCTGGCCTTGAGTTATGTTCTGGCAAAACCTGCAACGGTGTGGCTCAATGGGCAATTTGGCACAGCGGAAAAAATTGCGGGTACCATTCGCGGATTTCTGCCAATGCCGGATAATTTCTCTACTGTGCTGGCCAGTTTTGAAGGCATGGGGCAGCTTTATACCTATCTGGACCAGTCATTTCTGCCAGATTCCATGAAACAGAGTATTCTGACAGCAGTGCAGGAGCAGGTGAATGCGGTAGGTGCCGGAGTATATGCCACTATGGCGGATACCATTGCCATAACAGTTGCCACATCCATTCTGCAGGGTCTGGTGTTTATCGGCTTATGGGCATTGCTCTGTGTAGTCCTGGTTCTGGCCAGTCATGTATTGAGTGGAGTTGTGCATCTGGTGCCGGTAGTCGGGCTCATTGACCGTCTGGGCGGTATGGCGGTGTCGGTGCTGTTAACAGTAATAACTATACTGATTTTATATAAAGGCATCAGTGTTCTTGGCCTGATGGAAGGCTCACTGTTTGCTGAATCGCAGATTCTTCATTTTTGCAGTGAATTGCTGAATCCGGAAGTAGTGGATTCCAATATGACAGGAGGGATGACCAGTGCCTGATTATCGGGATTATGCCCCGTGGCTGGAGGCTCGCTACGGTCAGAGAGTTTATAAGGTGCCGCTGAATATTCCGGGCGGAACATGTCCGAACCGGGACGGCACAGTGGGTAAAGGCGGATGTATTTTCTGCGAATCTTCCGGCTCTGGGTTTCAGTGCCTGCCGGATACAATGACTATAAGAGAACAGTGGGCGGAAAACAAAGCCTTTTATGAGCGGCGTTTCCGTGCCCATAAATTTATCAGCTATTTACAAACGTACACCAATACCTATATGTCGCTGGAGCGGTTTAAAGAAGTGGTTCTGGCGGCCACCGAAGATGAGGATTTAGTAGGCGTGGCCATTTCCACGCGGCCGGACTGTGTGTGTGATGAATATCTGGAATTTCTGGCAGAGTTAAAAGAAAGCAGGAATCTGGACATTGATATTGAATTAGGATTACAGACGGTGAATTACCATAATCTGGTTGAAATAAACAGAGGGCACACACTGGCGGAATATATTGACGCAGTGCTGCGAATCAAACGCTACGGATTAAGCACTACAGCGCATGTAATTCTGAATCTGCCTGGTGATACGATGCTGGATGTGATTGAAACAGCCAAAATCGTATCTACACTGGGCGTCGATTTTGTAAAACTGCATTCGCTGTATGTGGCCGGTGGCACAGAACTCGCCCGCCGCTATGAGGCCGGTGAATTTACCATGATTTCACTGCAGGAATATGTGGAACGTGTGGTAACCTTTCTGGAATATCTCAATCCGGAGATTGTCATCCAGAGGCTGGTAGGCAAAGGTCCTCAGGATAATCTGCTGTTCTGTAACTGGGACACAAGCTGGTGGAAAATAAAAGACGCCATCGATGCAGAATTTATTGCACGAAATTCAAAACAGGGAAGCAAGTTTGATTATCTGAATGGAAAAGCAATCAGGCTGAAAAACAGTAAAACAGAGAAATAATTCTGCTAATGCCTGATCTGCCGCCGTTAGTTTTTCTACGGGGTGGTTTTATGATTCCATTTAGAAGCAAAAAATATCAGAGGCAGCAGATGCTGCAGAGCCGGACGGATATCGAACAGGTAGCCAGTCAGTGGATTCTGCGCAGAGATCAGCTGCCTGAATACCGGTTTGCCATTGAGCTGATGAGTCAGACAGACCGGGAAGAAATCTTCTGGCAGTACTGGGATGAGCTGGACAGTTTTGCCCAGCGGGATTTGGCGCGGGCAACCTTTCAGGATTACTGGTTTAAGCTGATAGCCGATTACGGAGAGCTGAATATGCGGAAGAAGGCACAGGCTCTGGAGGCGCTGGGCTATATCCACAATCCTAATGTGGTCAGTTTTCTGGTGCAGGAAATGCGCCGCGATAATGAAAGCCTTCGGCTGGCTGCGGCAGGAGCACTGAAAAAACAGGATCCGGTGCTGGTTATTGAGCCTATGCTGGATGCACTGACCACACCGGAACAGTATCTGGCCTCTCGCATTTATGATGTACTGCAGGCACTGGGGCCTAAACTGGTGCCGGTAATTCTGAAAAAAATTGAGAAGGCTGATGTGAGCGGGCAGATGGTAATGGTGCAGCTTCTGGGCTCTTTTGGAGACAGCAGTGTAGTGCCGCTTCTGACCGGTTTGCTGGAAACCGACCATTATCTGCTGAAAAAAATGACTGTGGAGGCACTAGGGCAGATTCAGGGGGCTGAAGTGTATCCGGTGCTGGTGAATCTGTTGAAAGACGAGAACTGGCAGATTCGGCTTCTGGCTGCAGAGGCTATCGGGCGCAGCCGTTTTTATCAGGCCTGTCCGGCTTTGCGGGAGGCATTCTGCCGGGAACCGGACGGATTAGTTAAAGAAATCATGGAAGATATTTTATCTGCATTAGATGATAGCAACGAAACAATCACATATTTATGGAGCAGACGAAGCAACGAGAGGAGCCAGACAATATGCCGATGAAATTATATGTGGGCGATATTATTCAGACACGCAAAAGCCATCCGTGCGGAGGCGATCAGTGGGAAATCATGCGTACCGGCATGGATTTTCGTATCCGCTGTACCACCTGTGATCATCAGGTATGGATTCCGCGCGTGAAGCTGGAGAAATCTATCAAGAAAGTGCTGGTGAGCAATGCACCGGCAGCAGAAGAATCGCAAGACAGCGTAAAATAATGAAACAATCGGAATGAACGTATAAAAAACACATTCTTTTCGCAAACTAACAGCGGAAAGGGTGTGTTTTTTATTAGAATACCAACGCATATCGGGATTATCCCCGATGGAAACAGACGCTGGGCCAAACGGGCAGGAATGCAGAAACAGGATGGTTATGTTTATGGATTATCTCCCGGGCTGGATGTGCTGCATCTGGCGAGAGAGGCCGGCGTAAAGGAACTGACCTATTATGGATATACTACCGACAACTGCGGGCGTCCGCCGGAACAGGTGAAGGCGTTTTCCGATGCCTGTGCAAAAGCGGTTGAAAAAATTGCCGAGGAACCGGTGTCGCTGCTTGTGGTTGGCAATGCCGATGCGCCTTCGTTTCCGCAGAGTCTGCGAAAATATACCACGCGTACCGATTTAAACGGTGGCGGCATCAAAGTAAACTTTCTGGTGAATTACGGCTGGGAGTGGGATATGGCCGATTTGCTTTCTCCTGGCCGGGAACGGTCAAAAATCTGTGCAGGGCTTCACTCTTGTGATGTATCCCGTATTGATTTAGTGATTCGATGGGGCGGAATGCGGCGGCTGTCCGGTTTTCTGCCGGTGCAGACAGTATATGCTGATTTTTTTGTAGTGGATCGTCTGTGGCCTGACTTTCAGCCGGAGGATTTTTATGAGGCACTGCGCTGGTATCAGAAACAGGACATTACACGTGGCGGTTAACGAAAAAAGCCGGTTTCGATTATTTTTTTCCAGTACGGTACATACTATGAAGCAGAGGATAAAACAAAAACGCTGCAGGGAAGGCGCAGCGGATGACGGGGATGGAGGTGCTGAAATGGATTTGATGCTGGAACTGGAAGATGCCAGAATACAGTGGAAAAACATGCAGACGGTTTACAATGAGGTGAGTGATCCTGCATTAATTGATACCGTAATTTATCAGGTGATGGCTGCGGAACAGCGGTATGAATATCTGCTGCGGCTGGCAAAACAGGAAGCTCTGACGTGCGAAAATATTCCTGTGCGATAACATAAAGGGCATTGCTGCTGCATACGATAAGGTAGATTACAATGCCGGGGGGACGTGTTATGCCGCAAATCCAGATGGAAACTGTTTTATTTGTCTTTTTTGCTGTGGCTGTGATTTTTCTCATAGCCCGGCTGGCCATCTCGCCGGCACAGGCTATGCTGAAACTGCTCTTGAATTCGACTCTGGCGGTAGTGGTGTTATGCTTTACCGGTATGATTGGCGAATACTGGGGCATCCATCTGCCCATTAATCCGGTTACCGTCTTGCTGATTGCTATTTTAGGGCTGCCCGGGCTGCTTCTGGTGGCTGTTCTGTATATGCTGATGATTTGATCGGTGATTTTGTGTTTCGAAAAATAAAAAGGGGCTGCCGCACTTTGAGGAAATAAGTGCGACAGCCCGGAGGAAAATGAGAGTGTCTAATGTAAATTTCTCAATGACTGATTATTTACCGAAAATGCCTTTAATTTTACCCAGCAGACCTTTTTTCGGATTAATCATTTCGTTGATTTCTTTTTTGAAGATGGATTCACTGATTGCACCCGGCAGAGACTGCTGCATTTCGCCGTTCAGGAAGAATACAGACTGAGGAACGCCCATCAGCTGTAAAGATTTGAAAGTAGCCAGACCATCTGGTGTTTTTACATCCATTGTGTAGAAGTTTACCTGGCCTTCAAACTGAGAAGCAACTTTTTCTGCGATTGGTGCCAGCTGTTTACATACAGAACAGGTTTCTTTGGAGAAAATAACGATACAGGTTTCTTTATTTTCTTTTGTAATCTGTTCAAACTGTTCGCCGGTAATCTGAGGCAAATTATTCATAAGTCTTCACTCCAATAATCTTATTTATTCTGATAAATATATTGTACTTGATATCCGCATGATTTACAAATATCTTTTTGCGTTTTTGCGAAAAAATTCTGATAAATTCGTGATGTATGATGTATTAACAGGAAATCCACTGCAATATACACAGCAGGAAGCTGCAATTTACGGGTTATGCACAGAGTTATCCACATTATCCACAGGTGTAAAGTGCATAATCATCCACAGACAGACGGTGGATGAAACAATTAAAGAAATGATTGAGCGTCGGTGGTCCCCTGTGCTAAAATAACAGAAACGACATGCAGAATAAAACCTATATCATAAGATGCTACAGATAGAACAGAATGCTGCAGGAAATGCGGAGGAACTTATGCTGAAAACATATCGCACCGTTGAACAGTTCGGGCAGGACGAAATTATTATCGAAAAATCCACATTCATCGGTTATGCAAAACCGGTTGCCAGCGAAGAAGAAGCGCTGGCTTTTATACAGGAAATTAAAAAGAAACATCGGGATGCTACGCACAATGTACCGGCTTATGTGCTAGGGGAACATAATGATATTCAGCGCTGCAATGATGACGGTGAACCATCGGGCACAGCCGGGGTTCCGGTACTGGAAGTGCTGAAAAAAGAAGATGTGCGTGATGTGGCGGTGGTGGTAACCCGTTACTTCGGCGGAATCAAACTCGGCACCGGCGGGTTGGTGCGTGCCTATACCAAAGGGGCTAAAATTGCGCTGGAAGCCGCAAAAATCATCACGAAGGTGTTGTATCAGGTTGTGATTGTTTCGGTGGATTACACCATGCTGGGCACCTTACAGAATCAGCTGCGTCTGAAACAATATGACACGAAAGATATTGTGTATGATGAGATGGTGCATCTGCACGTCTGGGTGGAAGAAGACGACGTGCAGAATTTTAAAGAACTGATTATTGAATGGACCAATGCCCGCGCCATTATTGAGGACGGCGAAATCAGCTACAAGGTGATTGACTGATTGCCGGAAGGTAATTACTTCAGTAATGTTGATTAAATGAATATGAGAAAAACAAAAATCTCCGCAATCCTTATAGATAGCGGAGATTTTTTAATTAGTGTTCTTCGATGTAGTAAACTACATATGCTCTTTCGTAATCCTGGCGGATGATGTTCATAACATCAATACCTACAGAGATTTCACCAATCAGGTTGAAATCCATATCGATTTCAAAGTCTTCGTCTTCGGTAGCTTTGATAACATCGATCTGTGGATTTGGGTCGTGGTCTGGTTTAATACCCAGTGCTAAGTATTTTTCTTTTGCTTCTTCGTGGCTGTCAGCGAAAACAACCTGTGTATGGCTTGTGTGCTGCATGTTAAAAACACTCCTTTGAGATAAGTTTTAAATTGGTTGAATCTATTATAGCAGATATTGTGCCAATATTCAAAATAATTTCCTAAGAGAAACAGGGATTTCTGAAAAATTCCTTAATCGAAGCAATATTACAACAGCATTGTTATAAAGTATCATCATAATAAGAAAGAAAACAGAAATGCCCATAATACCGTGAAGAGCCCGGAAAGGCCGATGGCTAATCCACTCATGGCTCCCTGCAGTTCCCCCATTGTGATGGCCCGGGTTGTGCCGATGGCATGGCTGCAGGTACCGATGCCGATACCCTGGGCCACAGGGTCATCCACATGAAACAGTTTTACCAGAAACGGTGCCAGAATATTGCCGGTGATGCCGGAGAAAATCACGGCAGCAATGGCGATAGGCACAATGCCCCCTAACTGTTCGGTAATACCTGCCGCAATGGGACTGGTGACCGATTTACTCAACAGAGATGCGGTTAATGACCGGTCTAGTCCAAACAGTTTGCATAAGCCGAAGACAATTACAATAGAAGAAAAAGACCCTGCCATTGTTCCTGCGATAATGGGTTTCCAGTTAAGCCGTAGAATCTGCCAGTTCTTATAAATGGGAACAGCCAGTGCCGCAGTGGCAGGAGCCAGAAATAAATAAATCAGACTGCCGCCCTGCTGATAGGCTTCCAGCGGAATATCAAACAGCAGAAGAATGGCAATAATCAACAGCACTGCAATTAAAATCGGATTTGCCAGCGCGTGTTTTGCTTTTCTGTTGATGCTGATGCCAGCCTGATAAGCAAAAATAGTCAGTACGATGCCGAAAAAGGGTGAGTAAAGAATCTCATTCAGATTCTCCAGAGTTTGCATAACGGCTTCGCTCCTTTCGGCGTGTTTCGTATTTCATCATGGCGCTGACTGTCCAGGAAGTGACGGCAAACGTGGTAAACACGGTAACTAGACAGATGAACAGAATGATTGCGACTTTCCCTTCCATGTAACCGAGATAGCCCAGGATGGCTACCGTTGGCGGCACAAAGAAAAAGCCCATATTATCCAGAAGAAAATCGGCCTGTTTCTGAATGTGATAAATTTTCAGCGGTCCCCAGAGAAGCAGTGCCAGCACCAGCAGCATACTGATGACACTGGCCGGGAACGGAAACGGCAGCACTGCAGCGATTACTTCACCTAAAAGGCAGATGAACAGAATAATTGCCAGCTGCATCAGAATTTTCATAAGAGAATCCCTTCCTTAAAATAAACGAAAACGAAAGATGATTTAAAAGATGGTTTAATGGTATGCGTTTTCCACAGAAAATGCAAGAGAAACCAACGAAAAAAGGATACTCCTCTACAGAAGAATTTCGATAGAAGGAATATCCTTTATTTTTTATATTACAGTTTACTGAAATCCAGTGTTGCGAATAAATCGTCCAGTGTTTCGGCACGACGAATACATTCTACGGAGCCATCCGGTTTGAGCAGCAGTTCTGCGGAACGCAGTTTGCCGTTATAGTTAAAGCCCATTGCGTGGCCGTGTGCCCCTGCATCGTGAATAACTAAGATGTCACCGTTTTCGATAGCCGGCAGTTCACGATTTACAGCAAATTTATCGCAGTTTTCACAGAGGCTGCCTACCACATCGTACACTTTATCAGCCGGTGCATCTTCTTTGCCCATAACGGTGCAGTGGTGATATGCGCCGTACATCCCCGGACGCATCAGATTCGCCATGGAGGCATCCACACCGATGTAGTGTTTGTAGGTATCTTTTTTATGAATGGCTTTCGTTACCAGATAACCGTAAGGGCCGGTAACCATACGGCCGCATTCCAGACAGATTTTCAGCGGATCCAGACCGTTTGCCACAATGATAGCATCATACTGTGCTTTAATTTCTGCGCCCAGCGATTCTAAATCCACCGGTTCCTGTTCTTCGCGGTATGGAATCCCGATGCCGCCGCCAAAGTTCACGAAATCAAAACGAATACCTAGCTCTTTATTTAAATCCACAATTAAATCAAACATCATTTTTGCAGTTTCCACTAAGTATTCGCGGTTCAGCTCATTGGAAACAATCATAGTATGAATCCCGAATTTTGTAGCGCCTTTTTCTTTCATAATGCGATAAGCTTCAAACAGCTGGTCGCGGGTTAAGCCGTATTTGGCTTCTTCCGGGGTACCGATAATCTCGTTGCCGCCGCGCAGAGGGCCTGGATTATAACGGAAGCTGATAGTTTTTGGCAGCCCGATCTGGCTGTCGATAAACTCGATATGGGTAATATCGTCCAGGTTAAAGATAGCGCCCAGTTCTTTTGCTTTCACATATTCCTCGATTGGTGTCTCGTTGGAAGTGAACATAATATTTTCACCGGTGATGCCGGCTTTCTCACACAGAATCAGTTCTGCCAGAGAACTACAGTCGCCGCCGAACCCTTCCTCTTTTAAAATTTTCAGCAGATACGGGTTTGGGGCAGCTTTGACTGCGTAATATTCCTGAAACTCCGGTGCCCAGCTGAATGCTTTTGTTAAACGGCGGGCATTGTCACGGATTCCCTGTTCATCATAAATATGAAATGGTGTAGGATAGGATTTGATAATCTGTTCAATCTGTTCCAGTGTAAATGGAATATTTTTTTTCATAGATGTGCCTCCTGCGTTCAGAAAATATATATAAAAATTTGCGTAATGTTTACAGATTCTATTCGCAGTACTATATTAGCCTATCTGTTTCGGCAAAATCAAGCCAGTTTGAAGGTTATACAAAATACATACACAAATACAATCCTGCGGAGAAACCATATTGCATTTTAAACAGAAGAACGCTATAATAACAGAGCAGTATAAAATGATATATGACAGTTCATTAAGACCATCCTGTCGTTAAACAAAACTAGGCTATTCGTGTAAAGTTGTAACGGTGCCTGTTTTGCGGTGCCGTTTTTTTTATGACGGCTGGATGTGCCAGGGCGTATTTCTGTGCAGAATCCGTCTCTGCATATTGGCGAATGACCTTGTAAGGGTCGATGATTACATCGACTCGCATCTTTGGAGGTGCGGAATATTATGTTTATTTTAAGAAATGAGATACAGTTTGATACCGCCCACTATCTTAGCGGATACGAGGGTAAATGCAGCAATATTCACGGGCACCGGTACCGTTTAGTGCTGGAACTGGCCAGTGAAACACTGCATCAGGAAGGGCAGCAGCGCGGCATGGTGGCCGATTTTGGCGAGGTGAAAGCTATGCTGAAACGCATTGCTGACCAGTACGACCATAAATTATTAATAGAAGATAACGAAGACGGCCGGGCTGTAGCAAATGCTTTAAACCAGGTGCCGAATCAGTTTGCCATTGTGATGGTAGCGTATCGTCCAACGGCCGAGGAAATGAGCAGGGATATTTATTATCAGATTAAGAATGCCGGGTATCCGGTTTATTCGGTAGAGCTGTTTGAAACGCCAACCAACAGCTGCAAATATCAGGAGGTGTAAATATGCTGCCTGTGATTGAACAGTTTATCTCTCTGGATGGTGAAGGCCCCACTTCCGGGGAACTGGCATATTTTGTACGCTTTGAGCAGTGCAATCTGCGGTGCAGCTGGTGTGATACCGTATATTCCTGGGATGGCAGCACTGCCGTGCAGCGCAAAACCGCACAGCAGATTTATGATGAAATCAAAGCCAGTGGCATCCGCAATGTAACACTAACCGGCGGCGAACCGCTGATTCAGAAGGAAATTGCAGAATTATTACAGCTTCTCGGTGCAGACGATTCTCTACTGGTGCATATCGAAACCAACGGTTCGGTTGATATTGCGCCGTTTAAAAACACATGCCCGGCGAGAAATATCTTATATATATTAGATTACAAACTGCCGGAAAGCGGCATGGAAAACCAGATGTGTATGGCCAATCTGAATCAGGTGCAGAACGATGACGTTTATAAATTTGTTATCGCCAGCGAGGAAGATTTAAACCGTGCCGTTGAAATTGTAAAAGCGTACGATTTACAGAACCGCTGCCAGGTGTTTTTCAGCCCGGTGCGTGAAATGATAGAGCCATTATTAATTGTAGATAAAATGAAGGATGAATGCCTGAACGGTGTGCGTCTGCAGCTGCAGCTGCACAAAATCCTGTGGCCGAAAGAAATGAGAGGTGTTTAAACATGGCAATCGATACAGAGAAAATCGAATATCACATCCGTGAGATTCTGAAAGCGCTGGGCGATGACCCGGAACGCGAAGGCTTAAAAGAAACGCCGCAGCGTGTGGCACGAATGTATGCCGAAGTATTTGACGGCATGAACTATACAAATGAAGAAATTGCCCGTATGTTTGACACCACTTTTGAGGATGAGGATTATCTGAGCCGTCAGAACAACATGGTGGCAGTGACCGAAATCCCGATTTTCAGCTACTGTGAACATCATATGGCGCTGATGTATAATATGACCGTTTCTGTGGCCTATCTGCCCAAAGAAAAAATTATCGGCCTGAGCAAAATTGCCCGCATTGCCGATATGGTTGGCCGCAGATTACAGCTGCAGGAGCGAATCGGCAGCGACATTGCCGAAATCGTTTCCATGGTAACCGAAAGTGACGATGTAGCTGTGCTGGTAAAAGGCGAACACAGCTGTATGACAGCCCGCGGCATCAAAAAAGCCGGTACCGTAACCCGCACCGCAACCTTCCGCGGCATCTTTGAAGAAGATATCAACTTGCGTCAGGAGGCGTTGCTGTTATTAGGACAGAATGCTTAATGTACGGAATGAATCTTTTTCCGTATAACGGCGTTGTTTTTAATTTTTCTCGCCTTGCGTACCGTTAGTACGCGTCGCTCCAAAAATTAAAAGCCGCCTTGTTATACGAAAAAATCTTACATTCCTAATGCGGATATAGATGTAATATGCTAGAGGAATTCAAAAGGAGATAAACATTATGCAGGGCAAAGCAGTCGTTGTGTTCAGCGGCGGGCAGGATTCTACCACCTGTCTGTTCTGGGCATTGCAGAATTTTGATGAAGTTATCGCTGTGACCTTTGATTACGGGCAGCGTCATAAATTAGAAATTGAATGTGCAAAGGAAATTGCAGAAGAACTGGGTGTGGAGCATCATATTCTGGATATGGCACTGTTAAATCAGCTGGCGCCAAATGCGCTTACTCGTGATGACATTCCGGTGCAGGCGGGTGAGGACGGTGCCCTGCCGAATACATTCGTAGAGGGACGCAATATGCTGTTTCTCACCTTTGCCGGTGTGCTGGCAAAAGTGAAAGGTGCAAAACATATCGTAACCGGTGTATGCGAAACCGATTTCAGCGGATATCCGGACTGCCGCGATGTATTTGTAAAATCGCTGAATGTGACCATGAATCTGGCCATGGATTATGACTTTGTGATTCACACCCCGCTGATGTGGATTGATAAAGCCCAGACCTGGGCACTGGCCGATGAACTGGGCAAACTGGATTATGTGCGCAAAAAAACCCTGACCTGTTATAACGGTATCAAAGGAGACGGCTGCGGAGAATGCCCGGCCTGTGAACTCCGCCGCAACGGTCTGGAAAAGTATCTGGCCCGGAAAGCGACAAAATAAAAGGTGCCAACTGCGGTTGGCAGGTGATATGTAATAGACAATTTTCAAATTTATGTAAATTTTTGTTTCTGCATATTGAAATCGGCAAGTGCATATGCTATAATAAATTCCAGTAAGGAATTGTGGTGAATAGCAAATCCATATGAAACAGGAGAACCCCCGGCAGGTGCGACTGCCGGGGGTTCTTTTATCCTGATTTTTAGAGTCTTGATTGACTGTTACCATCTCCCGTCCATCCATCGAGAGATGAAGTACAGTTTCAACCAGAAAATCCAACAACGATTTAGCATTGGAATTTTATTAAAAATTTATAAAAGTGACAAGGAAACAGGCAGGGTTTTAGAATCTGTATCTGGAAACTAAAAAAATGTTTTAAAACATAGAAAACATATTAAAACATTTAAAACATTTAAAACATTATAAACATTGTTAACCTTGGGGGTGTAAACGCGAGTTTGTACCTTTTTGCATACATGAATAAGTTACAGTTGTTACTTTTTGATTTTATGGATCAGTTTCCCGGGAACTTTTTTTCCACTGGCTGCGTCTGTAGGAATATGTTGCCCGTGCTGCCAGAATGTTTGCATTGCAGCAGCGCGGCATAACCGATAAAATAAGATGCAGAAGGGGAAACTGAAAAAAGTTAAAAAATCGTGGAACTTTTTGCATCCTGGCTGCGTCTATAGAAAAGTGAGGCAATGAAATCGCGTTCCTGACATGGCTGATGAAAAAGTAACAAAAAAAGTAACAAAATTATTACAAAAACATATTGCATTATTGAAAATAGGGTGATATACTATCATTATTCTAAGAGTATGAGGAGTTTGTGTGCTGTTGGAAAACTTCTGAAAATGCAAAAAAACACTTGTCAAAGTGCGGAAATGTCTGTATAATACAGGAGTTGTTTTAATTTTGGTTTAAAGCCTTCGGGCTTTGAATATTAGTAGTGGGTTATAAAAAAATTAAAATATTCAGCTTGAAAGGGGTGGTTCTGCCACATCATTTTGAGAAGTCGTCTTGGACGGATGGTTGCTTCGGGCGTGGAAATTTAAGCCTGTGAGTTGAGAAATCGCACACATGTGCGTATTCAAAACTCATGAGTTTTGAATATCCATGACTGGTGGACAATGCCGAAAAAGGCGCATTTACCGGGGTTTTTCCGGCGCGTGTCGAAGGCGCTCTTCGGCGAAATAAATACCTAGGAGGAAAAGAAATTGAAAAACAAAAAATTATTTGCGATTCTGACATTAGTGTGCTTCATGTTCACATTAATGCCAGTAGCTGCTTTCGCTGCTCCAGCAGATGCTGAAACATCCAGCTTTACTGCTGTTGACGGTGATCAGACTGTAAAATTAAACAAAGCTCAGACAGAAGGCGTTAAATTTGTATTAGATCTGTATGATGCAAACGAAAACGCTGCTACTTCCAGTTCCGTATTCGTGTGGGCTGTGAATGCTGCTGGTTCCGTAACATCTGCTCTGCAGGTGCCTGCTGGTGCTGCAACTCAGATTGACAATGTATACGCTATCGATGCTGCTGGTTTAGACAACGAAGTTGTATTAAAATTCGTTCGTTCCGGTGAATTTACAGTATATGCTGCAATTGCTGATGCTACTGCTGACTCCGCTGCAGACCTGACAAAATTCAGCTGCGAAGCTTCCAAAATCACTGTAAAAGCTTCCAACGCTGACCCAGACCTGTACACAGCTGTATTCAAAGGTGAAGAAGTAGCTGCTAATGGCGAATTCGCAGCTGTTCTGTCTGTTGTTCCTAACAATGTTATGAGCGACAAAATCTATGTAAACTTCAAAGATGCTGACGGTAAAGCTCTGAAAGGCGCTACTGTTGCAATCGAAACAAACAGCTCCTCTATCGAAGTAAACAAAGCATCTGACGTTACAAACGCTCAGGGCGAAATCGACTTCAAAGTAGCTGGTTCCGTAGAAGGTAACTACGAAATCATCCTGACTGTTGATGGTGTTGAATGGGTAATCAATGTAACTGTTGGCAACACTGTTTCCGCTTACATCACAACTGTAAACCAGCCAGCTGGTCCACAGGCTCTGTATGAATCTCTGGATGACGATGTAATCGAATTCCAGATCACAGACATCAACGGCAACGAAGTAAAAGCTTTCGATGCTGGTATGATCGGTATCGCTGCTGAAGACGGCAAATATCTGGTTCTGACAGAAGCTCCTGCAGATTCCGATATCGAATCTGAAGACTTAGCATTAAGATACAACGGCACAAACTGGTACTTAGTAGCTCCATCCATGGATGCTGAAGGTACCTACGCTGTTAAAGTAATCCTGGACAACGGTGCTAACGCAACTGCTACATGGACCGTTAAAAAATTCCAGAAACCTGTTCAGTTAATCATTGGTACTTCCACCAACGTTATTGAACTGGGTGGCGCTGTAAACGGCGAACTGATCTACGTTGACGCTAACGGTGTTCAGAAAGCTGCTAAAGACGCTGACATCGCTGTAACTGGTTATGCTGTTGCAGATGTAGCAAAATATGCTGGCACAAACAACTTCAAAATCGAAGTAAAAGACGATGAAAAATATGTTGGCGCTGTAGTAACTGCTACTGCAGTATCCGAAAAATATGACCTGGTAGCTACAAAAGAATTTAAAGTAGCTGACGGTGCTGTTGCAATCGCTTTCGTTGATAAAACAGCTGAAGTAAACGTAAACAACAAACTGGAATGGAATGTTGTTAACTCCGAAGGTACAAGAGTTGCTTTAGTTGACGCTCTGAACACCTCCATCAAATACGTAGTTCTGGATGCTCCAGAAGGCGCTAAAGTTTCTGTAAACAACATCAACACAGGTTCCGACTTACTGAACAAAGGTATCGGTAAAATGTCCCTGACCTCCAACAAAGTTGGTAACGTAGCTGTTCAGGTTGTTATGAAAGCTGAATTCGCTGCTACAAACAACGAAGTTGCTAACCAGGTTAAATACTACACAGGTACTCAGATCTTCGCTGTTGGTACTGCTGGCGTAGGCGATGTAGTAGTTATGTCCGTTGGTTCTAACGAAATCGTTATCAACGACAAAACAGCTACAATTGACGCTGCTCCAATCGTAGAAAACAGCCGTACATTCGTACCTTTCCGCGCTCTGGCTGAAGCTTTCGGTGCTACTGTAGCATACGATGAAGCTACTCAGGCTGTAACTGCTGAACTGAACGGTGTAACTGTTGTTATGACAATCGGCTCCGCTGAATACACTGTAAACGGCACAGCTAAAACTGCAGACGTTGCTCCATTCATCAACGGTTCCAGAACAATGGTACCAGTTCGTTTCGTAGCTGAAGCATTCGGTATCAAAGTTATCCCAACTTATGATGAAAACGGCGCTACTGCTGACATCCTGTTCAACCTGTAATAAGAATTCTTATTCAGAATTGAATAAACGATGACATTAACGAGGATTCCTCCGGGAGTCCTCGTTTTTTTGTACCCTTTTAACTGTCGCAGCGAAGCGGAGAGGGCAGGCATATAAAAAATCTCGTACAATCCGCAAGAATGGCTTTTCTTCTACTGTATTGCAATGGTATAATATAGCTATCTATCAAATGATTTGACAATCTGTCTGAGGAGGTTTTGCATATGAAAAAATTTGCAGCTGCGATGCTTTCGCTGGGCTTACTGGCTGGCACCTGTGGTACTGCCATGGCTGCGGATCCGCAGGTTTATTATAATGGCTATTCGCTGGAGTTGAATCAGCCGGCGATTATCCAGGACGGACGCACGCTGTTTGCTATGCGCGATATGGCGGAGCAGATGAATATGGATGTGCAGTGGGATAACGCAACCCGCTGGGCAACTGTGAGCTACAAAGATACCGAAGTGAAGCTGTTCCCTGATTTACACCGGGTGCTGGTAAATGGTGAGGAACAGCAGCTGGATGTTGGTCCGCAGATTATCAACGACCGTATTTATCTGCCGGTGCGTTATCTGTTTGAAATGCTGGACTGCGATGTATTCTATCGCCAGTATGATAACGGCGATGCGGTGGTATCGGTAAATACACGCGATGCTTATATGAACTATGTGCAGAAAAACGGCAGAGAAACCAAAGCGGTACGCAACATGGATACCACTGCAAACGACAACACTGTTGTGATGACTGATGATGGCAATGTACTGGAGCTGTATGTGGAAAAAGGGAAAGTAAAAATGAGCCGCACCACCCAGACGCTGAGTCGTGTGGAAGAAAAAGAGGAACCGGCTATTTTCCATCAGAATATCACCGATGTAATGGAAGTGAACAGCATCTACTATGCTGTGCTGGATGAAAAACAGTCTACAAATTATGTGGGCTCTGCATATCATCCAAACGGCGATGCCTTTATCGATGAAATTTATACACCGCAGGGTGAGTTTGCCTTCTACGGAAGTGAGGCTTATGTGGATGTGTTGGCACTGGAGGGCAAAGAAGGCTTTACTAGCAAAACTCTGAAAGGCTATATGCTGAATATCAGCGGCAGTAAAGAAAAAATCAAAGACACCAGCTACGCATTCAGCAATCAGAAAGGCTATGGGTTCTTAACCGACGGGCAGCTTCTGCTGATTGCCAATGTGCAGGGCGAAGGCTATAAAGTGCTGACCTGTGCGCAAATTAGTGATACCATGAAAGACGGTAAACTGTTCAGCAACAACGGCGAATTCTATGCCATCGGTTCCGATGTAACTAGCGACGGCAATGCAGAAATTTTTGTGACATCCTACACTGCACAGGGCATGAAAGCCAACTCTTATGTACCGGTAAGCAATCTGTGTGAACGGGACGGCTACCGCTATCTGAATATTGTGGATTCGGTACAGATTGGCGATAAAGCATATCTGTTACTGCAGACCAATCTGGGCAGATATCTGGCATGTTACGATTTAACTGCTCACACCTTTACAGCAGAAACACTGAACAAGCCGTATGAACGGTTTGTACCGGCAAAAGGCAGCTGGCAGCTGTTCTACTGCGACGACGAAAACTATTACTTTCTGGATGTTAAATAATGATTGACTGGAGGGTCTTGCGATGAAAAAAATGTTAAAAGTATTAACTGCATCGGCAGCTCTGACCGCTATGATGGCTAGTCCGGCTCTGGCCGATACATCCACAGCCATTTATTATAATGATGAACTGCTGAACACCACACAGCCGGTTCTGAATGTGGATGGCCGCACACTGCTGGCATTTCGTGATTTGTTTGAAAATCTGGACGGCGAAGTAAGCTGGAGCGATACCGAGCGCAAAGCATCAGTGAAATACGGCAAAACCACCATTAATCTGTTCCCGGATAACGGCGCTGCACAGATTAACGGTGTTCCACAGGCATTAGATGTTGGCCCGCAGATTATTAATGACCGCGTGTATCTGCCTCTGCGCTTTGTGGCGCAGTCCTTAGGCGGCACTGTGGATTATACACAGGATGAAAACGGCAATGCAACCATTCAGATTCACACCATCGATTCGGTGCAGAACTTTGCACAGAAAGACGGCAAAGTGTTATCCATTCTGCGTACTACCGGTGCTCCTGTAAACAGTATTCAGCCAAACAAAGACACACAGGCTGCGTATAACAGCTGGCAGCAGAACAATGCCGTTTACTTTTTAGACGACCACGATAATCTGGTGGAAGTGCAGAGCTATGATACAAAAATTCAGGTGAATGTTATCAACTATGCGGATGCTAAAGTGGACAGCAAAACCTACGATGCCGGTGTATTATATCCGGCACTGACCAGCGTTGCACAAAACGGCAAAACCTATACCGTAGGCATCAACGAAACATCGGGCCGTTATCTGGGTGTAGGGACACCAAGTAGCACAAGGGAAGAATGTGTTCTGGACACCTCAGCGGGTTATTTGTCTGTTTATAAAGGCAGAGATAACAATAGCATATTACATTTTAACACTTCCGATGACTCTGTTAATATAGCCGCAGCAGCCTCGTCGGGTAAAGTACTGGATTTAATCCAACGCGCTATTATTCCGGAAGACAGCTCCTATGCAATTGCGTCTAACGGTAACTATGCATTTATGATGAATGGTCAGTTGCTAATTATTAATGAAACTAATGAAATCCTGGAAGATGTTCAGTTAACAAACCATGCCGGTGATGAGCAGATTTTTGCAGTTGGCAATAAATTTGTTTCCATTGCTGTTGAAAACGGTCAACATTACCCTGAGATTTATGCGACTGTTTACAAAGCTAATGGAAATGTGGAATTTGCGTTTCATAACATCAGTAACTTAAGCAAAGTAGCTGTCGACGAAAAATTTTATCCATATACTCATCTGGAAATGAAGGATATAAAAATGTTTGGAGATACTGTTTATATTCTGGCAAAAACCAATATGGATTACTATATCGTGACTTATGATATTACATCTAATAAATCCACGAAAGAATTATTAAATCTTAAAGAAAAAACCTACGACGGTTTCATCTACACCATGGATGATGTGAAACTGTTTGCAGCTGATGACAATTACTTCTATCTGCGTGATGTAAAATAATGCAGCACATAACAAAAGGGAACTTCGAACAAAATCGAGGTTCCCTTTTTAAATTACAAATTATTCTTCATCTCTGTAATGACACATTCGTATGGGCCGTTGACCACACTTACACTTCAATGCCTTTTTCCGCCAGATAGTATTTCTGCCAGTCTAAGTAGTACTGATAGCCGTTCTGCATATTGGTCAGTTCAGCCTGTTTTAAAGCTGCTTCTGCCTGGCGCAGTGCCAGCTCGGAAATCATGCCCAGTTCATATTTTTTCTGTGCGAACTCAAAGTTTTTCTGTTCGGTCACATATTTCTGACGGCTTACTTTGTATGCAGCCGCATTACTATTGATTTTTGCCAGCATAGCTTTTAAATCGTCCTGTACAGCCTGACGCTGGTTGTCGATTTCCATGTCTTTTGCCATAACGTTGTAATCGATTTCCTGTTTTTCGTCGCTGCCCATGTCATCTTTTACCGAATCTTTTAAATCGGTACGGTCACGATTTAATGTTTCCAGAGTACCGTTTACCTCCAGGAATTTGCTTACCAGCTGCGGTGTGTATTTCGGAGCGGTTTCAATGGCAATCGGCAGATTCATTGGAACGATTTCTAACGGGCTGTTTGCGCTACGGCCAATCAGAATATTGATACTGCGTTTCAAAGTATCCAAAGTGTCTTCCTGATCAGCAATTGTTTTTTTCAGTTCCGCCAGAGAAGCCTGCGCTGAGGATACATCGGTAGAAATATTCATGCCCAGTTTCTGCTGCAGTTCGGCAATCTGTACCGAGCGTTCTAGCAGAGCCGCATTGTCTTCCATCAGTTCGATGGCTTTATCCAGCTGCACTGCATTCAGCGATAAATTGGCTGCGGCATAGCGCATTTGTTTTTCCAGGTCATCCATAGCATCGTTTAAATCTTCCTTGCCCTGTTCCAGATCATCCAGAGCATCGTTAATCTGTTCAATACCGGCAATCGCACTGTCCAGATTTGACTGTACAGTCGAAGCAGTCAAATCTTCTACAATATCATTTGCACCTTTCAAAGCTTCAATTTGTGCTTTAAGCTGAATAATTTTAGCCTGATCTGCTGCATCACCTTTAGCTTCTTCTTCTGCCAGTTGCTGTTGCAATTCTTTAACACTTGGTGTCCCTGGAATCATCTGTCCCAGCATATCTTCAGTGTCAATAGCGTCAATCTGGCTTTCAATGCTTCTGCGATTGTTGCGCAGCATCTGAGCCTGTAAATCCAGCTGTTTCTGTTTTAACAGCAGGCTCTGTTTGGTGTCGTTATAAATTACTGCTAAATCCTGAATCTGCGAAATGGTTAATGTATTTACATCTTTAGTTTCCGCCACGATGTTAGTAGAAACCGCATAAGCCGGAGCCGGCACCACCGACAGCCCGAAGGTGAGAACGGTAGCTGCTGCCACGGTTTTCAGAGTTTTCTTATTCAAAACAATCATCCTTTCAAAATAACTGACCAGCAGAATTGACCAACCGGTCAATTTTGTCCATGAATAGGATAACATAATTTGCTATCAATTTCAACGAATAGATATTAAGATAATGTTGAGATTTTCTGCCATTTTACCGCACATGGTAAATCAGGCGGTACACATGGTCGCTGTTCCAGTCAATCTGCTCCATGCGAGCCCCAAGGCACACAGCCATCAGCTGTGCCGGAATGTATAAACGGTCGTTCACAAATGTGCCCACACTCATGATGCCATCGCCGTTTGCCAAACCGTCTTCACCGGTTGCCGCATCAATTTCGATGGTTGCCCAGTGGCCGTTCGGGAAGGTCATCTTTACGGTATTAGATGCTTTATCGTACACCACGGTGCCGCCATAAGCCTCCGCCACATCACGCACCGGCACCAGAATCATACCGTTTTTGCTGACACCGGCAGCCGATTCCATCACAACCTTTTTGCCATCCATCACAGCTACCGGATTGCCTAAATCTACCGTAAACGTTCCCGCAAATGCCGAAGCCGGAGCAGTTGCCAGCATAGCACCTAAAACCAGAGAACTGATTAATTTTTTCTTGTTCATATAAAAGCCTCCTTCGATTTTCTTTGCATTCATTATACCATAAAAATACCATAAAATGCAGTGTCTGTACGTGGTTTTTGCGAATTGTCTATGTATCTTAACAAAAAACGAGGACTCCCGAAGGAATCCTCGTTAATGTCATCATTTATTCAATTCTGAATAAGAATCCTTATTACAGGTTGAACAGGATGTCAGCAGTAGCGCCGTTTTCATCATAAGTTGGGATAACTTTGATACCGAACGCTTCAGCAGCGAATCTTACAGGTACCATTGTACGGGAACCGTTGATGAATGGAGCAACGTCTGCAGTTTTAGCTACGCCGTTTACAGTGTATTCAGCGGAACCGATTGTCATAACAACAGTTACACCGTTCAGTTCAGCAGTTACAGCCTGAGTAGCTTCGTCGTATGCTACAGTAGCACCGAAAGCTTCAGCCAGAGCGCGGAAAGGTACGAATGTACGGTTGTTTTCTACGATTGGAGCAGCGTCGATTGTAGCTTTTGCATCGTTGATGATGATTTCGTTAGAACCGATGGACATAACTACTACATCGCCTACACCAGCAGTACCTACAGCGAAAATCTGGGTGCCTGTGTAGTATTTAACCTGCTGTGCAGCGTTAGATGTTGCAGCATATTCAGCTTTCAGGATAACCTGAACAGTTACGTTACCAACTTTGTTGGAGGTCAGAGCCATTTTACCGATACCTTTAGCGATTAAATCAGTGTAAACAGTTTTGTCTGTTACGGAAACTTTTGCATCGGCTGGTTTGTCCAGAACTACATAGTTTACTTCAGCTTTAACATTTGCATTAATACCGTTCATTAAAGCAACTCTTGTGCCGTTGTTATCAACAACATGCCATTCCAGTTTGTTGTTAACATTTACATCAGCTGTTTTGTCAACAAATGCGATGTCGGAAGCACCTTCAGCTACTTTGAATTCTTTTGTAGCAACCAGGTCATATTTTTCAGATACTGCAGTAGCAGTAATGGTAGCACCTACATATTTTTCATCGGATTTTGCTGTGATGGAGAAGCTGCCCTCAGTGTTAGCTTTACCAAATACACCAGCAACAGCATAACCGGTAGCAACTAATTCAGCATCTTTTGCAGCTTTCACAACGCCATTAGCGTCAACATATTTCAGTTCGCCAGCGATTGTAGCACCCAGTTCAACAACATTTGTAGAGGTGCCGATGATTAACATTACAGGAGTCTGGAAACGTTTTACTTCCCATTTAGCGGTTGCATAGGAACCGTTGTCCAGGATTACTTTAACAGCGTAGGTACCTTCAGCATCCAGATTGTCTAAACCTGTTAATACCCATACGCCAGTTTTGTTACCCATTTTGTCTACTTCTGCTTTCAGACCCAGTTCTTTAGAAACGATGTCGGAATCAGCAGGTTTTTCTGTCAGAACTACATATTTACCTTTTTCAGTAAAGTTGTCTTTGATACCGTCCATACCATCATCAAAAGCAGTTACAACGTTTCCGTTGATATCGGTAATCTGGAATTCAACTTCATCTTCTAAGCTTTCAAACTGAGCCAGAGGAGCTGTTGGTACGGTTACAGTTTCAATATAAGCAGCGTCAGTGTCGCCAACTTTTACTAACAGAGTCCATGTTACACCATCAACGGTGAAGTCGATTTCATAATCGCCTTCTACAGAACCAGCTACAGTGAATTTAATTTCACCTTGGTTGTTTGTGGTGATGGATTCTTTGTTTACTTCGATAGAAGCGCTGTTTGTTTCAACTTTGATAGCTTCTTTTTTCAGAGGTTTTGTATCTACACCGTAGAATGTTACAGTGATGTCATCGCTTGCAACATTGTTAGGAATTACGCTTAATACAACATCTTCTTTGTCAGCATCTTTGAATACACCTGGGTTTACTGCAGCACTTGCGATGCCCTGTTTAGCGTATTCAACTTTAGCTGTGTAGTAATCAGGGTCAGCGGATTCATTTTTAACAGTGATTGTAGAGAAGGAATCACCAGTTAATTTTGTTAATTCGCTAACTTTTGTAGCGCCGTTAACATCTAAAGCAGCATATACAGTGTATACACCTGTACGTACAAACTGGATGTTAACGATACCGTCTTTTAATGTTGCAGGATCAACAACAAACACATTGTTGAAATCAGAGCCTTTACCTTCAGTTGTGGTCATAGCAGAAGATACTTCGCCTTTTTCGTTAACAGCCCAGAAATAAACTGCATCTGTTGTGCCTTTTTCTTCTGTTTCGTCAAATAAGCTTACTTCAAATTCGATGTCAGCTGTTACACCTGTTACAGCGTCTAATCTTACAGTCTGGTCACCATCTACTGCTTCGAATACGGATGTTTCTGGGTCAGCGATGCCAGAACCAGCGAAAGCAGCCATTGGCATTAATGTGAACATGAAGCACACTAATGTCAGAATCGCAAATAATTTTTTGTTTTTCAATTTC
>JAFQEO010000033.1 GCA_017399005.1 Peptococcaceae bacterium | reverse complement strand
TTAGTCCGCACTATCACGATTTTCATCCGATAGTGTGTTTCTATCATCTGGTTTTGTTCGCTTATTCAACTGTTTAATTTTCAAAGAGCTTCGCTATCTCGAAGCAGCGCCTCGCGACAGCTTTATCATATTACCATGTCTTCAGCTTCTTGTCAACACCTTTTTTCAAATATTTTTCAGATTTGTCATTCGGTGTTAGCACCTCGCTGACGACTTTGATATCTTATCACTTCCTCCTCCTTTCTGTCAACTACTTTTTTGCATTATTTTCAGATTTCTTAGCCTTCTTTTATGCGTGGACAAATGTCTATATATGGCATTTGTCTCTATTTCGTTCAATTTTATATCAACAATTCTAACAATATCTTTTCAAAGAAACATCTTGCGTTTTTTCTTTATATATGATAATCTATTATGGTCAACTTGATAAGCGGTCGTGGCGGAATCGGCATACGCGCACGCTTGAGGTGCGTGTGAGTTACACTCGTACGGGTTCAAGTCCCGTCGACCGCATCAAAAAGGCTTCAATCCCTGATAAATTCAGGGATTGAAGCCTTTTTACTTTTCTGCGATACGCGCACGCCTAAATGTATGATTTCAAGAGGAGCGTGTGCGTATATTATGAAGAAAATCCGTATGCAAAAAGATGATAGAATTGACTTCCTGTGGGACAAATATATCTTGGAATGCCGTCTACAAGGCTATTCCGAAACTACTCTGCGAAATAAAGAATATTATTTTTCGGTCTTTTACAGATACCTTGGAGAAAGCGGGCGTGCGAGTCTATTGACAAAAGGCGTGTGCGTTTCGTTTCTACAACAACAATTAAAGGAAGTATCTGTCAGTATTAACTTCTTTGCCGGTTTTCCTTAAAAACCTTAACATAACATTCTTTATCTTTAATCGTTTCCGGTATCGATCTCATAGATTGATATTTCCCACAATACGTCAACACATTTTTTCTCTCTACCTTCATTTCAGCATAAAAAAATTTACACGCCCTTTCAAAATAACTTGAAAAAGCGTGTAAACTAAATCTTTTGCATTATTTTTGATTTTTTAATGTGCAAGCGATTTGAAAACAACTATTCTATTAAGCCACTACTTTTTGAGATACTCCGAAAAAAGTATTCACTTATTCGCCAGCGGCTTCTGCGGCCTGCTGTTTTTCTTTTTTGCGTTTGTCGCTCCACTCTTTGAACATTGGAATGACGTTAATCAGTACCAGAACGGCTGTAATAATCAGAATAATCAAAGTAGACAGCGCGTTGATGGATGGATTTACGCGTTTACTCATTGTATATACCAGAATGGAAATATTGTTGACACCATTACCGGTTACGAAGTAAGAGATAATAAAGTCATCGAAGGACATGGTGAATGCCACCAGTGCCCCGGACACAATGCCCGGCATAATCTGCGGCACGATAACTTTTGTAAGTGCCTGCCACGGTGTTGCGCCTAAATCCAGCGCGGCATCGGCCAGGTTTGGATCCAGTGAGCGCAGTTTCGGCATAACACTCAGCATTACATACGGGATACAGAACATCACATGTGCCAGCAGCATGGTGGTAAAGCCTTTTTCCAGCCCCAGCATGCTGAAGAACATTAAAAGCCCGATAGCGGTTACGATATCCGGGTTGGTTAACGGCAGGTTGTTTACCTGTTCCATGGTACCGCGCACCAGTTTTTTGCAGTTGGATAACCCGATGGCTGCAATGGTACCTACCACTGTGGAGATAGCCGTTGCCAGCAGCGCAATGATGATGGTATAGAAAATAGCCTTCATCATGTTGGAGTCGCTGAACATTTTTTCATACCAGCGCAGGGAGAATCCGTCAAAGCGGGTCAGCGAACGGCCCGAGTTGAAGGAGAACACCACGGTGTACAGAATCGGCAGATAGAAGAACGCCATAATCAGCACCATGTAGATTTTAGAGAGAATTTTTCTGGATTCTTTCATCTGCTATTTCCCCCCTTCATTCAAACCGGTTTTGTCCAGTTTTTTGGTAATGTACATGGAAATCAGAATGATAACCGCCATAATCAGCGAGATAGCACTACCGAAGTTCCAGTTGCCGGAAGTCAGGAACTGGGATTCGATAACGTTACCGATTAATACGTACTGGCCGCCGCCCAGCATTTTTGGAATAAAGAAGCTGGATACCGCAGGCAGGAATACCAGCGTAATACCGCTGATAACACCCGGCAGCGACAGCGGCAGGGTTACATTCAGGAAGGACTGCACTTTATTGGCACCTAAATCGCTGGCAGCTTCCAGATAGCTTTTATCCAGTTTGCTCAGCGCGGTGTAAATCTGCAGAATCATAAACGGAATAAAGTTGTACACCATACCCAGCACTACGGCAAAGTCGGTGTAAATCAGGCTGATTGGCCCGATGCCAAAGAACCCCAGAATGGTGTTAATCAGCCCTTTATCCTGCAGGATGCCCACCCATGCATAGGTGCGCACCAGCATGTTAATCCACATTGGAATGGTAATCAGCAGCACCAGCATCACTTTTTTACGCCCGCTGGACTGTGCAATAATATAGGCTACCGGATATCCCAGCAGCAGGCACAGCACGGTGGTAAGCACAGCCACCCACATGGAGCGTTTCAGCACGTCCATAAAAATCGGGTCGCTGAAGAAGCGGAAAAAGTTGTCCAGTGTTACTTTAAAGGTTAATACATCGTTGCCTTTCTGAGTGAATGCATACATCACAATCAGCAGCATCGGCAGGATAATCATGACAATACTCCAGGCGATGTAAGGGTAGGCCATACGGCGGAACTGTTTCATAATCAGTAACTCCCCTTCCGCGACATGATGTGGATATCTTCAGGGCCAAACAGCAGCCCTACTTCTTCACCCACTTCATGTTTATCTGTTGTATCAATCATATATTCATAACCTTCTGTCTTAAAGGTTACCTGATAGTCGCCAGGCACAATGTTTTCCGGGTCGAAATCATAAACCACGTCGGTAATTTCTACCATAACACCGTCCTCCAGGCTCCATGCGGATGCATTGGCCCAGGTTTTCAGGTCGGTATCCAGTGCCATACTTTCTTTGATTTCGTCTACTTTTTTGAAGAAGTTCACTGCATAGATTTCTTCTTCATATTCTTTGCTGGCAATACGGTTTGCTTCACGCACAAACATATGCGCCGACACCATGGTCCCAGCTTTTGTAGAGAAGGTTACCGGATATGTGCCGATTTTCGGCTCGATTTCGTATTCCACCTTGTTGATGGAAATCCAGTCTTCGCTTTCCGAATCCCACGCCTGCGCATCGGCACGGGCAATGATATCTGCCTCAGTCAGTTCGGCAATATCCTCTAAATCCAGATAAAAGTCGTTGGCGCTCATTTTTTCTTTTGCCTCGGTATTCACCACAGGCTTGTCCTCAGACACGTGCATAGTTACTGTAATACTGGTACCGGAGCGGGTTTCCACGATGGTTTCGTAGTGTACCCCTTTGAACAGTACTGATTTGACAACACCTTTCAGTTTCCCCTGGTCTTTTGGAACGATATCCAGGTCTTCCGGACGGATTACCACGTCAACTTTTTCATTTGGCGCAAAGCCGGCATCCAGGCAGGCAAATTTTTTGTCTTCAAACATAACTTCCTTGTCCTGAATCATAATGCCGTCAATGATGTTACTTTCACCGATAAAGCGTGCAACAAATTCGTTGGCCGGTTCGTTGTAGATGTCGGTCGGGGAACCAATCTGCTGAATGGTACCCTCTTTCATAACAACAATTTTATCGGACATGGTCAGCGCTTCCTCCTGGTCGTGTGTAACAAACACGAAGGTAATGCCAACCTCCTGCTGAATTTTTTTCAGTTCATGCTGCATTTCTTTACGCAGCTTTAAGTCAAGCGCCCCCAGCGGTTCGTCCAGCAGCAGTACCGACGGCTCATTTACCAGTGCGCGGGCAATGGCCACACGCTGCTGCTGCCCGCCGGACATTTCGTTGACACGGCGAGGGCCGAAGTCTTCCAGACCAACCAGTTTCAGCATACGCTTAACTTTCTGTTCTATTACATCTTTCGGTTCTTTTTTAATTTTCAAACCAAAAGCTACATTATCATATACATTCATGTGAGGAAACAGGGCATACTTCTGGAATACCGTATTGATTTCCCGTTTATATGGCGGCAGTTCACAGATATCCACGCCGTCAAACATAACCTGACCTTTGTCGGGCGTCAGGAAGCCACCCAGTATACGCAGCAGGGTTGTTTTCCCGCAGCCGCTTGGACCCAGCAGTGTTACGAACTCGTTTTCGTAAATGTCTAAATTAATTCCTTTTAAAACCAGATTCCCATCGAATTCTTTTACGATGTTTTTAAATTGAATCAGCTTCTTCATTGTCTCCTCCCCATTCCTTATGGCAGATTTTTATCCGGGTGCTGTCTGGAACAGAAACCCCCATGATAAATTAAGATAATTATACTATATTCGCCCCTGAAATCTATAGTTTTCCTGAATTTTTTTGCAAAAATATTTATAATTCTGTTCATGTCATGATTTTTTCGTATATATGTTTACAGAGAAGGGATGGCTTTGTCTTTTGTCCTTTCCCTCCATACCTGGACACTGCCTTTCGCCTGTCCTGTGCTTCCGGAACAGCACAAGTGCTGTCCGTTGCACATATGACAGACGAAATCGTGTCCATCTATAGTCGGAAGGCGGCCAGCGACAAAGGCATGCCCTTCTCTGTATGATGATATTATTGCAAATAAAAAAGCACGGATTTTCTCGGCTCTTTTGCAGAGATAATCTGTGCTTTCGATAAATATTATATTTTGCAGATTATTTTTTCAGCATTTTGCCGCGCAGCTGTCCGCAGGCTCCGTCGATGTCGGTGCCTTTTTCTTCACGAACGCTGGCTTTTAATCCGGCCTGCTGCAATGCTTTTACAAAAGCTGCAACCTGTTTTTTATCTGGTCGGCTGAATTGTGCTGTATTTGCCACCGGATTTACCGGAATGATGTTCAGATGGCAGTCCAGATTTTTCAGCAGATGTTTCAGCTGCTGCACATGTTCCGGCTGGTCGTTAAAACCGGCAATCAGCGCATATTCAAATGTAATGCGGTTTTTGGTCTGCTTCTGATAATAGCGGCAGGCTTCCATCAGTTTTGCCAGCGGCCAGGAATTGTTCACCGGCATCACGCTGGAGCGCTGTTCATCGTTTGGCGCATGCAGCGATACAGCCAGCACAATATCCAGTTTTTCATCGGCCAGTTCATGCATTTTGGGCACCACACCGCAGGTGGATACCGTCATGCGGCGAATGCCAATCTGCTGACCCTGCGGGTCGTTCAGCAGACTGATGGTTTTGCGCACATTGTTCAGGTTATGCAGCGGTTCCCCCATACCCATGAATACCACATTGCCCACAGGCAGGCTGTCGCCTTCCTCCTGCAGCAGATGGTTTACCTCATACACCTGGCTTAAAATTTCGCCGGTGGTCAGATTGCGCACAAAGCCACCCTGCCCGGTAGCGCAGAAGGTACAGCCCATGGCACAGCCTACCTGGCTGGAAATGCACAGTGTGTTGCGCTGTTTGCTCATGTCACCGCGATAGCGCATCAGCACACATTCAATATAGTTTCCATCATCCAGCTGAAATAAGAATTTCTCGGTACCGTCACTGGATACCTGTTTGCGCTCCAGGCGCATGGAGGTAATGGTGCAGTGTTGTTCCAGCTGTTCCAGCAGATTTTTTCCCAGATTGTGCATCTGGCTGATTTCACGCACCTGTTTTTCGTGAATCCAGCTGAAAAGCTGTTTTGCACGAAATGCCGGCTGCCCAAGCTCTTTTAACAGGGCTGTCATTTCGTCCAGATGCAGGCTTCGTAAATCCTGTTTCTCCATTATGCTTCCTCCCTGCGCATCATCCGTGCGATGAAGAATCCATCCATATCATCCACAAAAGGCAGGAACTGTACATATCCGGCCTCTTCTTTATCCATATCGAGCCAGCAGTCAATCAGAGTTTCATCCAGTTCATATTCCGGGTGTTCTTTCAGGAACTGCTCTACCATCTGCTGATTTTCCTCCGGCGCAATGGTACAGGTACTGTAAATCAGTGTACCGCCCGGCACTACCAGCTGTGCAGCCTCTTCCAGAATTTTTTTCTGGATTCTGCAGAGCCCTTCAATATCTTCTGATTCTTTTGCCCAGCGGGCATCGGCTCTGCGGCCTAATACCCCCAGCCCGGAGCATGGCACATCACACAGTATCACATCAAATGGCTCCTGCCAGCGTTTTGTCAGCTTTGTGCCGTCCTGCTGAACCAGCTCCACATTGCTGATACCCAGACGTTTGCAGTTTTCGGCAATCAAATCTAAACGGTGCTGGTGGATATCACAGGCATAGATAGTGCCTGTGTTTTTCATCAGCTGCGCCATATGAGTGGCTTTGCCGCCAGGTGCACTGCATACATCCAGCACACGCTGCCCCGGCATCGGTTCGGCTGCCAGCGCCACCAGCATAGAGCTTTCGTCCTGCACGGTAAACAGCCCCTGCCGAAAGGCTTTCAGCTGATGCAGGTTCACTGCATTTTCAATTTTCAGCCCTTCCGGTGTGTGGCGGCTCTCGGTAACCGTGAGTCCTTCTGCCTCCAGCAGCTGTTTTAATTCTGCACGGGTTGTCTTTAACGTATTGGTGCGAATCCACATAGCCGCCGGCTGATTATACCAGGCACAGAGTTTTTCAGCATCTTCCACGCCGTACTGGCGGATAAACCGTTCCACCATCCACTGCGGAAAGGAGTATTCCACCATCAGATACTGTACCGGGTCTTTTGTTTTATCCGGCCACTGGATGGTATCCATGCCGCGCAGAATGTTGCGCAGCACCGCATTGACAAACTTGTCCACATGGCCGTAATGTTTTGCCAGTTTTACAGCCTCATTAACGGCTGCAGAATCGGGCACCTTGTCTAAAAATAAAATCTGATACAGCGACATCCGCAGAATATTGCGGGTCCATTTATCCATTTTCTTTACTTTTGTGCTGGCAAACTGATTTAACACATAATCCAGTTTCCCTCTGTTTTTTACCGAACCGTACACGATTTCGGTAATCAGCCCTCTGTCGCGAGGGTCCAGCCAGGTGCATGGAAAAAGGGCTTTGTCTAAAGCCAGATTAGCATAAGCCCCTTCCTCGTTCACCTGATATAAGATTTGCAATGCCAGTTCACGGCTTCCAGGCTGTTTTTTAGTCATCGCTGCCACCCAGAATACCGGACATCAGCAGCAGACGCAGTAATTCCATCACTGACATCAGAGCTGCTGCCACATAGGTTAATGCAGCTGCCTGCAGCACTTTGGAAGTGCCTTTTAATTCTTCCGCATCTAAAAAGCCTTCGCCGCCCAGTGTTGCCAGAGCGCGGGAGCTTGCGTTAAATTCCACCGGCAGAGTTACCATCTGGAAGAATACGATAGCGCTGAACAGCATAATGCCCAGACCAATCAGAGTTTCACTGCTTACAACAATCCCCAGAATAAACAGCGGAATTGCCGCAGTAGAACCAAACTGCGTAACCGGAATTACGGTATTGCGCACATACAGCGGCAGATAGCCGGTATCGTGCTGTACCGCATGGCCAACCTCGTGGGCTGCCACACCTAAAGATGCCAGAGAAGAACCGTAGTACACATCCTGCGACAGACGCACTACACGGCTGCGCGGATCATAGTGGTCGCTTAAATGACCGCCGGTTACCTCAATCGGTACATCGTGCAGGCCGTTCTGATTTAAAATAAAACGAGCCACATCGGCACCGGTAAAGCCCCGTTTAGACGGCACCTGCGAATAGCGCTTATAGGTGCTGTTCACCTTCTGCTGCGCATAAAGCGTAACTAAAAACGCCGGAATCAGGAGTAAATCCCAATAGCCAAAAAACATAATAAAAACCTCCTAAATATCACGCCTCTGTAAAGTAAGAAATTGCCTGACGCACCTTGCACAGCTGCACACTGGTATTATGACACGGCCCGTTTGGCCGCTCGTTCAGCACACCCACAACGGGAATCTGCTGCACATTCATGTCTTTGATACCACTGGTCAGGTCTCTCTCACAGGCGATTGCCACAATCGCTTTCGGACTGTATTCCTTTGCAAATTTGCGGGCAAAGGTACCGCCGCTGGCCACTACAAAATTAACGCCGGTGTCTTCGGCAATGGTCAGCAGACCGTCAATGCTGCATTTTCCGCAGCGATGACAGTTATGTACATCAATCGTAATTTTATGCGGGCAGCCGGTATTCTGCAGACAGTGCGGTGCCAGCACCAGAACATCCTCCGGCCGGAATCTGTTGCCGGCAGCCACAGTCATCTGGTTATTAATTTTAATATAGGAGTCTTCAATTTCTTCTTTTGATATTCCTATAAACTGCCCGACCCGCAGCACCATTGGATAAAACAGCTCTACAACACCACGGCCCAGTTTCTGTGTCCACAGCGCACCGCTGCCGAACAACAGCCCTAACACCAGACTGCCCAACCCGGCAGCCATGGCAATCATCAGCATTACAAAACCTGCTGCCAGTGCCGTTACTGCTATATGGCGCACCGCCGGGGATGCACTGGTCATTACAAACCAGATTGCACCAAACACTGCTCCATACACAAGCAGACTGGCCATCCCCAGCAGAATAAATAATCGTTTTTTGCCTTTATCCATGAATTTCTCCAAACTGCACGCCTGTTTCCACACCGGTTCCGTTGCAGAATGCTTTTGCAGGCATTGCTTTTTTACCTGCCGGCTGCAGCTCCAGAATTTCCAGACAGCCTTCGCCGGTCTGTACCATCAGATAGTCTTTGCCGATTTCCACCACGGTACCCGGAGCTTTTCCGGTTTCTTTGCTGTTTACACGGCTCTTCCAGATTTTCAGACGCTGGTCGTTCCACAGGGTATAAGCACCCGGAGCCGGAGCCAGGCCGCGAATCTGACAGAAAATAGTCTGCGCCGGTCTGTTCCAGTCAATGACTTCGTCCTCTTTCAGAATACGAGCAGCGTGAGTCGCTTCAGCCTCGTTCTGTTTCTGCGGCTGAATGGTTCCCTGCTGCAAACCTTCCAGTGTTTCCACCAGTAATCTGCCGCCCAGCACAGCCAGCTTATCAAACATGGTGCCGGTATTGTCCTCATCGGTAATCGGCAGACTGCCCTGCAGCAGCATATCGCCGGTATCCATGCCGGTGTCCATCTGCATGATGGTAACACCGCTCTCTTTGCAGCCATCCAGCACAGCACGCTGAATCGGTGCCGCACCGCGATAAGCAGGCAGCAGAGAACCATGCACATTAATACAGCCATACTCCGGCAGTTCCAGTACCGCCTGCGGCAGAATGCGGCCATATGCCACAACCACAATTACATCGGGCTGATAACCCTGCAGCAGCTCCAGAAATGCTTCGTCTTTTACACTGGCCGGCTGATGAACCGGCAGATTCAGTTCCAGCGCTCTGATTTTTACTTCCGGAAAAGCCAGTTTGTTGCCTCGGCCTTTTGGACGGTCGGGCTGGGTGATAACCGCAGCCACATCATGGCCTGCCTCCACCAGTGCATTCAGCGACTGCACCGCAAAATCCGGTGTTCCCATAAATACGATTCTCACGGGAACCACCTCCTATTTCTCGTACTCGATATTGGTAGCAGTGTCGATAAACAGAATGCCTTCCAGATGATCGATTTCATGCTGTAATGCTCTTGCCAGAAAATCTTCTGCCTCAATAATAATTTCTTCACCCTGTTCGTTCAGTGCTTTTACTTTTACATACTGGCTGCGTTTTACATCGCCATACATCCCTGGGCAGCTCAGACAGCCTTCCGGCCCGTTCTGCCAGCCGGAGCGTTCCAGAATTTCCGGATTGATTAAACGTAATGCGCCCGGGCCATCTTCGCCGATATCGATTACCACAACCCGTTTCAGAATGCCAACCTGCGGTGCAGCCAGACCAACACCGTTTGCCGCATACATGGTTTCCTGCATACGGTCTAACAGTTTAATAACATTTGGTGTAATTTCCGGTACTACCTGAGATTTTTTCCGTAATAATTTATCTTCTTTTGTTACAATATTATAAATAGCCATCTTGTTCTTCTCCTCCTGCTTATACTATAAAACACTTGATGGTTCCACATCAATAAGTATTCTCAAAGTTTTACTCTTTCTTGATAAATTCATGAATGTTTGCCCATATTCTGCCGCTTCCCTCAACAAATCCAGATACTGTCCTTTCAGAATCAGATGAAACCGGTGACGCTTCCGTACAACGGAAACCGGTGCCTCCGACGGCCCCAGCAGTTCAATGGCCGGATACTTCTCTGCAATCCGGTCTGCCATCTGCTGCATCATCTCCAGCAGCCCATCCGGCTGAAAATCCGACACCAGAATACGAATCATATAACAGAACGGCGGATACACCATCAGTTCCCGCATCTGAATCTCTTTTTCGTAAAAACTGCTGTAGTCATGCTGCTGCGCCGCCTGAATACTGTAATGTTCCGGATTATAGGTCTGCACAATCACACGACCCGGTTTATCGCCGCGGCCGGCGCGTCCTGCCACCTGGGTCATCAGCTGAAATGTTCGCTCCGATGCTGTGTAATCGGGCAGATTCAGTATCATATCGGCCATCAGCACCCCAACGGTTGTGACATTGGGAAAATCCAGCCCTTTGGTTACCATCTGCGTGCCAATCAGCACCTGTGTTTCGCCACGGGCAAACCGCTCCAGAATCTGGTTATGGGCATCTTTATTCTGGGTGGTGTCTAAATCCATACGGTCGGTTACAACCCACGGCCAGAGTTTTTTTACTTCCTCCTCCACCAGTTCAGTACCGGAACCCATATATCGGATAAACCGGCTTCCGCACTGCGGACACTGTTTTGGTGCCGGTGTCATATAATCACAGTAATGACACTTGGCCAGATTTTTTTCTTTATGATAGGTCAGCGCGATGGAGCATTTCTCGCAGGTCAGCGTATGACCGCATTCCCGGCATACAATAGCGCTGGAAAAACCTCTGCGGTTCAGAAACAATATCACCTGCTCGCCGTTTCGCAGGCTGTTCTCCATAGTCTGCGTCAAAACCGAACTGAACATACTGCGGTTGCCTGCCTGAAATTCCCGTGCCATATTAATAATCTGCACATCGGGCAGCGGCTGCTGCTGTGCACGATTGTGCATGGTCAGCAATGTACCTCCGCCTCTTGGAATTTCATAATAGCTCTGCACCGAAGGCGTTGCGCTGCCTAACAGCAGCAGACCACTGTTATTCTGCATCCGTTTCCGTGCCACATCCCGGGCATGATAGCGAGGATCCGGCTCCGACTGTTTAAAGGTTGTCTCGTGTTCCTCATCCATAATAATCAGCCGCAGATTCTGCACCGGTGCAAACACCGCACTGCGAACACCCACAACCACACGGGTTTCGCCGCGATACAGCCTCTGCCAGGCATCAAACCGCTCTCCATCCGACATATTGCTGTGCAGAACCTCTACATATTCGCCCAGCACAGCACGAAACCGACCAATCAGCTGCGGGGTTAGCGCAATTTCCGGCACTAGCACCATAGCACCGTTTCCCTGATCCAGCACATAGCGCAGCGTACGCAGATACACCTCTGTTTTGCCGCTGCCGGTTACACCGTGCAGCAGAATATCTTCTGCTTTACCGCCATCGATTTTTTCCAGAATCACATCCAGCGCATGCTGCTGTTCCGCATTAAGTGTCAGTTTTTTCTCATTGCGAAACACTGCATTGTCGGTATTAAATCGCGAAACCTGCACCTGCCGGCGCACAACCAGTTTTTTCTTTATCAGCTCTCTGGTCAGGCTCTGATAATTCTGCCAGTAGCTTCGCAGTTTTTTGGCGTCACAGGCACCTTCATAAGTAAGATAACGCAGCAGTTCCCACTGTTTTACTGCTCTGCCCAGCTGTTTACGGGCATCTTCCAGCTGTGCCGGTTCAATAGAGCTTTCGTATACATATTCCAGTTTGCTGCTGCCCTGCTGCTGAAACCTGGATTCAATTCGCACCAGTTCGGCAGCCCGAAGCTGCTGCAGCAAAGCATCGGCTCCTGCATAGTGTTTCTGCAGCAGAAATACCGGAATCTCTTTTTTTTGCTGAATCTGTTCCGCAAGTTCCAGTGCCTCCGGCTCCAGAAACACCATTCGGGTTTTCGCCAGTTCCGATTCATCGGCCCACACGGCCACATCCTGCTTTTTGCTGCGGGCAAATTTAGGCAGCATATATTCCAGTATATAATAACACGGACAGAGATAGTACTCGCTCATCCAGACAGCCAGCTCCACCAGTTCCTGCGTCAGCAGTGTTTCCGGTTCCAGCACAGCAAGAATATCCTTGCAGCTTTCCACATCGGCATCCGAATCCGATAAAAAACCGGTTACATAGCCGTTTACCTGCTGATTTCCCTTTCCCATAGGCACCAGCACCATACTGCCCCAGCCGGTTTGCGGCTGCAGAGTTTCCGGCACACGATACGTCAGACGGTCACGAAAATCCGCCAGTTTTCGTGCAACTGCCACCTGTACAAGCATGTACATCCCCCTTTCTATTAGTGCATAGATATTATATTATACCATATCTGCCGGTTTTCTCGCCAGATAAAATCATACATTTTGCCGAATTGCTGCGTCTTTTCACACAAAAAAGACTGCTTCTTTTCAGAAACAGCCTCTCAGAATTTTATTCTTATTCACCTTTCAGCGCAGCCATCTGTTCACGCACGCTGGCTTCACAGTCACGCATTGCTAAAATCGTTTTTGCAAACAGGTCATTTAACTCCCAGCCCAGACGCTCTGCACCGGTGCGAATAATATCACGGGAACAGCCTGCAGCAAAATGTTTGTCTTTAAATTTGCGTTTTACACTGTCTGCTTCCATATCCATTACCGTTTTAGACGGACGCATCAGCACACCGGCACCAATTAAACCAGTCAGTTCATCCACTGCAAACAGCACTTTTTCCATCTGATGAACCGGTTCCACATCACTGCAGATACCGTACGCATGACTGCAAACCGCATGCACCAGCGCATCACTGGCATTCAGTTCCTGCAGCAGTTCCGGCGCTTTTTTGCAGTGTTCATCCGGATACACTTCAAAATCGATATCATGCAAAAGCCCTGCCATACGCCAGAACGCTTCCTCGTCGCCATAACCCAGCTCACGCGCATACCAGCCCATTACCCCTTCCAGAGTATATGCATGTTCCAGATGAAACGGCTCTTTGTTATATTTTTTCAGCAGCTCCAGCGCCTGCTCCCTTGTAAAATTCAGTTCCATAAGTATAATCCTCCATTAGATTTATTTTTTCATTGAGCTAATTGTAATCTATAGTGGCGGAAAATCATAGTGTTTTTTTAGACAGCAGTATAAAATCAACATAGTAGAACCATTTTACATCATTCCATATCCTTCTGTTCTTTTTGGGCCGATTCCTGTTCTCTGGCGATGCGCTGCTGTTCCAGACGTGCTTTTTCTTCCCTCCGGCGAATGATTTCCGCTCGCTCCTCATACGATTCCAGTAGCATCTGCTTTTTAATGCGTTCCGCCTCCAGTTTCCATTCAGGAATTTCTTCCTCCTGCGGTTCCGGTTTCACTTCAGCCTTCAGGCTGTTTGATTTCATTTTTTTCCGCACAGCTGACTGGTCAGCATATCTGGTTGGAGTGTTTGCCGCACCATACGCAGCAAGAATCGTGAGGGTAATAAACGGCAATGCCGCCAGAAGAAACATCATATCCGGGTTTATTTCCGTTATATAAATAATGAATATCGTGCTTATCAATGCACAAATTACTGTGCCAAAACAGCCCATTCACTCACCTCAGTCCAAATCATCAAAGTCATAATCATACGGATCCAGAAAATTATCCTCTAAAACCTGGTTGCGTTCCTCCTCATCCATCCACTCTAAATCATAGCTGTCGTAGCCTGTACCGCTTAAATCATAGTCCAGACGCTCCCGAACAGTTTCGTCCGGTTCATCATCCAATATTGAACTGGATGTATAGCTCGGTGTATACACCGGGATATACCCTGATGTATAAGAAGAACTATGCGTACTTCTCGCAGGTGTAGAAACCTGTTTTGATTCCGGTTTCGCCTCCGGTTTTGGTGCAGCTTTCACATCTGTTTTAAAATCTGACTTCGTATTTCCAAATACCTCTAACTCCAGAATGGTTTCCCATGCTGTATCCTTACGCCACAATTCCGGATGCTGAATAATAAACAACACGATTTTATAAACTTCTTCCGTGTCATACATCTCCATTACCAGCGGCTCACGCATATCATCCGGATAAATTACCAGACCATTATTCGGAACTTTTTCAACATAAGGAATTTTAAAATCTGTTTTTGCAAAACTTTTTTTAATCCGTCCAGCCCAGTAGACCTCACAGGCTCCAATTTTAGCAAAATCCACTTTTTGAATATAATACTCTTTTTCATAGTTACAATAATACAGGCAAGCCTCACCGAGCTTTTTCCATCGCTCAGTCAACTGAAAAACCAGAGTTTTGTCGTAGGTCTTTATGATTTTCCCGTACGATGTTTCCTGCTGTATCGTTTTCATGCGTTCCCGCACGCGCTCATTATTCGTCTGTGGATATTGCCTCTGTGACGATGTGCTGGAAGATGATGTATTGCTAACGGGCTCACCCACAATCAAAAAAACTGCCACAACTGCAATTATGATTATCCCTATACCCACAAGTGCATAACCATAGGCAATACTCATAAAGAGTATTGCAATCAGCCCTCCTATTACACCTGTTACAAGCACATCTCCCAGACTCATGTCTGCAACTTTCTTCGCTGTACTCGTTTTTTTACCCGTTTTTGGCGGATGACGCTCTAAATCATCTTCCAACAATGCCATAAACATAGCATCGTCAAAGGAATCATGTTTTCCGTTTCCATTCCAGTCGTACATGAACAGTCACTCTCCTCACTGCGTGTTTTTTCGTTACGACCATTCTTCTGCATTTTTATAATTGATATTATGTTTACGCGCATATTCCAGCCCATAGCTATTTCCATAACAATAGATTGTAAAAGACCATGTGGAACGGAACGCATCATCAGCAATATCCTTGAGTTCTTTTGGAATTAAAATAGATCTCAATGACCTGCAATAGCCAAATGCTTCCGAACCAATTTTCTGTATTCCCTCTGGCAAAGATACATTTCGCAGACCGCTCTCGGCAAACGCCTGCCCATCTATCCATTTTACACTAGCCGGAAAACTCAGCGCATGAAGCTCCTTGCAATAATAAAAACACTTCTCCGGAATGTTTGTTATACTATCCGGCAGATTAATGTTACTTAAATTTCTGCAATCACTAAACACAGCCTTCCCCAGTTTTTTTACCGTAGAAGGCATCACCACTTCGCGCAAACCTGAACAATTCTGAAACGCATTATCCTGAATTTCTATAACACTTCCCGGAATCATTACTTTTTCCATCTGCTTACAATCTTTAAATGCACCTGCACCAATTACTCTTACCGGCATATTATTAATCATGGATGGAATTTCAATCGTGCCGGAATCGACACTGATAAATCGCACAATTGTTACCCGTCCATTTTTCACAATGATTTTGTAATCACCCGCAGAAACAGGTTCTGAAGCCGTATTAGAAACAGAAGTTCCTGAAGATGGTTTTAGCAGAACATATAACGCTATTGCCCCTAAACCAAACAGCATCAGAATTACCAGCCACTGTACAAGGTTTAGCGATTCTAAAAATGATATAAACCATATCCCCAATATAACACCCAATACTGCACCTATTACTGTAACACAGCCCATACAATCACCCCACTATTCAGCCAGACAAAATCAGTCATGTCAATTTATTTCTACCAGCACACATTACATTATACGGCCTGAACTACAGCCACTTTTTCAGAGCCTGTCCCAGCAGTTCATATAATTCTTCCGCTTCATCACGAGTCAAAGTAACGCCTTTGCCCATTTTCTCATGATTCTCATCCCAGCTGCGAATATCAAACTTTGGAGCCGCATTATTTTGCAAACAATTTGACCCTTCGGAAGAAGATGACGAATAACGGCTTCTATAGGATTTCTTTCATGGAGACCAGCACTCTGAATCATCCTCTAACAGAGCCATAAACATAGTGTCATCAAATAGATCATGTTTTCCGTATCTGTTCCATTTTTGCATAGAAATTAACTATATTTGTTGTTTTATTTCTCCAAATATTTTTTCGCCAGCCGAGAACTCTACTCAGCAACTTTAAAGCATCTAACTAATAATTCTCCCGCTTTTTGTTGCAACTAAAATTTAATTAGCATCTTTTTTCAGCATCGCATCATTATACTCTTTAGGTCCGCCTTATTATTTGTTACCATCACTTACCAGGTTTCATATATACTTTCAACTTTTACCCCAACTACCAAAAAGTCCGTTACCTCTCCGTATAACGTACCCTGACTACATAACACTCCCCTATGATAAATGCTGCCATAACCTGTTTGGTTTCTTTTTGTTTGTCCTCCAATTTGGTGTGGTTGTCCTAAAGGATAAACACCGCCTTCTATCACTGTTTCTTGTTCTTCTAACGCCCATATAATCGCATTTGTCAAGGGCTGAAGCCTTCCATCATCCTCCCATTTTTTTATATTTGTCATGGTTGGTTGCAAGCCTTCTCTAATAACGTCCCCACAGTTTCTAGTTACAATCAAACCGCATTTTACAGAATATTTTTTATTATCCCGTTCAACAAGAAATCTCGGTTCACCAAGATAAAGATATAAAAACTCTTTTTTCGATTTCTCAAAATCTGTCATTATCTGTGTAGTCTTCGTATCAGCATACAAATTTACTTGCATAGAATTTTTGTTTGATAATAAAAAAACTTGATTCAAAAAATCTTTGGTAAAACTTTTTTCATAATCTTTTTTTGCCTGTTCATATGCTTCCTCTAACCTATCTCTATCTTCTTCCAATTGTTTTTGTCTTTGTTCTTGTAGCGCTAATTCAAAACGTTGGCTTTCCAATAAAATTTTTTGTTTTTCGGACTTTTCCATGAGTTCTTGGCTTTTCCGTTCTAGTTCTTCTATTTGAGTTTGTAACGAATCAATTTCTTCCTGTGTCTCTTCTACATCGCATTCTAGTGAATACACATTATTATTAATTTCATAATATAATTCTTTTGCCTGTTTATACGCTACTTCAGCATTTTCTAGCTTCAACGATAAAGCTTTTGTTTCCTCACTTGATAAAACCTCTCTTTTTTTCAATTACGCCACCTCTCAAACATTTCATTACGTTATAACAATAAGTCTATTTAACGCTCGTGTATATGCAATATATTTCTCGTTATACGACAATCCTTCATCCACAACAAATACTGTTTTAAACTCTAACCCCTTTACATCATTAATAGATAATACCGCAACACCTTCATCATCAACCTTACCTACAGAAAAATCGCGTAATTCTGCTTCTTTTTTTATTTCCTTAGTAATTTCAGAAACAATTACCGCCGTCTTTCCTCTTTCATATCGTGCCTCCGCCAATGCCGAAGATATCGTTCCTGGTCGTATTAGCACATCTGCACCATCATATCCGATTATTTTCATTGGATTTTTTAGTTTCAGTCTTTCATTCACAAATGTTGTTATCTGGTTGGTATTTCTATAATTTTCTGCAAACGTATATATTTTTACATTACTATCTACAAATAATGCTTTTTGCAGTTCATTCCAATCAGAAATGCCTAAACCAACTCTTGTGTTCTGTAATAAATCTCCATACAAATTAAAAACTGTATGTTTGCCGTGTAACGTCTGTAAAAGTTTATATTCGTTCACTGATAAATTCTGTGCTTCATCAATGCACATTAAATAATTGCCAAGTAATTTTCCCCCGTTAATACTATACCAACATAATTTCAAATACAAATAGTATTTCTGATTTAAAATCGGCTTAACCCCGTATTCCTCACACTTATTCTTAATAAACGGCTGAATCTCTGTATCAAAAAGCTGTTTGTAATCACGCAACTGTTCCTTTTTTTCTTTCAGCTCAGAAAAGTAACGTTCAACGCGTTCTTCTTCAGCATCCGATAATAAGTTTTTCGACCTTTCTGCAATACTCTGCCTTTGTTCAGCAATATATTTTGTATTATTTGCAATTTGCATTTCACTATTACGTAACCTATTAACAGCCTTATAATAACCATCTAATAAGGACTTCAGTTCAGAATCTTCTTTATCTTTATTTGCCGCTGCCGCACATTCTTTAACCAACTCTACATAGTCCTCATCATCAAGTTGTATTTCTATCTGTGCAGATAAAACAATATCCAAAAAACTTTTTAAGCGGCCTCTATTAGCCATTATTTTTTCTTTTTCATATTGTTTTTTTAACTTTTCTTTAAGTTTTATCAAATATACGGAAAACTTTTCTTTATTATTATCCAGCGTTGTTTGTAATTCATTCTTCACATCATATTCTTTGTCAATTGTCTGTTGCAGATTAGCAATTAATAGTTTTTTCTCATCAATCCAGTTCTGCAGATTCATTTGCTCAAGTAAAATACTGTCCAATATTGCAATTAAATCTTCCACCTGGCCATAATTAATTACTCTGGCCTTCACCCTCAATCTTTCCGCATATACTTCAATCTCATTTTTCGGAATAGCAAATTTCCCATGAATTACATTTCCCACTGTCTGAGCGTGTACTCGTTGCATTCTTTCCAGCATTTCTTCAGAATACATCTCTTTCACAAATGAATCCGGTAAAGTATTATCATTATGCAATTTGGCTCTACCAGTCTCATCCCAATCCACATCTTTCAAAAGAATACGATAGTATTGCTCCATATTACTAATATTCATTTTCTCTATTTCCAAGTCTTTCATCAGAGAATGTAACTGTAAATTAAAATCCTCGCTTGGAGTCAATACCACTACCGTACTATTATCCGCAATAAAATTTCTTTCCTGCAGATAGGAAAGCCTATGTAACATGATCATAGTCTTTCCTGAACCAGCGCAACCTTCTACAATAAAGTTTTCGGCAAAAGGTAATCGAATAACAGTATTCTGGTTTTGCTGAATTGTCCTAATAATATTTGTAATTTGATTTTCATTCTTCTTCTGTTCTAGAACATCCAATAAAAATTTATCTGCTATTTGTTCCCCGGCTTCTAGCCAATTGCCATAATTATAGTGTCTTACATACTCGTCCGAAACATATTCATTAATATGTCTAATGTATCGGCCTTTTTCCGACAAGACCATACGGCGCAAATCTGGATACAGAATATATTTTTCGTCGTCATCAAACGGGCGGTCTTTACGTTTTTTTAACATTTTTTCATAAGGCTTCGTCCGTTTATCATATAAAAGCTCATTGGCAATATCACTTGTCCATGAATGTATCAATATGTCCGAACCATAGCTAGAATCATCACGTATCATCTCTTTCCCAATATAAATATCTTCATCCAAAGTATACTCTGAATAAACCTCCCTATATGCCAATCTAGCAAAATAAGGTTCTGACAAAACTTTACGATATATTGCGATATCTTCTTGTGACACATTCCTAGCTCCATTAGCTTCAAGAATTGGCGGAATATCATTTTTATCATTACCATTATATCGTTTTCGTTGGTCAGATGCTTGTACAGATGTCTTTGAAGCAGCCTCAATACCTCTTTCCAGCCAACGCTTTATACTTTCAAAATGGTTGTATTCTTCTTGGTCTATAGGATTTTCAAAATTCATTTTGCCATTTTTCATATTTTCCTCATCCTAATTATATTCATTAAACTTATAATGTTATATTCTTTACTATGTATCGCATACGGCAAAATATATCTTATTCTGCCGCAATGCATTATCTTAATCTATAACAACCCCTATAAAAGCATATTTTGTTGTTTCGCCATAAAGAGTTCCTTCATGAACCAAATCATATCCATTATACTCATTGCCATATCCGGTTCTGTTGGAACTATTTTGTGCACGTAACAAAAATGGTGTTTCAAAAACAACTTCGCTATCTTTAGTAAGTGCCGTTTTTTCTTTTGCTTTGGCAACTTCAGATTCGACATGTTCCATCAGTAGTCCATAATTTCCACGTTGATTTTTAAAATCAGTCATTGTTATATCGCCTACATATTCTAATGCGCTCATTCGCGCTAAAATCAAGTGATATCGACCTAATTTGCCCCATATCGTATTTTTGATTACTATCCGTTCGTACTTACGAAATCCATCTTCCGTCAAACTTTCAAACTCATCCATTAATGGCACCGAATGCGTCTTGTCAGAAATATATTTGTATAGCGTTTTCTCTGACACTGGTCTTTTTTCATGTTGATTTAATAAGTTCAGTAACCCTTTTTTCTCAATAATTCGCTCATTTAATCCCACAATCTGCCGCTCATAATATTCAATCATATCTTTTATTTCTTTAATCTCATATTCAATTGATTTTTTTGTGACTGCCATAATATCACCGCCTTTTTTTTCATTTATTTGCATTGTAAATTTATTGTACCACAGTTTGCAATGCAAGTCATTTTGTTAATAATTATATTGTAATAAATTACTTTCCACTTCCAAAAAACAGTGGATATAAAATCGAAGTAGTAACAAAACCAACCACAAAGTATAATAAAAATTCCATAGCATTCACCGCTCCATTTCTTTAATAAATATCACATATCTCTAAAAAAATCATATAATTATTTTAAAAGGCTTCCGCCAAACCCGGAATAATTCAGAAAGAACTCAATGCAGATAACAAGTACCTCCTTTAACCTTGATCTTCCGGCTCTGTTTCATCAAACTCCAATTCATCCAGATCGTACTCATCATAGTCATCTTCGTGACCATAGTACCCTGTACGAATACTCATTTCTGTTAAAATTGTCTGTTTTAAAAGCATTGAATAAATTGTAGTATTTTTTACCAGGTTATGATTCACATACGATGCAAATGAATTCATCATAAACAGCAAATCAGAGCGCAGTTCCTCGTCTTCCACGTTATTGATACATTCAACAGTAAACTTTACAAACTCCTCATCCATTTCTTTTAATGGTGTAGCCTTCCACTGTTCCCATTTTTCATTATCCCCTGCCAGAGAATCATTGCGTATCATATCAATTAATTTCTTTGCCTTTGGATATCCCACTTTTCCCCGCCAGTAATCCAGCCAGCTGTTTTTGGCTTTATTAAATGTTAAATTTTCTGCTTTTGGTTTTGCTTTTGGTTTTGTTCCGTAACCCATTTTAAGTACCTCCTTATTCGCGCAAACAAAAAAGTCGAGCTGTAAATAAACACACTACACCCTATAAATGTAATATACTTATTTACAACTCGACCTCTAGTACTCTTGTAAATCCAATTGCCCCCGATTTGTAAGACAACCAGCATGTTATTCAGCTTTACATTTAGTACTATATCATTTTATCAGGTGCAGGTCAATAAGAATTTAAATTCTATATTGGTTGTAAGCAGCTTATGAATAAAGTACAGATATTTTTATTCATAATCATCCTCTTCCTCCTCGCCATCCTCAATCTCTCTTATATTTAAAACAGAAATGTCTTCTGGATAATACGGATTAACCGGATATTCCCTTGTCCATCCCATCACACGGAATGTTTCTCCGCAACATTCACAATCATAATTTTCTTCACTGTCTACGCTGTATATAATGTCAGAATCCGCATCATTTTCATCTTCAGGATTTTCATCATATACATATTCCTCTAAATCAATGTCCTGTTCCGCATCGCAATACGGGCACTGCACAGTTCGAATGAGGCAGAGAGGAATATCCTCTTCCTCAAATTCCATAAACTCTTTCCCTTCATCTTCACGCTGATTAACAATCTTCCAGAATCGATCTATTTCCAGCGATTCATACTGTACATCATTTGCAAGCAGGTCCTGTGATAAGCATAGAGAGCCCAGCATCCGTTCCATCTTTTCTTTAATTTTCTGTCTGCGTTCTGTAAGCACTTCCATTAAAGTTGTCTCTCCAGACTGTGCTTTTTTTATATCGTCACAGGTAAGTCCGGCTTTTCCCAGCATAACAAGTTTTCTTAAATTCTTAACATCATTTTCCGTATAATACCCGGAACGTTCACTTTCCGCACAAAACACATTCATTCTTTTATAATATTTAATGCGTTCCTTATCAATTCCAAGCTGTTCAGTAACTTCTTTTGTTGAAATCATATCGATTACCTCCTCTCTGACACTATCATACAGGGCGGGGACAATCTCCCCGTCAAGCATTTTTTCTATTTTATTGTAACATATTTCAGCATAAGAACAAAAAAGCAGTGGTCACATCACAATAACCACTGCCATATACTCTATTCCTAGCTGTTATCTTCCACAACAGTGCCCTCAATCAACCGGGTAACAATCTGATTTAACTGAGCGGCATTCTTCGATGTAATAACTGGGGTTCCTGTTTGCACTTCAATCGCTCTGCGGGCATCACCGGCTACTTTGCCGCCTGCACGGGCAACCTCGATATTATCGGAAAAGGTTTCTGGAGCTTTTTGCTTTGAAATCTCAGTGGTAGTGGCTTCTGCCAGCATATTCAGTACAAGCTCCAGCGTCGTCATATTGTCACGCAGATTTTCTTTTTTCAATCCTTTAAAGTTTTTATACTGCCGTGTTGACATTCCAGACCACGCACGGGATATTTCATCGGTGAGAATAGCATATTCTACGCCTTTTTGCACTCCGCGGGCATCCCACTCGTCAGTCAGTTCTTTGCGAACCTGAATTGCCTGAAGTCGCTGATTAATCCATTCACGGGTATATCCCTTTTTGAGATAGGTTTCCAGCGCACGCTCAATGGTCAGTTCCGGGTCGATGGTTTCCTCGATTCGCTCCCGGCCAACCTGTGCCAGCCACAGTTTAAACGGCTCTGCCTTAGGCGAAGGAATGGACTGAATGATTCGCAAAAGCTGTTCGGTATCCGCAACATCTGTCATACGCTTTTTCCCGTCTAACGCAGTCATTTTCAACTGACTACAATTTGTAGTCAGTTCACTGCCCTCTTTTTTAAGACGGGTTTTTAATACACTCCAATACTTTGCCGCCCGACGTTGATCAGGCTGGTCGGTCAGTACTGCCACCACATCAACGATAGAAAAGTACCATTCTTCTTTTTCTTCGTCCCACGCGGTTCGGATGCGCTTCTCTTCAAAAATCTGTATTTTATCATGCTGTTCCATAAGCTGCCTCCTTGGTTTTCATTCTATATTAGTATAACATATTTTTTTCATGCCGTATATAAAAATAACCCCATCTGCGGATAATTGCAGATGAGGTTATATGTGGATTCAATATATCTTATTCGAATTCGATGGTTGCTGGTGGTTTTGGAGACATGTCGTAGCAAACGCGGTTTACGTTTGGAACTTCTGCCAGAATTCTGTTGGTGATTACTTCTAAGATATCCCAGTCTAAGCGTTCGATGGTTGCTGTCATAGCATCGATGGTATTGATTGCACGGATGATAACAGTGTAGTCGAAGCTTCTCTGGTGGTTTTTCATACCAACAGATTTGAAGTCAGGCACTACGGTGAAGTACTGCCATACTTTTTTGTCCAGGCCGGCTTTTGCAAATTCTTCACGCAGAATTGCGTCGGATTCACGCACTGCTTCCAGACGGTCACGGGTGATAGCGCCCAGGCAGCGTACGCCTAAACCTGGTCCAGGGAATGGCTGACGATATACCATGTGTGCTGGCAGACCCAGTTCAACACCTGCTGCGCGAACTTCGTCCTTGAACAGCTGTTTTAATGGTTCAACCAGTTCAAACTGCAGGTCTTCAGGCAGACCGCCTACGTTGTGGTGAGATTTTACCATTTTTGCTGTTTTGGTACCGCTTTCAATGATGTCAGGATAAATAGTACCCTGCCCCAGGAAATCGATGCCTTCCAGTTTTCTTGCTTCTTCTTCAAATACGCGGATAAATTCGCCGCCGATGATTTTACGTTTCTGTTCTGGATCAGCCACGTTTTCCAGTTTGCCCAGGAAACGTTCGGTAGCGTCTACGTAAATCAGGTTTGCGTTCAGCTGGTTGCGGAATACGTCTACAACGCTTTCGGATTCATCTTTACGCATTAAACCGTGGTTTACATGTACGCATGTCAGCTGATCGCCGATAGCTTTTAACAGCAGAGCTGCTACTACGGAGGAGTCTACCCCGCCGGATAATGCCAGCAGAACTTTTTTATCGCCAACCTGACGACGCACCAGTTCTACCTGGTCTTCAATAAAGTTTTTCATATTCCAGTTTGCTTCTGCTTTACATACATCAAAGAGGAATGCTTTCATTTCTGCTTCGTCCAGCAGTGCTGCATACTGTTTTTCGCATTTTGCGGTTGGATGGTCAATCGAGATCACTGGATAACCGCAGGTGTAGATTTCTGGTGCTACATCAACAGCAACGCCGTCAACAACACGGTTTGCACCGCCGTTTAAGATAATCCCTTTTACGTTTTCCAGTTTGTTTAATTCTTCTACGGTGATGTCATGAGGATGAATTTCACTGTACACCCCTAAATCACGAATCTGGCGAGCAACAACGGTATTTTCAGTGCTGCCCAGGTCAAGAACAACAATCATGTCCTGTTTCATAATTACGATCTCCTTTGATTTAAATTCAATAAACTGAGTCCTTGTATGAAACAATTTATTTTCATGTTTATTATATTAAAGCAATTTTTTTCCTTTTGCAACTAAAAATTATTGATTACCATGCATTTTCTACTTTTTCCGCAAAACCGATGAGATTTTCGATGTTCAGCACAGTTCCGTCATCCAGTACGGCCTTGCCGTTGAAGCGCCCAAACACCTGATTCTGCAAGCTTTTCAGCAGTTTTAAATCGGTATTGGACTGACGGTTGATAATCGGTTCAAAATCCATTTCAAAACGGCCGTCATCACTGGTAAATTTCCACGGTTTGAGGTAATCTTCTTTTCCGTTTTTCATAGGGATCTGGAATGTTACCTGCGATAATTTATGTGCCTTTCCATTATAGAACAGCATATTCTCGCTGGCAGCACTGGTATCACCAAAACCGTAGCCGATATTAAACCCGAAATCCACACCGTCCACCAGCCCCGAAGCCGAACCCCAGTACCAGGTATTATGATATGTCCACACACCGCGGCCCCAGTCCAGCACACCAAAAGATGTTTCCGGCTCCATGGTGTACAGTTTCCCAGCCAGTTTTACACTGCCTTTTGCACGCATACAGTTAATTTTCTGATTGTAATAAAAATGCGCTTCTTTTTCAAACGGTGTACAGATTACCATGGATTCTTCCGGTTCATCTGTCAGTGTAATATGAATGTCAATGGGCTGTCCGTCTTTAAAATCATCCATATGCGCTGTCAGGATACGTTTGCCTTCTTCCACGCGAAATACCATTTCATAGCCTTTGCCGAAAATAGAGGTAACCCCTTCTTTTGAGGTGGAAGGCAGATTTGTTTTTCCCATCGGAAAGAGGCGAATTGGCCCTTTGGTGATTTCCCACGGTTCGTCTCCAAACCAGAGAAACGAAATAGAATCCAGCCCCATATAGCTGTTGTCTGCAATCGTCAAAGCCACGCCAAACTGGTCATTGCCTACATAATAATAATCCCATTCTTTCAGACGGGTTTTACCGCCTTTTACTTTTGTGCGGTCATAAACCGGCAGCAGTTTTTTTGCATAACCGGCTTTTGTTAAATTACCCTTCTCATCCAGAAGCGGAATAGCTTCTGTAATCTCATACTGCATAAACAAGCCCCCTCATCTATAATTTTTCTGATTGTATTATACCATATTCACCGTGTCACGGCGCAATAATCTTGCTGTTTCTGCATGATTATACAGAATCCAGCACGAAAAAAATCCCGGTTTTAGTCTGCTATCCACAGAATAAAACCGGGATCCCGTTACGAAATTATTTTAAAATTTTAATTACACCGTGGTCATTCAGATAGCGCAGCAGCGACAAGCCAATCGGGAACCCGAACAGCCCCACAACACCCAGCAGCTGTACCCCTACAAACATGCTGGTCAGAGTGACAATTGGATGCAGCCCAAGCTGCCCGCCTACGATTTTCGGCTCAATAATATTACGCACCACGGTTACCACAATATATACAACAAACAGTTTCAGCCCAAGGATATAATTTCCTCCAACGGCTGTCAGCACCGCCCACGGAATCATAATCCCGCCGGTGCCGAGTACCGGCAGAATATCAAAAATGGCTGTACAGAATGCTACAATCACCGAATGTTCAATGCCGATAAACGTCAGCAGAATAGAAAGCTCCACAAAGGTAATGGACATAATGAGCACATAAGAACGCACACATACCCACAAGGTGCCAACCAGATATTCTTTAATCTGCACAAACAGATTTTTGCCACGGTCACTGAGCTGCCGCATACAGAACCCGGTCAGTTTATCATAATCGATCGCAATAAAGAATGTAGAGATAATCATCAGCACAATTTTAATAAACAGAGCTGGCAGTGACGATGCCAGACTGGAGAGAATACTCATTGTAGTCACAGACCAGCCGGTTACCAGTTCACCAATCGACTGTAAAAACTGACGGCTCATATCATTAATTGCTGCTACCAGTGCAGGGTCCATATCCATAAAAATGTTTTCCACGCCCACCAGCACATCCCACAAAAACGGCTGTACATGAACACTGTATATCCGCGGCAGGCTGGCAATCAGCGATGCAATCTCAGAAAATGCCTTGATTCCGGCCAGCGAAATCAAAAAACCAATGGTTGCGTAAAACAGCAGCACAGAGCCCATTGCAATCAGTTTATCTGGCAGCGGAATTCTGCCCCGCAGAAATCGAATCGGTTTCTGTAGTGCCCAGGCAATCACAAAGCCAATCACAAACGGCGATGCCAGAGGCATAATATAAAGTATCAGCACCGCGGCAAGCACCGCAATCACTGTAAAATAGGCAAAGTTTATGAGAAAATTTTTACGCTTTTCGGTAATCATAATGCAAGCCCCTTCCGTCTTTTCAGAAAACAAATTTATTATATCTTACCACGAAACACCTGCAATTGAAACCTTGCAGGTGTTTTATTTATATCAAGAATCCGTTAAAATCCACATTTGACAGTCCTGCGCCCTGTGGCTATAATGTTATATTATTTGCAGTAACATTCTGTTTGCAATCTGTTTTCTCTTTCGGGAGGGGTATCACGTTTATGCCAGATTACAAAATTTCAGCAGCAACTTCCATTTATCCATCGCACATACATGAAATCACAGACTTTTCTGCACCGGAACTGGATTTTTACGCACGATTGACGGAAAACCAGCTTCTGCATTATTATGAGCCATCGCACGGTCTGTTTATTGCCGAGAGCCCAAAAGTTATCGAACGGGCACTGAATGCCGGTTATGAGCCAGTATCTCTTCTGGTAGAACAGAAACATATCACCGGTGAAGCAAACGATATTATTGCACGGTGTGCAGATATTCCGGTTTATACTGCTCCGTTTGATGTACTGACACAGCTTACCGGCTTTCAGCTGACTCGCGGTGCTCTCTGCGTGATGCGTCGCCGGGCTTTGCCATCTGTGGCGGAACTGTGCGCAAACAGCCGCCGCATTGCAATTCTGGAGCAGGTTATGAACCCGACTAACATCGGTGCTATTTTCCGTTCCGCAGCAGCTCTGAATATGGATGCCATAATTCTCACACCGGGCTGCAGCGACCCGCTTTACCGCAGAGCCAGCAGGGTAAGTATGGGTACCGTTTTTCAGATTCCATGGACCTTTGCCGATAACTGGCCGCAGCCGGTTATCTCTGAACTGCAGAATCTGGGCTTTAAAACAGCTGCCATGGCACTGAGCGACAATTCGGTTTCTATTGATGACCCGCAGCTTATGGCAGAAGAAAAACTGGCAATTATTCTTGGTACCGAAGGGGATGGCCTCGCACAAAGCACCATTGCCGACTGCGACTACACGGTAAAAATTCCTATGACCCACGGTGTAGATTCTCTAAACGTGGCAGCAGCCAGCGCAGTAGCATTCTGGCAGTTGGGAAAACGATAACGCACATAAAATTAAAACAAAAACAGAGGCTGAAACAAAACCCTGGGCAAGTCAAAACTGGTTTTGTATCAGCCTCTTTCTGTTATCGTTTACAGAATATCAATATATTCTCCATTTAATGCTTTGTTCATACTGCGTACCGCACAGAATTTTCCGCACATAGAGCAGCTGTCATCGTGTTCCGGTTTGCGGTCATCCCGAATCTGTTTTGCAGTTTCCGGATCAATAGAACACACCCACTGTTTTTCCCAGTCAAAGGTACGGCGAGCATCTGCCATCTGATCGTCGATGTCTCTGGCATGAGGAATCCCCTTGGCAATGTCAGCAGCGTGTGCCGCAATTTTTGATGCGATAATTCCCTGTTTCACATCCTCTACATTCGGCAGAGCCAGATGTTCTGCCGGTGTTACATAGCACAGAAACGCTGCGCCGCTGGCTGCAGCAATAGCGCCGCCAATAGCAGATGTGATGTGGTCATAACCCGGTGCAATGTCGGTTACCAGCGGGCCGAGCACATAGAACGGTGCCCCCATGCAGATTGTCTGCTGCAGCTTCATATTAGCTGCAATCTGATCCATCGGCATATGTCCAGGGCCTTCCACCATCACCTGTACATCTTTCTCCCATGCCCGTTTTGTCAGTTCTCCAAGCCGTACCAGTTCCTCAATCTGGCATACATCGCTGGCATCGGCCAGACAGCCCGGCCGGCATGCATCCCCTAGAGAAATCGTCACATCATACTCCCGGCAGATGTCCAGAATTTCATCGTAGTATTCATAAAACGGATTTTCTTCGCCAGTCATACTCATCCAGGCAAACACCAGTGACCCGCCTCTTGATACAATGTTCATTTTGCGTTTATGCTGACGAATCTGTTCAATCGTTTTACGTGTAATTCCACAGTGCACTGTCACAAAATCTACTCCGTCCTGCGCATGCAGACGAATCACATCAATAAAATCTTTCGCAGTAAGAGTCGCCAGATCACGCTGATAGTGAATCACACTGTCGTACACCGGCACGGTTCCAATCATAACCGGACATTCCGCTGTCAGCTTCTGACGAAACGGCTGTGTATTCCCGTGAGATGACAGATCCATAATGGCATCTGCACCTAGTTCCACTGCTGCCATAACTTTCTGCATTTCAATATCATAATCTTTACAATCACGGGATACTCCCAGATTTACATTAATTTTTGTGCGCAGCATAGAGCCGACACCACTCGGTTCAATACAGGTATGTAGCCTGTTGGCACAAATCGCCACTTGCCCCTTTGCCACCAGATCTCGAATTTCTTCTGCTGTACGGTATTCTTTTGCGGCTACGGCCTCCATTTCCGGTGTAATAATACCGCGTTTTGCCGCATCCATCTGTGTTGTATAATTTCGCATTGTATTTATCCCTTTCTGAAAACAATGGTTATTCTGCAAAGCGACTGTTTAAATCAAATGCATGATTCATCGGACCGCTGCCGTTTCCTAAATCCAGCATCGCAGCTAATGCACCGGAAATATATTCTTTTGCAAGCAAAATTGCCGTTTCCATATCATGCCCCTTTGCCAGATTGGCTGCAATTGCACTGGATAATGTGCAGCCTGTGCCATGCGTATTGGGGTTATCGATTCGTTTTCCTTCAAACCACCGGCATTTGCCGTTATGATACAGCAAATCATCTGCATCGCTGACGCTGTGCCCGCCTTTAAGCAATACTGCACAGCCATAACTGCTGCTGATTTTTTCTGCCGCCTGCATCATATCCTCTTTGTTCAGAATGGTCATACCAGACAGAACCTCTGCTTCCGGAATATTTGGTGTAACCAGAGCGGCAAGCGGTAACAGCTCACGCTGCAGAACTTCTACCGCATCGTTTTTTAACAGCCGGGACCCGCTGGTGGAAACCATTACAGGATCCACAACAATATTGCGAGCCTTGAAATACCGCAGCCGTTCCGCAATTACAGCAATCAGTTCAGACGATGCCACCATGCCGATTTTCACCGCATCGGGAAAAATATCTTCAAATACTGCATCTATCTGCTGTTTTAAAAAATCCGGAGAAACCTCCAGAATTGCCCGAACGCCGGTTGTATTCTGGGCTGTCAGTGCCGTGACGGCACTCATAGCAAATACACCATGCAGAGTTATTGTTTTTAAATCTGCCTGAATCCCGGCGCCTCCGCTGGAATCACTTCCAGCGATTGATAATGCTGTTCTCATAGTTTTTCTCCTCTCAGACATCACATTATTTTTCTACCGCGACAGAGAGTGGTGCCCCCGGTCTGCCGCCTTTTATAAAATTAGTTCTGTGCCAGCATTGCAACAGCACTTTCGTGCAAAACAATGCATTCTTTCTCAATGTCCTCTGCAGCAAAAATGGCAGAAACCAGAGCCACACCGGCAATGCCGGTACCCGCCAGCTGCATCAGATTTTCCCTGCTGATACCACCGATAGCAACCGCCGGAATGTCCACACTGGAACAGATTTCGCAGAGCTGTTCTTTTGTAATTCGTACGGCATTTTTCTTTGTGGAGGATGGAAAGACCGCACCTACACCCATATAATCAGCTCCCGCCTGTTCCGCTTTTTTTGCCTGTGCCACAGTTTTACAGGTAGCACCGATAATAAAGTCTGCCGGAACCCGTTTACGGATTTCTTCAACCGGCTGGTCCTCTGCGCCCACATGCACACCATCGGCACCGCATTTCAGTGCAACATCCACATTGTCATTGATAATCAGCGGTACTCCATAGCGGCTGCACAGCTGCTGAACCCGAATTGCCTCCTGCAAAAAGCTTGCGCCATCCAGATTTTTTTCCCGCAGCTGCACCATGGTAACGCCACCCTTCAGTGCCTGCTCAATCTGCTCCTCAATGGTCCGGCTTCCTGTCCATGCACGGTCAGTTACTGCATACAGATGCAGCATCTCTTTCTGGAATTTCATAATGTCTCCTCCATCTGCCGGAATAATTCCGGGATATTTTCACTTAACATCAAGCTGCTCATAAGGCATATTCCGTCTGCTCCCGCCTGACGAACCTGTGCCGCATTCGCTGGATGGATTCCTCCAATGGCATAAACCGGAATCTGTACAGCAGAAGAAACCTCCTGCAAAAAGGCAATGCCTCGGCCCGGTACACCTTCTTTGCAGGCAGTGTTAAACACATGACCTGCTGTAATGTAACTGCATCCCAGTGCCTGTGCTTCCACAGCTTCCTCAACACTGTGACAGGATGCACCGATAATGCTGAATTTTTCTTTTATCTCTGAAGGCATTGTACGGAGAATCGAAAGAGGAAAATGAATGGCTTCTGCTCCCAGTTCCAGAGCAATATCTGCAAAACTGTGCAGAATGCAGGAAACCTGATAACGTCTGCAAATCAGCATCACCTGTTCAGCAAGTATTTTATATTCTTCTTTCGGCAAATCCTTCTCACGCAGGATAATTCCAGCCGGATGACACGACGCAATCATTTCAATCTGTTTCAGAAAGTTTTCACCGCATAAGCTGCGGCTGGTCACACAATAAATATCAGACATAGACATAATCATTCAGAACAGGCTGCAGCCCTTCATCCGCCATGTCCTGATACATGGTATCCAGGCTTCGGCCATCATCAATCTCAAACTGCTCATCGCCTTTTACGCCGTCTGTTTCCTTTCCGCTGTATTTACTCTCATGGTCACCAATCCCGGTGGAAACTCCGGCAGATACTTTTGTAGCCGCAATTTTCACAATACCGTTCCGAAACGAAGCGCTTTCTCTGGAAGAAACGGTGATACCTACAAACGGCAGGAAAATCCGGTATGCACAGATTACCTGACAAAGCTGTTTTTCCCCTACATCCATCGGGCTGATTTTGTCATTATTGATAATCGGACGAAGCCGCGGGCAGGATAAAGACATTTCCGCATGAGGATATTTCCGCTGCAGATAAAACACATGAAGGGCGCTGGCCAGCGCATCCCGGCGAAAATCCGACAGTCCCAGCAATGCAGAGAAGGCTACGCCGCGCATGCCTCCCCGCAGAGCTCTCTCCTGAGCATCAAAACGGTACGGCCAGATTCGCTTATGTCCCAGAAGATGCAGCGATTCGTATTTATCGGTATCGTAGGTTTCCTGAAACACTGTCACATAATCTGCCCCGCACTCATGCAGATACCGGTATTCATCTGTATTTACCGGATATATTTCAAGCCCTACCATACGGAAATACTTTCTGGCCAGTCTGCAGGCCTCGCCGATATACTGCACATCGCTCTGTGCCCGGCTCTCACCGGTCAGAATAAGAATCTCCTCCATGCCCGAATCAGCAATCACTTTCATTTCGTGCTCAATCTGTTCCATGCTGAGTTTCATCCGGTTAATATGGTTATAGCAGTTAAATCCGCAGTACACACAGTAATTTTCACAATAGTTGGCAATATACAGCGGTGTAAACAGATACACCGTGTTGCCGAAATGTTTTCCTGTTTCTCTCTGGGCTCTCTGCGCCATCTCCTCAAGGAAAGGTTCTGCCGCCGGTGAAAGCAGCGCCTTAAAATCCTCAATCGTACAGACATCATGATCAAGTGCCGCCCGAACATCTCTGGCTGTATAAATTGTATAATCGTAATTATCCATCTGGCTCATTACTTTGCTGCAGATATCCGATTCAATTACTTCCATACCGGGCATATATTCCATATGATTTGTCCGACTGGACGGGTCCGTTTCCAGCCGGTGCTTTTTTTCCAATGCCGCCGGCGAGAGAAACTCAGAATCTACAAAAAACTGATTTTCCATAATGGCCACCTCGTTAATCTCTTAAAAAACCTGTGAGCGGATCAGATGCCGCTGCTCCCCGGGTCAGTACCCGGCCCAGCCCGGACAGATAAGCCTTGCGACCCGCCTCAATAGCCTGGCGAAATGCCGATGCCATTAACGGGAGATCACCGGCAGTAGCCAGCGCTGTATTAGCCATAATAGCAGCTGCCCCCATTTCCATTGCCTCACAGGCCTGTGACGGACGACCGATTCCTGCATCCACAATAATCGGCAAATCAATTTCATCAATGAGAATCTGAATAAAATCTCTGGTAGCCAGCCCCTTGTTGGAACCGATTGGAGATGCCAGAGGCATAATGGTTGCCGCCCCGGCATTGACCATATCCCTTGCTGCATTCAGGTCAGGATACATATACGGCATAACCACAAAGCCTTCCCTTGCCAGAATTTCTGTCGCTTTAATGGTTTCCTGATTATCAGGCAGAAGATATTTTGTATCGCGCATAATTTCGATTTTTACAAAATTTCCGCAGCCCAGCTCCCGTGCCAGTCTTGCAATCCGGACAGCCTCTTCCGCATTGCGGGCGCCGGAAGTATTCGGCAGAAGCGTAACCCCTTCCGGAATATAATCCAGAATATTTTCCTGCTCCTTTGTATTGGCACGGCGAACAGCCAGCGTGATAATTTCTGCACCGGCATCCCGAATCGCTGATTCAATCAGTTTCATCGAATATTTTCCGGAACCCAGAATAAAACGGGACTGAAACTCATGACCGCCAATTATTAATTTATCGTCATTTAGCATAATGTTACCCTCTTTCTTTTTCTAAACTTCATACTCTCCTGCGAGAATCCGCAAAGTGGTATGTGCCTGATGTGCCGCGCAAAGCATTACACGAGGTGCTACCAGAGATATATTTTCCGACACCTCGCTTGTCTCATCGCCGCAGAGATAGAACCGGCCTGTAATTTTTCGTGTATGAATCGTATTTGGTGTTCCCATGCCTGCCATACCGGAAGCCGCAACCAGATAAACACCTGGCATATACCCCATTACGCCGTTTACCAGCATGGCCTTGGCTTCTGCATCGTCAAATGCCTCACAGACTACATCAGCTCCGCTTAAAAGAGATACCAGATTTTCTTCACAGATACGCTCCGTAACTGCATGCACCTGAAGATACGGAGCAATCTCTTTCAGGTTTTCCGTAAGTGCCTCTGTCTTGTACCGGCCAGTCTGACTGGCCTTATATTGCTGCCGGTGAAGATTGGATACATCCACCCGGTCAAAGTCAATCAGAATCAGGCGACCTACCCCGGCTCTTGCCAACGCTACAGCAATATGTGAACCAAGCCCGCCAAGCCCGCAGACAGCAACCGAGGCTGTCGAAAATTTCTGAAACAGCACTTCTCCATGCCGCTGCTTCAGCGCATTATTCCATTCCTCCTGTGACGGAATCATTCAGCCACCCCCCACAAAGCTGACAACCTCCAGAGTATCATTTTCTGATAAAACCGTCTGGCTATACTCTGCTTTTGGTACAATATCGCCGTTTCGTTCCACTGCCACCCTTCTGGTGTCATAATCTGCCGATTCCAGATATTCAGCAATTGTTTTTCCTGCCATATCTACTTCAGCCCCATTTATTTTTACCATGCACACACCTCCTAAAAAGTAAAAACGGGAAACCACCCGCTGGATGTTTCCCGTTATACACACTGCATAGTTCCTACGTTGGCATTATCCAAATCAGGTTCACGGGTCGAAGGGCATACCTTCCTCTCAGCCTGTCCGGTTTTATTACCAAACCCTGCAAGCTCCCCTGCATATTCAATTTTGATTCATTTGGCACAACAAAAAAGAGGCACCTTTTTGAGATGCCTCCTGTTAAATCGATACAGAATCATTTTCCTACGTTGGCATTACCCAAATCAGGTTCACGGGTCGAAGGGCATACCTTCCTCTCAGCCTGTCCGGTTTTGCAAAACCCTGCAAGCTCCCCACTGCTGTTATATTGTGACTTTATTATAGCGTCCGATTTTTGATTATGCAATAGTTTCTGCCTTTGTATACAGCATTACAGATTGGCGCAGCATAAATAGCACTATCCCGTCTCCAATAAACAGAGACGGGATTTCTGGTTTTTATCTATTTTCTGTCTGCATAAACAGCCTCTCCGGTATCCAGACAATACACTGCCAGCCGTCCTCCAAACACACAGCCGCAGTCGATAGCGATATGATGATTCTGCTCCAGCACCTTTGCTTCTTCCGGGTTCTCCTGTGTAATAGTCGGTGTATGACCGGTTACCAGATAGCGATTTTCAAAATAAACACGATTATAATCCGGCAACCGAAAAATCATTTCAGCCAGCGTATAATCTTTCAGGTGTTTACCCGGCACAAAAGGCTCCAGCCCCGCATGTACCAGAACATAATCTCTGCCGCCTGCTGTTACTTCCTCGTACAGTGAAAACTCTTCCAGATACTCTAACATATCTGTTTTTTCCTCTGCGTTCAGTTTGCGGAACTGTTCCATGGTAATCTGTCCGCCGTCCATACTCCAGTTTAGATACGATGTCATATCATCCATATTCAGATATTCGCCATCAGAGGTTTCTTCTGTAATCTCCACACAGAGTTTCCGCAGAACACGCATTGCCATATACTCATGGTTTCCGATTAACGGTATCACATTTGAACGCATCATCATGTCCTGAAGAAGTGTTACAGGCTCCGGTCCACGGTCAATCACATCTCCCAGCACATACAGCACATCCTCATCCGAAAACCGGATTTTCCTCAAAAGTTCCAGATACTCCTCATAACAGCCGTGCAAATCGCTCATTACATAATGCATTGCTATTCGCTCCTTTTTCTGTTTTTGGTGGAACCGATTAATTCGCCATATTGATGCGATTTTCCTTTAATTATTTACACAGGTGCCTGTATTTCCTCCTGCGGTGTTTCCCAGTCAAACAGAACGGTCAGTTTCAGCTGTTCGCCCTGATGTTCATGGTCACCGGCAATCATTTCCGCCTTCTGCAGCCGGTGCTGTTTATCAATCCAGAGTGTGTAGTAATATTCATTCCAGACCGATGTCAGGAAGGTTTTCTCCCCGCTGCTTCGCACCTGAAACTTTTTGCATTTTACCTGGTTCACTTTTTCTTTTTCCAGTTCCGTCACATCAGAATCAGCATGCAGAATCAGACACCCAAGCGGATTGATTTCCTGCAGCAGGTAGGCGGTAGCCTCCAGATTCTGCCCGGTCATTTTCAGCCAGCTTCCACTTACAATATCCTGCCGGTAAAACGTATCTCCAATCTGATAGACATCCACCTGGCTGTCTATCACATCCACACTGCCAAACAGATGCACATTTTCCCCGTTTTTCTGTCCGTTCATCCGGCTGATGACCGTTTCCTCGCCGTCTGAAATGCGAACGGCCTCACTGGTATAGCAATATACCGGTGCCTCGGCTGCATACATCATAGCCTCTCCCACAATCTGCTCCGGCGGTGTGCACCACTCCTGCCAGACATCCATACCAGCCGAAATACCGCATACACCTGCCGTAACCAGCAGAATCAGCAACAGCAGATATCTGATTTTACCGCTCAGCAAACTTTTTATCCATTCTCCGATTCTGTTCAAACAAAAAACCTCCCTGCAATGGTCGTTGCCTATGTTTACGCCCGTAGGAAGGTTTTTATGTTTATTTGTATTTACATTTTATCGTTTACTTTTTTATTGAATACAGATTTTCCATAACAGATTGGCAAAGGTTATACATTCCAGACCGTTTTCCCGTCAATCCACACTTTTTCCACCTGAATCTGAGGCAGCTTGTCTGCCTCACAGGTTAACGGATTGCTATCCAGCAGAATAAAGTCAGCTTTTTTGCCCGGTGCCAGAGAACCAAGCATATCATCCAGACCATACTGCCATGCCGCATCAATCGTTACCGCTTTCAAGGCATCGTAAACCGGAATGCACTGTTCGGCACCCAGAATTTCACCACTGGATGTCTGGCGGGTAACCGCACTCCACACGGAACTGAGTGGATTCACCTTTGTTACCGGAGGGTCATTGTGAAGCGAAAACGGAATACTGCGTTTTAACGCAGAACCGCACGGGTTGATGCGATTGGCCCGTTCTTCACCAATAAACGAACTCTTGTGGCGATCTCCCCATACATATACATGGGACGGGAAGAACGATGGATACAGATGCAGTTCGTGCAGTTTATCCAGCTGATCTTCCCGAATCATCTGGCTGTGAATCAACAGATTGCGGGGCTGAATCTCACTCAGATTTCTGCAGCCCGATAACGCCTCGATAATCGTATCGATAGTACCGTCACCGTTGCCATGAATCGCAAAAGTACGTCCTGCCACAATTATTTCCTCAAACAGTTTCCGTAAAGAAGCCATATCTCGAATCTGGAATCCTTTATAATCATCGGATTTTGCACGTCCCGCATGCTGCACCGTATACGGCTCACTAAGCCCGGCGGTGTAAATCTGAATACTGCCGTCCTGAATCAGTTTTACCGGCCCATCGATATATTTCAGCGGGTCTTTTCGGTTCATTTTTTTCGGAACCTTTTTCCCCATAGACGGACACACAATATAACGCACCGGGAATTTCCCCACTTTTTCAGCTGCGTTTGTCAGTGTCGCCATGGCATTGCCTCCGGCACCTTCACAAACAGTCGTAACTCCTTTTTCCATATACTGCTGACATGTTTTCCCGATAGCTGCCGGCAGCTGCGAAATCATTTTTGCACTGGCTGCTTTTTTCAGAAATGGCCCCATCGCCCCCATTTCTTCAAATACACCAGTCGGTTTGCCTTCCGCATCACGATAAATGGTTGCCCCTTCCGGGTGAAAATCCGGTGATGCAACACCAGCCAGTTCAATGGCTTTTGTGTTTGCTGACATCATATGCAGCGATGGATGCAGAATTATAATTCCTCGTTCAGTCGATACCTGATCCAGATCTTTTGTTTCCGGCATACGATATTCTTCAATCAGTGTATCGTCAAAGCCAAAACCAATCAGCATATGTTTGCCCGGCTGCTCCTCATCCGCTTTTTTCAGAATCTGGATTAAATCATCCATACAGCGGATATTCCCGGCAGGTGCACAGGATACATCTACAAACATATGACTTGTCAGCGCATTAATCAGAAAATGCCCGTGTGCATCGATAAAGCCCGGAAGAATCGTTTTTCCTTGTAAATCAACGCACTCGGTAGATGCTGTTTTACGGCGCAGCACTTCTTCATCAGTACCCAGCAGCACAATGCGGTCACCGCAGACCAGCATCGCCGAAAACTGTTCATCCTGTTTTTCCATTGTGATAATGTTCCCGTTGTAATAAACGTAATCCATACAATCGCCTCCTGAAAGTTTTATTCCGTTGTATTTTCATCATGTTTCGGTCGTATCGCCTCAGATGTCCTGCCCGTTTTATTGTTTACGATTCTTCTGCCGGATTTTTTAATTCATCCAGCGGAAGCATCTGATAAGCCGCATTGCTTAATAAATCCCGGTGGTCATAATCAAACAGAATGGCCGTTGGCTGTTCATCACCGAACACTTCCAGATGGCTGATTCGAGCCACCACTTTATTCTCCGTCCCGGCATAATGAGGCAGATATTTCTGAATCTGTTCCGACGAGCAGTAAAAACTAAAAATCTGCTGATGCCACTGTTTATCGTTGCTGACCGTAAGCCATACCGGCAGTTTCTTTGGTTTTTCGTGCAGTGCCAGGTCAAATTTCAGCAGCCACTGGAATTTTCGCAGATTCACCGCCGGATTCTGCTGCACAAACTCCCATAAAACATCACACAGCCCGATTTTTGACAGCGACTGATGATGACAGTTCTGTGCAATCCAGTACTGTGACAGCTGTTCAAAAAAAGCAAACGGTGTATCGTAAAGCGGCACCAGATAATCCAGCGTATTCAGAAATTTGCCGCTGTTATAATAAGTTTCCACCATTTCCTCAATATATTTGAGCCGCAGTGTATCATCATACGGCAGTTTATGCGTGGTTAAAACCTCATACGGTGCTGTATCGTGATATACGATATCATAATCATGCTGACGATGATAAATCATAGAGCCTTTCAGCACTTTCAGGAAACCAAGCTGAAGCTGTTCCGGCTGAAGCGCATACACATCGTTGAAAGAACGGCCAAAAGATTCATAATCCTCATAAGGCAGTCCGGCAATCAGGTCCAGATGCTGATGAATATTACCGCCGGCTTTAATCTGTTTCACAATACCAGAGAGCTTTTCAAAATCCACATTGCGGTTAATCGCTTCAATGGTCTGCGGATTGGTGGATTGCACCCCGATTTCAAACTGGAATAAACCCTTGCGAACGGTTTTCAGAAAATCGATGGTTTCCTGGTCAATCAAATCCGCTGTAATCTCAAAATGGAAATTGGTCACGCCGTTATCGTGCTCATGCAGATAGCGCCAGATTCCCATGGCATGACTTTTCTTGCAGTTGAACGTGCGGTCGATAAACTTGACCTGCTTCACCTTTTTATCCAGAAACTTCTGTAAATCCGGCAGCACCTTATCCAGCGGTACAAAACGCACCCCTTTTTCAATGGAAGACAGGCAGTAGCCGCAGCTGTACGGACATCCTCTGGACGATTCATAATAAATAATCTGATTCTGCACATCGCTGAAATCTTCCTCATACGGGAACGGCAGCAGCGCTAAATCCAGCGGTTCCTGCTGCGGTGTGGAAACAATCTTCTCCCCATCGCGGAAGGTCAGACTTTTAATTTCATACAGCGATGCCGGATTGCCGCCATCCAGATAATTCAGATATTCTGTAAATACCAGCTCCCCTTCCCCGCGCATCACAAAATCCACCGCCGGATTCTCCATCAGAAATGTATCACTTTCATAACTGACTTCCGGCCCTCCAAAACCAATCACACAATCCGGAAGGATTTTTTTCAGAAGCGGACAGAGCTGCCGAAGCATTTCCACGTTCCAGATGTAACAGGAAAACAGAATCACATCTGGCTCTTGCCGGTAAATCTCATCGGCAATATAATCCAGCCGCTGATTAATGGTAAACTCCATGGTCTGAAGATTGTGTTTCTCTTTATTATGATTAAATTTTGTCAGATAACGCAGTGCCAGACTGGAATGAATAAACTTGGCACTCAACGCTGCAAGAACAATTTTTTTCATTGCATAACCCCTCATTTGCATACATTCTTATCATTCTGCTTTTTATTATACAGCGTTTCAGCAGGAAACACAAATGCAGCAAAAAAGGGACGGAAAACCGTCCCTTAAAAATTTACATGTTCTCTTTAATAACTTCCGCCAGTTTTTCCACACCCAGCACAATCTTATCCGGTGTCGCATTGGAGAAGTTAATACGCATCGCATTGTGCGGTTCCCCTGCTGCATAGAAAGAATCCCCTGCAACGTAGGCAACTTTTTTCTCAACAGCTTTCAGGAATAAATCGTTGGTACTCATATGAGCCGGCAGTTCCAGCCACAGGAACAGACCACCTTCCGGATGGGTCCATGTAATACCTTCCGGCATGGTTTCCTCCAGTGTTTTCAGCATTAAATCGCGTTTTGCTTTATATTCGGCATTGATTTTTTTCAGATGATCCGGCAGTAACCCGCGTTTTAAAAATTCTGCCAGTACCGCCTGGCTGAATACAGAGCAGTTCAGGTCACAGGTCTGTTTGCCGATAATCATGCGGGACAGAATTGGTTCCGATGCAATAGAGTAACCCAGACGGAAACCAGGTGTGATAACTTTGGAGAAGCTGCCGAAATATAATACCTGACCGGTGGTATCCATAGATTTCATGCAAGGATAAACCGCATCGGTATATTTTAAATCTTCGTATGGAGCATCTTCAATTAAAACCACATCGTATTTTCTTACCACTTCCATGATTGCCTGACGGCGTTCGGTGCTTACTGTACGACCGCTTGGATTCTGGAAACTAGGAATCATGTAAATCAGTTTTACATTTTCTTCAGAAGCCAGAATTTTATCCAGTTCTTCTGCCATAACACCGTCTGCATCTACAGGCGCTTCAATAAATTCAGCACCGTACATGCGGAATGTCTGCAGAGCCGCCAGATAAGTAGGACTTTCCACAATAATTTTATCGCCAGGATTGATGAACGATTTTGCCACTAAATCCAGACCCTGCTGAGAACCGGATGTAATCAGCACATCATCTACCGCAACATTGACACCCTTTGTCGCCATCAGTTTCACAACTTCCTCGCGCAGAGGCCGGTAACCTTCTGTTTCACCGTACTGAAGCAGCCCTGGAGTCAGATTGTCTGTCAGTTCTTTTAAAATCGATTTCAGATCTTCCATCGGGAAAGAATCTGCCGACGGTAACCCGCCGCCAAAAGAAATAATATCCGGCTGCTGTGTCAGTTTTAAAATTTCACGAACAGCGCTGCCGGAAACGCCTGCCATTCTGTCTGCATAAGATGGAATACCCATATCATTCACCTTCCATAATTATAATAGTTATATAATAATGATTAAAATTTTCATCTTATATATAATAGCAAGATTCCTATGGCTTGTCCAGTATGAATACAGTATAACGAAAGCTGTGTATAAAATAAGCGACAGGTGATTAATTCCCGTCGCTTTCATTCATAACTATTCTATTTTCCGTCCACGTCAGCGATGAACATAGCATCACCAAAAGAGAAGAACCGGTAGCGTTCTTTTACCGCTTCCTCATAGGCATGAAGAATGTGGTCTTTTCCTGCCAGAGCACTTACCAGCATAACCAGTGTAGATTTCGGCAGATGGAAATTGGTAATCAGACCGCTGATAATCTGGAACTGATACCCCGGATAAATAAAGATTTCGGTATCGCCTTCGCCAGCCACAACACGGCCGTCTTTTGCCGAACTTTCCAGTGTGCGGGTGGATGTGGTGCCCACAGAGATTACCCTGCGGCCTTCATCCAGCGCTTTGTTGATGGTATCAGCTGCATCCTGTGTAATGCGGTAATGTTCGCTGTGCATTTTGTGATTCAGCACATCATCCACCTGTACCGGACGGAATGTGCCAAGCCCCACATGCAGCAGAACTTCTGCAACCTCAATGCCTCTTGCTTTTACTTCTTTCAGCAGTTCCTCTGTAAAATGCAGCCCGGCAGTCGGCGCTGCTGCAGAACCCCGTTCTTTTGCGTAAACCGTCTGGTAACGCTCCTGGTCGTCCAGTTTTGCCTTGATATACGGAGGCAGCGGCATTGTGCCCAGTTCATCTAGAATCTCGTTAAAAATACCATCGTATTCAAATTTCATAATGCGACCTGTATCGGTATCGCCGATTACCGTACCAGTCATCCTGCCTTCGCCAAAGATTACCTGCGCTCCGGTTTTCACCCGTTTCCCCGGACGAACCAGCACCTCCCAGCAGTCCGGCTGATTTTCCACCGGTTTTAACAGCAGTACTTCAATCTGTGCAGTACCACCAGCCTTCATGCCGTACAGCCGTGCCGGAATAACACGGGTATTATTGAGAACCAGCACATCGCCAGGCACCAGATAATCCAGAATATTATCAAATCGTTTATGAGCAATACTGCCGCTGTGTTTATCCAGCACCAGCAGACGGGAATGGTCACGCTGCTCCAGCGGATGCTGGGCAATCAGTTCCTCCGGCAGGTCAAAATTAAAATCATCGGTACGCATTTTTATATCTCCAATCATTACATTCATATTTGTTTAACAATTTAGTATAGCACACGCAGGCATAAAATACTATCCGTGATTTTTGCAGCTTACATAAAGAAAAAGAGCCCGATAAACGAGCTCTTCCGGCTGCTAGATATTACTGGATATTATCTGGTTTTTTCTCTTGCAATGCCAAGATAAAAAATAATGCCCCCGACAATGCCGCCTAAAAATGTGGTCAGAATCCGCATTGGAAATGACCCCTTCTGTATAGGTGCCAGTGCAGTACCCGTTGCCATCCCCACTGCTATCGGTACCGAGTTTTTCAATGCTTCTGTTACCTGCTGTTTCATAATAACCGCCTCCTTGTAGTCTTATCAGAAACTTGCCTCGTAATAGTACCACTTATCCATAATTTTTTCCGTATAGCCGTGATTATCACTTTTCGGCTCCTGCCACGACCAGCCATCGCCATCCGCAACCAATTCATATTTCACACCGCAATAAGCCATTGGAATATCATTGGCAGAATAGTAAAAGCCAATATATGTGCTGGATGGTGCCAGACCCCATCCCCAGCAATCAAACTCAACCAAATCCGGAGCGGCTTCACGATTCAAGATACGAAACGGAGCCTCTTTCCTCCAGGAATTTCCGAACTCATCCCGTTCCAATGTCATCGTGCCCAGCGCTATCTGTTCCAGTTCATCGGCATGGTTTTTCACATAGCCGGTAATCAGCGTCTGATTCACTAAAAACGGCCCGAACACATTCCATACAAGCCCGATTATCAGCACAATAATCAGAACTGTAACTGCCACTTTATTTCGTGTTTTCATGGTCAAACCCTCCCTGCTACTATACACAATAGTTTTATTCTGCTTGTGCGAACCAATATACTATACATCTGGCAGAATGTCAATCTATAATGTGAAAACAATACTCACAGACATTATTATAGTGCAGATTCACCTGTCTACGATATCATTTCATGTTCCACATTATAACTGCTCCATGTGCCCATCTGCGGCCACACTGCCGAGCAATCGGAGAAGTAATAGGCACCTAGCGGTGTTCGCCATTTCATGGCATCAAATTTTATCACCGGCAGCGAATAGATTTCTTCTGCGCTGCGGTTATCGACGATAGTAAATAATACTCCGTCATCCCACTGGTAGATTTTACGTTCCTTTTCATCAGCGCCATCGCCTTTCCCCATATAGGAGAGCGAAATTTCTGTAAAATAACCCTGCTCTGCCAGTTCGTCTGATGGTAATGTAAGTGCTGTTACATTGTGGTTTCCGCCAAAAATCCACGCGATGGCTGCTTTTTCACCATCGGTCAGATTGCCCGGCGCTTTGCTCAAATCCACACTCACATAGTTTATTTCACCGTTTAAGCCTGAATCCTTCTCCCACAAATCATCCAGCACTTTTAAGTATAAACCGCATAAATCATAATAACTCCCGCCCGGATTCTTCTCTGTACCAAGGCTGTAAGCGTCAATCCATTTTATATCTCCAAAAGAGGCCGGATACGTTTCCAGAATCTCGCCGCTGTGCACAATGTCTATTTTCATGCCATCCTCCAGAACAGACGCATCGGCTTTTTCGCCATCCAGATAAACGGTAATACCTTCAACAGAAAGTGTATATACATCACTGGCTGTTTCTCCTGCCAGCACCAGATTACCCGTTTCTGCTCCATCCACAATACGCAGCGTTACCGGTTCCCCTGCTTCTTTCGGCTGACAGCCGCAGAACACAAGCAGACACAGAATTATCGCAATCAAATATTTCTTCATGACAACAACCTCCTTTACGATTTATAGACGAAATTCTTCGCCAAAAGTTGCCAGAAACAATAAAAAGAGCCTCTGCGATATCCGTCAGAAACATGAATCATTCTGACAGCCGTGTCACAGGGCTCTTTTTCTGGTTCACATATTATTTTTTTCGTTTTTTTGCAGATTTTTTACCAGCATTCTGCTTCATATATTCATCATACTGTTTCTTTTTCATGACTTCCATTATCATACAGAATGCAAAGCCGCCAACCCAGCCACCTGCCAGAGCTCCGCTCACCATCGAATTAAAATAATCCGACCCGACCGGTTCTCCCATAACCAGCATCATGATTACATTCACAACGGTAATCCCCAGTGCGATTGGCATAGACCCGCGAAACGCTCTGAAAATCATATCTTTCATTGTCATTTTTTCACCTCAAAGCTTTAAAATCCAGTCTCTACAGCTATAAATCGAAAGGCGCAGGAAAATTTTAAAACAACGCAGTTACTAGCGCAGAAAATCGCGCGTCGGAAAATTTGCCAAGCCTTATCTGCTGAATAAATTCATAATCACACTCAGCACAATACTCATTACAATACAGCTCACAATCGGGAAGTAAAAGCCTCCGCCGTTTTCGCCTTTGATTACAATATCGCCGGGCAGATTGCCTAAACTGATAAACCGGCTCAGAATAATCAGCACTGCACCGATTAAAATGGCTCCAAGACCAAGCATAATCAACATTTTCCCTAATTCGGTTCCGTTCATACTTCTTCCCCCCATAAGGATTCTGCCGGTGCTGCGTTCTTCTGCTGCATCGGGATTCCAAGATGCTGATAGGCCATTGGTGTGGCAATGCGGCCACGTGGTGTACGGCTGATAAATCCACGCTGTAATAAATACGGCTCGCATACATCCTCGATGGTGCCGCTGTCTTCATTGATGGTGGCAGCCAGGGTTTCCAGCCCTACCGGACCGCCGTTGAAATTGCGGATAATAGTGGATAATACCCGATGGTCAATTTTATCCAGCCCTTCGTTATCGATTTCCTGCATAGTTAAGGCTTTGTCGGCAATTTCTTCGGTAATCAGGCCATCGCCTTTCACCTGTGCAAAATCACGCACACGGCGCAGGAGACGGTTTGCAATACGCGGTGTCCCGCGGGAACGACGGGCAATTTCCAGAGCACCTTTTTCCTCGATTGGCACTGCCAGAATATCGGCACTGCGGGTGACAATCTGTTTTAATTCCTCCACCGTATAAAACTCCAGCCGTTCAATCACACCAAAACGGTCACGCAGAGGGCCGGTTAACATACCGGCTTTTGTAGTGGCACCGATTAAGGTAAACGGCGGCAAATCAATGCGAAGCGAACGGGCTGCAGGGCCTTTGCCAATCATAATATCCAGTGCAAAATCCTCGATTGCCGGATATAATACTTCTTCCACCGTCCGGTTAATGCGGTGAATCTCATCGATAAACAGCACATCGTGCGGTTCCAGATTGGTTAAAATAGCCGCTAAATCCCCGGCACGTTCAATGGCTGGGCCGGATGTGATTTTAATCTGCACATTCAGCTCATTGGCAATAATATTGGCCAGTGTAGTTTTGCCAAGCCCCGGAGGCCCGTACAGCAGAACATGGTCCAGTGCCTCGCCGCGGGCTTTTGCTGCTTCCACATAGATACTCATATTTTCTTTTACTTTGCTCTGGCCGATATAATCGCTTAACCGTTTCGGCCGCACCTTATTCCCTTCCACGTTGTCGTCAAACATGGCATGAGGCGTAATCAGGCGTTCATCTCCAAAATCCATATGAGCCTCCTAAATCCGCGCCAGCATCTGCAGCGCTTTCCTGATAATGGTCTGTTCATCCGCACCCTGCAGTTTTTTCAGTTCCGGATAAATTTTTCGAATCTCGCTTTCATGATACCCCAGGCTCAGCAGAACATCAGTGATATCATCATTCATTGCAGCCGGAGCTATCGCCACTTCCGGCAGTTCCATTCCGGCAGCTGCAAATTCCTCCAGTGCTGATGCCGGCAGCTTGTCTTTCAGCTCCAGAACCAGACGCTGCGCTGTTTTTTTACCGATACCCGGCACTTTTGTTAAAAACTCCACATTTTCACCGGCAATGGCCTGATACAGACCGCTTAGCGTTGTCTGGCCAATCATGGCAAGGGCACTTTTCGGCCCGATACCGGATACATTCAGCAGCGTCATAAAAAATTCGCGTTCTGCCCAGCTTTCAAAGCCAAACAACTGCACCGCATCCTCCCGCTGGTGATAATAAATATAAAATTCGCAATTCTGCTGCTGGCTGTAACGCAGAATCCGACTGGCCGGAACCTGCACCTCATAGCCCACCGAACCGCACAGCACCATAACGCTGCCGGCAGTTTTATGCAGAACGGTACCTTTCAGATAACTGATCATCGTTTGATACTCCTTGTCTTAGTCTGATGATGATGGGTGTGGCAGATGGCAATGGCCAGTGCATCGGCAGCGTCATCGGGTCTGGGAACCTCACGCAGACCGAGAAATGTTTTTACCATAAACTGCACCTGTTTTTTTTCGGCTCTGCCGTTTCCCACCAGTGCCTGTTTTACCTGCAGCGGTGTATACTCATGCACCTCCAGCCCCTTTTGAGCACAGGATAACAGCAACACACCGCGGGCCTGGCCAACGGTAATTCCGGTTGTAATGTTTTTGTTAAAAAACAGTTCTTCAATGGCCACCTGCTCCGGCTTCCATTTCTCAATAATCTGATTCATCTGCTCGTAAATCATCACAAGCCTCTGCTCCATGGGAACACCGGCAGGTGTGCTGATAACGCCGTAATCCACCGGTTTAATAGAATTGCCGACCACACGGATAATTCCAAAACCGGTAGTTGCCGTTCCAGGGTCAATACCCAGTATAATCATAATATTTTTACTCCTTGCTGTTCGCAGCCATTTGCATAGCACTGCCTATGCCCGACACGAAATAAAAACGGAATTGTTATATCTTTCTATTTCTTTAATATCTTTAGAGAAAGTATGTTTGCTTTTTATTATAACACAAAACCGGCAGAAGAAAAGCAAAATGTCATTATGAAATCACACACTGTGTCATACATCACGAAAGCGCACATCAATAAGCCATATTAACAATCCCGCTAACAGAAAAAAACACAAACATTTTCGGCTTTTTACAGCCATCGCAAACAATTATGTATACAGTATTTCTTTTTATGATAAATAATTCCTATACATTCTCTCTTTTTGTGTATCCTTCTTGCTAAAATTCTTTTTTTATGCTATCTTTTCAATATCCAATAATATTACTTGTAAATCAAGGGGGATTTTTTACAATGAAACTGAAAAAATTATTAGCAGCAACTCTGATTGGCGCTATGGCTCTGACCGCATTCGGCTGCGGCGGCGGCGACAACAATGCGGAACAGGGTGCAGAAGAAAGCACCGAACTGCGCATCGGTATGGAATGCGGCTACGCTCCATTCAACTGGACACAGCAGGATGATTCCAACGGCGCTGTAGCAATTGAAGGCGGCGGCTATGCAAACGGCTACGACGTACAGATTGCAAAAAAAGTTGCGGAAGGCTTAGGCAAAGACCTGGTAATCGTGAAAACTGAATGGGATGGTCTGGTACCAGCTGTTCAGTCCGGCGTAATTGACGGTATCATCGCTGGTATGTCTCCAACAGAAGAACGTAAACAGAGCATCGACTTCTCCGATAACTACTATGTATCCGACCTGGTAATCGTTGTTCGCGCTGACAGCGAATATGCAAACGCTACCTCCATTCAGGATTTCGCCGGCGCTGCATTAACTGCACAGCTGAACACCTTCCACGACACTGTAATCGACCAGATTGAAGGCGTTGAACATGTGACCGCTATGACCGACTTCCCATCCATGCGTGTAGCTCTGGAAAGCGGTATCATCGACGGTTATGTATCCGAACGTCCAGAAGGTATCTCCGCAGCAGCTGCCAACGATGCATTCGTATATGTTGGCTTTGAAGTAGAAAACGGCTTCCAGTACGAAATCAACGATGCAGCTATCGCTATGGGCTTAGCAAAAGATTCCGAACTGACTGCTCAGGTTAACGAAATTCTGGCTGGTATCTCCCAGGATGACCGTGACGCTCTGATGGCTGACGCTATTGCTCAGCAGCCAGCTGCAGAATAAGATAAAATAACTTATTCTAATACTCAGTTTAAAATAAAAATATTAAAAGAAATTGTCGTTTTCGGCAATTTCTTTTTTTTATTCTTGTATCCTGCTATCGTTCTGTATTATAATGTAGGAAGTATTGTGTTTTCATTTCCGAGAGGAGGACTTATTTTGGAATTTTTTCATTGGGTGCAGGTTATTTTAAATAATTACGGTGCCCTGTTATTAAAAGGTACCGGGGTTACCATCCTGCTGGCGATTGTCGGTACTGCAGTCGGCTTTGTAATCGGTCTGTTAATCGGGATTTATAAAACCATTCCGATTCGTCCCGAAGACCCTCTGGTAAAACGTGTGTTATATAAAGTGGTGAACTTCCTGCTTTCGGCTTATATTGAGCTGTTCCGCAGCACACCAATGATGGTACAGGCTATGGTTATCTATTACGGTGCCGGGTTCCTGTTCTCTCTGCGTTTAAACCCGGTAACCGCCGGTATGTTTATCATCTCCATCAACACCGGTGCCTACATGGCGGAAATCGTGCGCGGCGGTATCATCTCCGTTGATAAAGGGCAGTTTGAAGCAACCCATTCCATCGGGATGACCCACTTTCAGTCCATGCTGTATGTTGTACTGCCGCAGGCAATTCGCAATATCCTGCCTGCAACCGGTAACCAGTTCATTATCAACATCAAAGACAGTTGCGTACTGAGCGTTATCAGTGTAACCGACCTGTTCTTCCAGACAAAATCGGCAGCCGGTGCAACCTTCCAGAGCTTCCCGGCATTCTTCATCGCCTGCGTAATCTACTTTGTGCTGTGCTTCAGCATCACACAGATTCTGCGCTATCTGGAAACAAAAATGGACGGTGCAGACACCTACACCATTTACGGTACCGAACCGGTTATCAATGGTGCCGATACCTTAAAACGAGGTGACAAATAATGGACCAGCCAATCATTCAAATTAAAAATCTGAAAAAAGCATTCGGCGAACGTGTCGTATTAAAAGATATCAACTTTGATGTACACAAAGGCGAAGTAGTAACCATTATCGGTTCCTCCGGTTCCGGGAAATCCACACTGCTGCGCTGCATCAACCTGCTGGAAACTCCAAACGGTGGTCAGATTCTCTACAATGGCAAAAACATTCTGGACGGCGGCAAAGTGCATCAGTACTGTGCAAAAGTAGGCATGGTATTCCAGCAGTTCAACCTGTTCAACAACATGAACGTACTGGAAAACTGTGTTGTGGGCCAGATGAAAGTGTTAAAATGCAACCGTCAGGAAGCCGAAGAACGCGCTAAAAAATATCTGGACCATGTAGGAATGCTGCAGTATATCAACGCTCGTCCACGCCAGTTATCCGGCGGCCAGAAACAGCGTGTGGCTATTGCCCGCGCCTTATCCATGGAACCGGATGTATTGTTATTTGACGAACCTACCTCTGCGCTTGACCCTGAAATGGTAGGCGAAGTATTAAAAGTTATGAAAGATTTAGCTGCCAGCGGCTTAACCATGCTGGTAGTTACCCACGAAATGGGCTTTGCCCGCGATATTTCCGACCGTATCGTATTTATGGCAGACGGCATCATTCTGGAAGATTCCACTCCGGAAGAACTGTTCAATAATCCAAAACACGAACGCACCAAAGCATTCTTAACAAGAGCTCTGGACAAATAAAGCATTACTCCTGCCCGTAAGCGAACCCGCTTACGGGTTTTCTTTCTGTCTTAAAGCCCGTTTATACTTCTTCCTTTCCATAGCTTCTCCGCATAAAATCCGGCTCTCACATACAAACAAAACGAAGCGGGATTTCTCCCGCCTCAGCTATATTCAAAATATCCGCCTTCAGCAAACAATATTTCGGAATCTGAACTAAAAAAATGGATGCCGTCCTGTTCTGTACAGGATAGCATCCATCTAAGCGTTTATATTTTTGTTTTCGCGTTTCTTACCCAACTACGATGTTTACCAGTTTGTTTGGAACTACAACGACTTTTTTGATGTCTTTGCCTGCGATTGCTTCTGCAATTTTCGGCTGTTCCATTGCCAGTTTTTCAGCTTCTGTTTTATCCAGATTCATTGGCATTACCACTTTGTCACGCACTTTGCCGTTAATCTGTACGATTACCGTTGCTTCTTCGGCAACCAGAGCTTTTTCGTCCACGTTTGGCCAGCTCTGTTTGTGAACGCTGCCTTCGTGGCCGATTTCCTGCCACAGTTCTTCGGTTACATGCGGAATAAATGGAGCCAGCAGTAATACCAGGCTGTCAACAGCCTCTGCCATAACGGCTTTGTTGTATTCCTGTTCTTTGTACTGATACAGACCGTTCACCAGTTCCATGATAGCACTGATTGCAGTGTTGAAGTTGAAACGGCTGCCGGCATCATCGGTTACACGTTTGATGGTGGTATGGGTTAAACGGCGCATATCTTTGTCTTTGCCGTTTAATTCGCCAAAGCTTGTGTAATCCACCAGTTTGCCTTCGCTGTTCTGTACATAGTCGTATACAAAACGCCATACACGGTTGATGAAACGGTAACAGCCTTCTACTGCGGAGTCGTTCCATTCCAGGTCGCGTTCCGGCGGAGCAGCAAACAGAATGAACAGACGGGCAGTATCGGCACCGAATTTGCCAATGATAGTTTCCGGGCTTACAATGTTGCCTTTGGATTTGGACATTTTGCTGCCGTTCATCAGCACCATACCCTGTGTCAGCAGGTTCTGGAACGGTTCATCCACACTTACCAGACCCATATCATACAGAACTTTGGTGAAGAAACGAGCGTACAGCAGATGCAGGATAGCATGTTCTACACCGCCGATATACTGGTCAACATTCATCCAGTGGTCTGCATTTTCTTTTGCAAATGCCTGTTCCGCGTTGTGTGCGTCGGTATAACGCAGGTAGTACCAGCTGGAGCACACGAAGGTATCCATGGTATCGGTTTCACGGCGGGCAGGTTTGCCGCAGATCGGGCAGGTGGTGTTTACAAACTCGTCCATATATTTCAGCGGAGATTCGCCGCTTGGTTTAAAGTCTACATCCTGTGGCAGTAATACCGGCAGCTGGTCTTCCGGAACCGGAACCGTGCCGCAGTGGTCACAGTAGATGATTGGGATTGGAGCACCCCAGAAACGCTGACGGGAAATCAGCCAGTCACGCAGACGGAAGTTTACTTTTAACTCACCGTTGCCTGCTTCGGCCAGGAAATCCACGATTGCTTTTTTGGCATCGGTATTTTTCATGCCGTCAAATTTACCGGAGTTCACCATAATACCGGCATCGGTATAAGCACCTTCCATATCTTCCACACGCAGTTCTTCGCCTTCCGGCTGCACGACGATGGTGATTGGCAGGTCATATTTTTTTGCAAAGAAGAAGTCACGTTCATCATGGGCAGGTACCCCCATAACGGCACCGGTACCATATTCATAGATAACATAGTTACCAATTAATACTGGCACAGCCTGTCCGTTTGCAGGGTTAATAACATGGGCACCGATGTATAAGCCTTTTTTCTCCAGTTCGGTGGAGGAACGGTCAACTTCGCTCAGCTGCTGTACTTCTTTGATAAATGCATCGGCTGCAGCTTCGTATTCGGTACCTGCAACCAGTTTCTGCACCAGAGGATGTTCCGGAGCCAGTACCAGATAGCTTACACCAAAGGTAGTATCCGGACGGGTAGTGAATACTTCTACATAGTCACCGGTCTCCTGAACCTGGAAACGTAACAGAGCACCTTCACTGCGGCCAATCCAGTTTTCCTGCATGATACGTACTTTGTTTGGCCATCCTTCCAGTTTGTCTAAATCTTTCAGCAGACGCTCTGCGTAATCGGTGATTTTAAAGAACCACTGTTCCAGAGATTTTTTTTCAACAACGCTGTCGCAGCGTTCGCACTGGCCGTCAACAACCTGTTCGTTTGCCAGTACTGTCTGACAGCCCGGGCACCAGTTTACCGATGCGCCTTTTTTATAAGCCAGACCTTTTTTATAAAACTGCAGGAAGAACCACTGAGTCCATTTGTAGTAATCCGGCAGACAGGTGGTAACCTCTCTGTCCCAGTCGTAGCTTAAGCCCATCGCATGAAGCTGACGGTTCATATTTGCAATATTTTCAACGGTCCATTTGCCAGGCGCTGTGTTGTGTTTAATCGCTGCATTTTCTGCAGGAAGCCCGAAAGAGTCCCAGCCGATTGGATGCAGCACATTGTAGCCGTGCATAGTTTTAAAACGGGCAACCACGTCACCGATGGAGTAGTTGCGCACGTGACCCATATGTAAATTACCAGATGGATATGGGAACATTTCCAGACAATAATATTTTGGTTTTGTTTTGTCTTCCGTTACTGCGTAAGTTTTTTCTTCAGACCATTTTGCCTGCCATTTGCTTTCAATGGCAGAAAAATCATAACGTTCGTTCATGATACTTCCCCCTATCATATAAGGTCAATTATAGTACAAAGTAATTTGGCAAGTCAAACAAAAAAGGCGAATTCATGCGGTTATTCGCCTCTTTTTTTATAAAAATTTAAAATCAGAACTTAAAACCCGAGAGGGTCATCCTGTTCCAGAATCTCCACATCGGCAAAGCTGAACTGGATTCCGCCAACAGACGCTGCATTGCCAAACAGCGCATACAGCACATAACGCCCTTCCCGTTCCTCATCGGCTGTAATTTCATCCGCCAGCCACCAGTCGGCATCATCGGGATGCAGATTGCGCATCCAGCCGTCTTTTACACCGGTAAATGTCATGGTAACCACTTTACTCATATCCCATGCAGGATACAGCTTCATAACCACTTTATCGGTATCGATGCCGGACACACGGCGGATTTCACTCTCTGCCAGATTCATTTTCAGCAGAGTGCGTACACCGGGCTGTGCTGTTTTCCAGAGCTGCTGCTTTTCCTGCTGAATTTTTGTTTCTGTTTTCATCCATGCTTTTTCTGTTTCCTGACGGAATGCGGAAATTTCCTGCAGCAGAGTATCGTCCATCTCCTGCAGCGATACTTCCCCGTGTTCATCAAACAGACGGTTTAACAAATCCTTCGGCAGATATTTCTGACAGACTTCTTCGTTTGCCATCAGTTCCTCATACAGAAACTCTTCTAAATCCAGCTCAAACTCCTCAGCCAGTTCCTCCAGCGTCAGACTGGCCTCCATCGGAAACCGGAACAGCTGGGATTTCTGATAGAGTTCTTCGGTTAAATATTTCATTCGGCTTTCGCTTCCTTTGTGTCACGCAGCAGTTTTTTGATACCTTCAAATGTCACCGGACTTACTACGTGTTCAATATGACATGCATCGTGGTCAGCGGTTTCTTCATCCACATTCAGTACCACCATCAGAAATTCACGGATTACTTCATGACGCTCATGAATTTCCAGTGCTTTCTTTTCCCCTTTTTCGGTCAGGAAAATCATTTTATTCGGATCCATGTAGATGTAATCTTCTTCTTTCAGAATTTTTACGGCACGGCTGATACTTGCCTTGGTATAGTTCATGGCATTGGCAACGTCGGTAGAACGCACATAGCCCTGTTTGCGATACAGCAGTAAAATCGTTTCTAAATAGTCTTCGCCGGATTCATGAATTTTCATAATGTGAAATCCTCCTTATTGTTTCTGCAATGCCTGCAGGTATTTCTGATTACCGTTATTACACGGTTGTATTTCAAATTTCAGCAACTTTATTATAATAACTTTTTCATGCAAAGACAAGATTTTAACAGAAAAACATAATTTTCAGATAAAAACTTTTTCATAACTGTTATCGTTTAATTGCCATGGATATAATGATAATTTGCTATATTAACATTTCGTTAGCTTTCGCTGTCTTTATTTAAAAATAATTGCTGAATATCCCTGTGACATATTGACATCTCCCGCTATTCGTGCTATATTTTTTAATACAAATATTATATTATTTGCTCTTATCCAGAGAGGTGGAGGGACTGGCCCGATGAAACCCGGCAACTGGCCTTGTGAAAATACTTTTTGCAAGGTGCTGTGCTAAATCCTGCAGATTGAAATCTGGCAGATAAGAATGGCTCACGCTTATATAAAGCAATGTACCCCCTTCTGTCTGCTGACAGCAGGGGTTTCTTTTTTATCCGTTGCTGATTCCTGTCTCCTGCTCATGTATACGGTACAAATTTGAAAGGAGTAATCCATGACTCAGCCTATTATACAGATCAAAGATCTCTATAAAAGCTATCCAGGGAAAAACGGTCCGGCAGTTGCGCTGGAACATATCAACCTGGATATTTATCCCGGCGAAATTTTCGGTATCATCGGTTTAAGCGGCGCAGGGAAAAGTACTCTGGTTCGCTGCATCAACTTCTTAGAAAAACCGACTTCCGGTACTGTAATCTTCGACGGCCAGGATTTAACCGCACTGTCTCACAAAGAGCTGTGCAAAGCCCGTCAGTCTATGGGGATGATTTTCCAGCAGTTTAACCTGCTGATGCAGCGTACAGCGCTGCAGAATATCTGCTTCCCGATGGAAATTGCCGGCATCAAAAAAGAAGAAGCGGTAGCCCGCGCAAGAGAACTGCTGAAAATCGTTGATATGGAAACGAAAGAGGATTCCTATCCATCGCAGTTATCCGGCGGTCAGAAACAGCGTGTGGCAATTGCCCGTGCACTGGCAACCAATCCAAAAGTTCTGCTGTGCGACGAGGCAACCAGCGCCTTAGACCCGAAAACCACCCGTTCTATCTTAAATCTGCTGAAAGATATCAGCAAACGTCTGGGCATTACCGTTGTTATTATCACGCATGAAATGGCGGTTATCGAGGAAATCTGCCAGAAAGTTGCCATCATCGACAACCACGTGATTGCAGAAACCGGCACGGTATCGGAAGTATTCTCCCGCCCGAAACACGAGGCAACCCGTCGTCTGGTATTCCCGGAAGACCGCAAGCTGCCTGACTTCAACGCAGCTCAGTGCTATCGTCTGATTTTTGACGGTACTGCCGCAATGGAACCGGTTATCGCCAACATGATTATGGAATGTAAAACACCGGTAAATATTCTGGCTGCCGACACCCGTGTTATGGAAGGACAAACCTTCGGCCAGATGATGATTCAGATTCCGGAAGGCGTAAATCAGGTAAATCTGGAACGTATTCTGGTATATCTGGAAAATAAACATGTTACTGTAGAGGAGGTTGCCGGATGCTCGAACTTATCGTAGATCTGTTCACAACAGCCGCTGAAAACTGGCAGATGATTGTAAGCAATACCGGTATCTCGCTGTATATCGTACTGGCTTCCACTCTGCTCAGCTATCTCTTCGGGATTCCAATCGGGATTATTCTGGTTATCACCTCCAAAGACGGGATTCGTCCAATGCCGGTTTTAAATTCGGTGCTGGGGGTTATCGTAAACCTGCTGCGTTCGGTTCCATTCCTGCTGATGATTTTTATGATTATGCCGATTACCACCATGATTACCGGCACCAGCTTCGGGGCAAACGCAACCATCGTACCGCTGGTATTCAGTGCAGCGCCATACATTGCCCGCTTAATCGAATCCTCTCTGCGTGAAATCGACTTTGGCGTTATCGAAGCGGCACAGTCTATGGGCGCAAACAACTGGCAGATTATCACCAAAGTTATGCTGCCGGAATCCAAACCTTCCCTGCTGGTAGGGGCTGCAATTGCTGCCACCACCATTTTAGGCTATTCCGCTATGGCCGGTGTATTAGGCGGCGGCGGTTTAGGGGATATCGCCATCCGTTACGGTTACTACCGTTACGATAAACCATTGATGTATGTATGTATCGTACTGCTGGTTATCATCACACAGATTCTGCAGGAAGCCGGTTTAAAAATCGCAACAAAAACCGACAAACGCCTGCACTAATCTAACAGGGCTTTTACAGAATGATTTCTGTGAGCATATATTAAACATTTTGAAGGGAGTTTTTCCAATGAAACTGAAAAAAGCTGTATCTATCGCTTTAACAGCAGCACTGTCTGTTGGTCTGCTGGCTGGCTGCGGCGGCGGTGACACCAACGCAGATGCAAACAATGACGCTGAAGTAAAAGTAATCACTGTAGCTGCTTCTCCATCTCCACATGCTGAAATTCTGGCTGTAGCCGGTGAAGTTCTGGCTGAAGAAGGTTACAAACTGGAAGTAACCGAATTTACAGACTATGTAGTTCCAAACAATGTTGTTGAAAACGACGAAATCGTTGCTAACTACTTCCAGCATCAGCCATATCTGACCGATTTCAATGCTGAAAACGGCACACACCTGGTAAGCGTAGCTGCTATCCACTACGAACCATTTGGTATCTATTCCACCAAACATGCTTCTCTGGATGAAATCGCAGAAGGTGCTATCATCACTGTACCAAACGACACCACCAACGAAGCTCGTGCATTACAGCTGCTGCAGGCAGAAGGCATCATCACACTGGCTGAAGGTGCTGGCCTGAACGCTACCAAACAGGATATCGTTGAAAACCCATACAATGTAGATATCCAGGAAATCGAAGCTGCTGCTCTGCCTCCAACACTGGACAGCGCTGACTTCTCCGTAATCAACGGCAACTATGCTATTCCAGCTGGTCTGAACGTTGCAAAAGACGCTCTGGCTTGTGAAGATGCTGCATCCGAAGCTGCTCAGACATTCGCTAACATTCTGGTTGTAAAAGAAGGCAACGAAGAATCTGAAGAAGTTCAGGCTTTAGTAAAAGCTCTGACCAGCGAAGAAGTAAAAACCTTCATCAACGAAAACTATGAAGGCGCTGTTGTTCCAATTTTCTAATTTCTGATTAAAACAATATTATAAAAAACATAAAACATCCTGCTCCCCTTTTCGGAGAACAGGATGTTTTTTTATGCTTCGGATTTGTTTTTTCTTTTATTCAGCTTTATAAATGGTTTCACCGTCTTTGATGGTTTCCAGTACGCGAATATCACGAATTGCCATAGTATCGACTTTCAGCGGATTATCCGACAGAATGACCAGGTCGGCGCGTTTTCCGGCTTTGATAGAGCCTTTGCTGTCTTCCTCAAAATAAGCATATGCCGAGTTGATGGTAATGCCTTTTAACGCTTCATAAGCACTTACACGCTGTTCCGGCCCGATTTCTGCACCACTGCGGGTAATACGGTTTGCTGCCGCCCATGCGCTGTGCAGCAGGATAGGTCTTGTAATCGGAGTATCGGTATGGAAATTGTATACCAGCCCTCTATCCAGTGCCGATTTCACCGGACTTACTCTGCGGCCTCTTGTATCCCCGAAGTTTTTCAGATGTACATCGCCCCAGTACCAGGTATGACCCACAAAAATCGATGGAATCATGTTCAGATTCACCATGCGGTCCAACTGGTCATCGCCTACCGTCTGGCAGTGAATCATCACCGGACGCAGATTCATTTTATTTGGATTATCGGAAGCAGCCAGTTCCTGTTCATAAATGTCCAGCAGCTGCTGTGATGCCGCATCGCCGTTGCAGTGAGTCAGTAACTGCTGATTATCGGCCAGCGCTTTACGGATACATTCATGCACCTGTTCGTCCTGCAGCCATGGATACCCGCAATAATCGCCGGAATTTTCATACGGTTCCCGCATCCAGGCGGTTTTACCCTGTGGAGAACCATCCAGCAGAATTTTATACCCGCCGATTTTCACATGATCTACATACTGACCTACGATATCCTGATTTTCTGCCATCACATTGTCAACACCTTCCGGACACATCTGCGGCAGAGGGCTAGGATAGGTAACGATATCGAGTTTCAGACGACCGTTTTTCCCGGCATGACGCATTGCTTTCAGCCCGGCACCGGAAGTGCCGCCATCCTGTACCGTTGTGATACCGTAAGAGGCATAAAAATCCTGAATTTTAACCAGAAGATCTTCTGCTTCCTCTTCGCCATCCACCCCGGCACTGGTCACACTTGCATCTTTATTTCCCATAGCAGCAACTGCCATCAGGGCTGTTTCCTCCAGATAGCCGGTAGGTTCTTTTGTACCCGGATAACGGTCAATCAGACCGCCTGGAATTTCCTCCGTGTTTTCATCCACACCAGCCAGTTTTAATACCAGCGAGTTTACAGACCCCATATGACCAGATGCATGATTGATAACAATCGGATGTTCTGTAGAAGCCTGATCCAGCACTTTTTTATCCGGATGGGTTCCTTCCGCCAGATAGTTGTGGTCATACAGACAACCCATAACCAGCTGCCCGGCCGGAATCTGATTATCCGCAATATATTTTTTCAGAATTGCTACAATGTCATCAAAGCATTTTGCATCTTCCAGATTAGCTCTGGTCAGATACTGCGGTCCTGCCATTGTGATATGGCCATGGCCGTCAATAAAAGAAGGCATCAGAGTTTTTCCCTGTAAGTCGTACAGAACGCAGTCATCTGCTTTCTGTGCTGCTACCTCATTATAATTGCCAGTCGCTTTAATTTTGCCATCGGCTACCAGCACTGCCTCTGCATAATCATGTTCGCCTTCCATGGTGATAATGTCACCGTTATAATATAAAGTTTCCATTGTTTCGCATCCCTTCATATCCATTGTTAGTTCATTATAGCATCGACAATTAATAAGGAAAAATATATCTTTTTTAATAATATTTCTCCTTTGTATTTACGATACCGTATATAGTTAACTGTCAATCCGGGACGACTCATTTTTCTAATGCAATAGGTTTTGTTTTTTTCATAATTTTATCCTTCAAATTTTCAAATAAAACTGGACTTTTTCATCAAAAGCAGGTATACTATCAATGTAACTTTTTTGTTACTTTTGAATTTAATTTTTTATATAACCTTACAACTATTTCGTTCAGAAAGGAGGAGGGTTTTCTTTATGAGTTCCCTGAAACGGAACGCATTACTGGCTGTTGTTCTTCTTGTATTGTTCTGCTTTACCTGTCCGGCATTCGCAGCGGACGATACGCTGCAGGTATATGTAGACAGCAAAGCAACTTCTATAGAAGCAAAAGCCACCGGCAATCTTGTATTCCTGCCGGCACGCGATATGGCCAGCACCTTTGAGGCAAATCTGGCTTATGACGCAAAGAAAAAAGAGCTGACACTGAAATCGAATAAAACAACTGCGGTTCTTACCGTTGGTTCCAGCAATATCACAGTAAACGGCAAAAAAGCTTCGCTGGATGCATCGCCAATGATTGTAGACGGCACAACCTACATTCCTGTGAAAGCAGTATCTGCAATCTGGGATGCAAGTTACGGAAACAATGAACAGGCTCTGTACATCCAGAAAGACGGCAAAGCTGTTCAGGTTCCGGAAATCGAGAAGGTATTTGCCAAACGTCAGGCTGTATCCATCGATGGTAAAAATACACCGGTTAATTATGTGCTTGTGCCGAAATCCTCTAATCTGAAAGCAGATGTTGTACTGGCGCAGAACGCAATCGGTCAGACAGAAGCCATGAAAAGTCTGGCACAGCGGACATCCGCTAAAGCTGCGATAAACGGCAGCTACTTCCAGAATTATGACAGCACAAAATCGCAGGACCCTTACGGGATTCTGATTAAAAACGGCAACCTGATTCACGCAGAAGGTACCGGCAGTACCATTGGTTTCACCAAAACCGGCAGTGTAAAAATGGATATCGTTCGCAGCGCAGTAACCGCTACAGCAGGCGGTACCGTTTATAATGTCTCTCTGGTAAATCACACACCGGCAGCAGACAGCAATACCGTTGTACTTTACACAAGCGCCTACGGGAAATCCACCGATTATGCGGCAGGAACTTCCCTGGTTGTACAGAATGGGGAAGTGGTATCGGTAATCAGCAAAAAAGCCGCTAATATTCCAGATAACGGTTATGTATTACTGTTTACCGGTAATAAAGCTGCTTCTGCCGATGCACTGAAGAAAGGCACAAAAGTGTCCTATCATGTGGGCTATACCAATCAGGCCGGTGCAAAACTGGACTGGTCGGATGTGCGTACAGCAGTTGGTGCCGGGCCAATGCTTCTGAAAGACGGTAAAAATATTGCCAACCCTGCCAAAGAAGGGTTTGGTGATTCTGCCGGATTTGATTTAGCGGTAGCTCGCAGTGCAGTGGGTGTTACCAGCAGCGGTGACATTCTGCTGGTGGCTGGTGTAAAATGCACGCTGAACCAGATGGCAGAGGTTATGCGTCAGCTGGGGGCTGTTCATGCAATCTGTATGGATAGCGGCTCCTCTTCCGGTTTATATGTACCGGGACACACCCTGCCGACACCAGGCAAGGAAATCAGCAACATTCTGATTTTCAAGTAAATTATTTTATAAAGTAATCTCCAGACCACGCAGAAATGCGTGGTCTTTTCTTATGTCTGAAAACTACAACAAAAAAGAGATAACCACCTGTCTATGATTATCTCCTTCTATTTGCTATTCTATCCCTAACGACACTGGACATTTTTCATATAGCAAGACGGTTTTTAATTTTGTAGGGGTCGATTCAGCGCAGAAAAACGCGCCAGCACATCGACCCTTTTTTTCTCCTTATGCAACGGGCGGATGTAGTCATCCGCCCCAACAATACACAAGACGAGAAAAACCAAAACAACACAGCTTTATGAAAAATAAATGTGTCGTTTTAAATTTTAAACAATAAATCACCGTAAGTAGGGAACGGCCAGTATTCTTCGCCCACCAGCGTTTCCAGTTCATCGGCAACAGCACGCAGTTCCTGCATACCTGGGAAAATACTGTTTTTATAATACTGGGCACGGTCCTCGATATTTTCCTCGTGTTCTTTGGTTGCCAGAACCGCTGCATTCAGAGCCTCTGTTTTCTTGTACAGAGAACCGGATAATGCAGCTACTTTTGTAATAATGCTTTCCTGCATGGAGCAGTCGGCATCTGGAACTACCGATTTAATGGATGCAGCAGTTGTGCTCATTTCTTTCAGATAGCGGGACACCGCAGGAATGATTTCTTTTTTGGACATTTCCAGCATGGTCAGCGCTTCAATGTGCAGAACTTTGCAGTAGTTATCCAGCAGGATTTCGCAGCGGGAATGAACCTCTTCCGCTGTATAGATGCCATGTTTTGTGAACAGGGCAATATTTTTTTCGTCTACCAGATGCGGGATTGCATCGGCAGTGTTTTTCAGATTCAACAGACCTCTTCTTTCTGCTTCATGTACCCATTCGTCCGAATAGTTATTGCCGTTGAAAATAATCCGTTTGTGTTTGATTACAATATCGCGGATGATTTCTTTTGCCTTCGCCATTACATCTTCCGCGCCTTCCAGCTGGTCGGCAATGTAACCGATAGCATCGGCAGCGATAGTATTCATAACGGTATTGGTATCGGAAATAGACGAAGCAGAACCCAGCATACGGAACTCAAATTTATTCCCGGTAAATGCAAACGGAGAAGTACGGTTGCGGTCACTAGTATCTTTCTGGAAACTTGGCACAGCAGCAACCCCGGTTTCCATCTGCTGACGGGTAACCGGCACATATTCCAGACCGTTTTCATAAGATTCCAGAATATCGCTCAAATCTTCGCCCAGGAACATGGAAATAATAGCCGGAGGAGCTTCGTTGGCACCTAAACGATGGTCATTGCCGGCAGTTGCAACCGATACACGCAGTAAATCCTGATACTCATCCACTGCTTTTACGATAGCAACCAGGAACAGCAGGAACTGAATATTCTCTTCTGGTTTTTTGCCCGGACGCAGCAGATTTTCCCCTGTATTTGTGGACATAGACCAGTTGTTATGTTTCCCGGAACCGTTTACTCCAGCAAATGGTTTTTCGTGCAGCAGACAGGATAAGTCGTGTCTGCGGGCCACATCTTTTAATGCCTCCATTGTCAGCTGATTGTGGTCGGTAGCGATATTGGTTGTAGTAAAGATTGGCGCCAGTTCGTGCTGTGCAGGAGCCACTTCATTGTGTTCTGTTTTTGCCAGAACCCCCAGTTTCCAAAGTTCTTCGTTTAAATCTTCCATAAATGCTGTGATTCTTGGTTTAATAGCACCAAAATAGTGGTCTTCCAGTTCCTGCCCTTTTGGAGGTTTTGCACCAAACAATGTGCGGCCGGTAAACAGAATATCTTTGCGTTTATACGACAGCGCACGATCCACCAGAAAATATTCCTGTTCTGGACCAACTGTTGTGGTTACACGGGTAACATCGGTTTTGCCCAGAATATGCAGCAGACGCACGGCTTCTCTGTTTACCAGTTCTACCGAACGCAGAAGCGGTGTTTTTTTGTCCAGTGCTTCGCCGCTGTAGGAAGCAAATACGGTTGGAATATATAACGTATGGTCTTTGATAAATGCGTAGGAAGTAGGGTCCCATGCAGTGTAGCCGCGAGCTTCAAACGTCGCACGCAAACCGCCGGACGGGAAGCTGGATGCATCCGATTCCCCTTTGATTAATTCTTTGCCGGAGAAATCCATCATAACTTTGCCGCCTGGCACCGGTGTGATAAAACTGTCGTGTTTTTCAGCAGTAATACCGGTCATCGGCTGGAACCAGTGTGAAAAATGAGTCGCTCCCTTTTCCATTGCCCAGTCCATCATAGCATTGGCTACAACATCGGCTACTGTTGGGTCCAGAGCCACACCGGAATCAACTGTTTCTTTCAGTTTCATATAAACATCTTTCGGCAGTTTGGCTTTCATCGCTGCATCGTTGAATACCATGCTGCCAAACATATCAGGCACATTCATAGCTGCGGTTTCCATTTCATACCCCTCCATGTGTTATCCGTTACACAATTTTTACACAGTTCTTTCTGGAATAAAATAAAAAGGCACTGCAAGCGTCTCCGCTCACAGCGCCTTTGCTGTCTTCTACGAAACTTAGTATATAAATTCTGTGATTATTTGTCAAGCATTAATTTTCCAGCGCTTAAGAGCCTTTCTTTATCCAAAGACACAGTGCTGCGCAATTTTAACGCGCCTGGTCATTATAAAAAACGAAAGCCTTAAAGCCTATACAAGCCGCAAAATAAAACGGACGCAGCTTTAAATATTCCACCTGCACAAGCGGCAGACGAATCTCGTTATCCTGTTCCTGCTCAATAATCAGCAGATTATCGCCATCCACCTGATAGGTGATGTTATACAGCCAGCGGCTTTCTTTTTCACCGCACAGCTTATACCGGCCGTTTACATAGCGAATCGGCTTGTCCTCACCCTCAATACGCTGCTTCGCACCGGCCACCATCGCAATGCCGTCCGGAAAATATTCTTCCCACTCCATAGCTGTTCTCTCCTGTCTTTCATCGGTTTCTCCCATTATAACAATATCGCCCACTTCCTGCAATGCAGAATTGTTTGCGCATTGTTCTGTATACATTGCGCCATCTTATTGACCATATTGCAAGCAATAGGTTATACTGTAGAGAAACTGTAACAGAGGAGTGACACACTTGAACAATAATCGAGACAAACTGATGATGATTGCCGCTATGACCATCTTTGGTACCATCGGCATTTTCCGCAAATATATTCCGCTGCCTTCCAGCCTTCTGGCTCTGGCACGAGGCATTATCGGCACTGCGTTTCTGCTTCTGCTTGTGCTGGTAATCAAACGGGATAAACTTTCTACCGAGGCAATCAGACGTAATCTTGTGTTTCTGGTAATCTCCGGCGCATTAATCGGCTTTAACTGGATTCTGCTGTTTGAGGCATATCAGTATACCACCGTGGCAACCGCCACCCTGTGCTACTACATGGCACCAGTCATCGTGGTACTGGTTTCGCCGTTTCTGTTTAAAGAACGGCTGACACCGTTAAAAGCCGTCTGCGTGGCTGTAGCACTTGCAGGTATGGTGTTTGTATCCGGTATTCCGCAGAGCGGTTTTGCCGGTATGAGCGAGCTGAAAGGGATTCTGCTGGGCTTGGGTGCCGCCACCTTTTATGCCATTGTAGTAATTCTGAACCAGTATATCAAAGATATCTCCGCCTACGACAAAACCATTATGCAGCTGGGTACTGCAGCTGTCGCACTGCTGCCTTACACATTGCTGACAGAAAATTTCGCCGATATCACATTCACACCAGTTTCCATTATAATGCTGATTTTTGTGGGGATTGTGCATACCGGTATCGCCTATACTCTGTACTTTGGCTCTATGAGTGGCCTGAAAGCGCAGACAATCGCCTTATTCAGCTACATTGACCCTGTTGTGGCCATTATCCTTTCCGCACTGATTCTGCAGGAAAATATCGGTCTCTGGGGCGTTATCGGCGCTGTTATGGTACTGGGTTCCACTATGGTCAGCGAACTTCTGGGAGAAAAGAAATAAAAAACAATCAGAATATACAAAAAATCCTGTAGTCCAATCAAGTTTGACTACAGGATTTTTCTATTTCTATTCGTTTTTCTCCACATAAATCATATCGCCTTCGTGGTAAATTTCGATGCTGCATTCTTTTACCGTCCGGTTTATCGATAAATAGCCGGTAAAGCGGCTCTGGTTATAGCCAAAGGTTTCATCCATTACGCTGAACCCTGCATTTTGAAAGGTTGTGATAAAATCTTTCAGAAACATCTTTTCACCAGTAAAGGTACCGATATTGCCGGTAAAATCCAGCAGATACACATAACTGAAATCCCACTGCACGTTTTTAAATATCACATAACCATCCACCTGGCTGGAAAGTCCTTCTGTTTTTATCATACCGGACTGGGTTCGCATGGTGATTGTATCCTCCTCCACTTCAAAGGCAATTACATTCATATCATGCAGGCTGTATGGCGTATTTATATT
>JAFQEO010000032.1 GCA_017399005.1 Peptococcaceae bacterium | reverse complement strand
AACTCCCTTGCTTTTCGAACAGCCCGCACAAAGTGCCCGGAGTGTCGATAGTTTTCCAGACTGGAAAAATTCTTCCGGTTTTTCAGTAAACCGTCGTGGCCGGTCAGAATCAGAATATCAGGAGTATATTCCATCAGAAGCGCTTTCACTTCTTCGGGCTGCCGCTCCTCAGGCACATAAAATCCAGTGGCACGGATATTCAGCTGCCGGTAAGTGGAAAGACACAAATCCAGATATTCCTTATCACCGTCAATGTGGAGCACGGTACCGGGCAGTTCAAACATCTCCAGCTGGTGACATTCGTTTTTCTTGTAATTAATCTTGGCTCTGGACAGAAAATCACCAATAACATCCTTCCGGCGCCGCTCAATTCCACGCATCAGGTCGGTACTGCGCTTTACATACACCTGCCGGTACCGGTTGATTTCCTGCGCTGTTGGCTCAACCAGATCCTCCAGTGGCGCATCGGCACATAACCGCAAATCCACCCCTTTCAGCAGTGCCAGTTTTTTTCCGTTCTGCTGCTGAATTGCCTCAATTCGAAACAGTACATCTTTCTGATGCGAAATCCTGGTCACATAATCGCCAGGATGAAACCGTTCACTCATTGTGTTACACCTCGGTTCTCAAATACTGTCGTCAAATATTATAAAATATGCAGAAAAAAACAGCGCTGTGCATTACAGCGCTGTCAGAACAAAATCATATATCATTTTGATAAACAGTAAACATAACACAAAAATCATAACCGGACGAACAAATCTGGCACCTTTCTTAATTGCAAGGCCGCTGCCCAGCCAGTTGCCCAGAATGGAAAAGAACATAGCCGGAATGGCAACCGCATAATACACCTGACCGGCCAGAATAAATACGACCAGCGCCGACACATTGGTTGTGAGGTTTACAATTTTGGTATTGCCGCAGGCCCGTTTTAAATCAAAGCCCAATACCGTTGTAAATGCCAGAATTAAAAACGTACCTGTGCCCGGGCCGAAAAAGCCATCATAAATCCCGATGAGCATCCCCGCTGCCAGCATGCCAAAAAACACTCTTGCACGGCTCAGCTGCTCAAAACGGCTTTCTTCGCCCATCTGCCGCCGGTTAAACAGCACGAACACCGCCACGCAGGGCAGCAGAATCATCATAGCAATCCGCAGATAGTAATCGCTGGTAAACAGGGCCAGTTTTGCCCCGATAACCGAACCCACCAGAGCAAACGCAGCCGTCTGCAGCGCTGCTTTCATATGCAGATTTCCGCTCTTGATAAATCGCACCGTAGCAATGAGGGTTCCCACCGCCGCAGAAAATTTATTGGATGCAATGGCCATGTGAGCCGGCATCCCGGTAATCATATAAGCCGGCAGCGAAATCAGCCCGCCGCCGCCCGCAATGGCATCCACAAAGGCCGCAAAAAATACCAGTGGGCAGACCACCAGCAACATTTCAAACAAAGACATTCCCGTTCCTCTTCTTCCCCATCAGGCTATAACAGATACTATGTATTCATGTTAACACGATGTTAAAATACCTTTTCTATTTTACCGCAGCCTGTTGGAATGTCAATACAGACAACAGGAATTCAAATGTTTCACGTGAAACATTTCTGAGAATCACTCTTCCGGAACCTGGACAATCCGCCTGCCGTATATTACAGGGGAGGGATTCTTATGCTTGCTGCTGTCATTCCGGCTTACAATGAAGAAGAAAATATACAGGCGGTTCTGGATAATCTGGCGCAGTTATTCTCGCTGGATGTGGTAATCCCGGTATTAAACGGCTGCACCGATAATACCCGCAACGCGGTGCTGGCACATCCTCTGGCCTCCCGCCTTGCACTGATTGAATATCCGCTGCCGCTGGGTATCGATGTGCCGCGCAGCTGGGGTGCCGAATGCGCTTTAAAACTGGGAGCCGATGCCGTATTATTTACAGACGGTGATTTACAGGGCGATTATGCATCCTGCCTGCAGGATTTAATCTGTGAGACTCTGTATCGAAACTGTGACCTGGCGCTGACCAACTGCTACCCGTATATCGGCTTTCGCTCGGAAACAGCCCGTCTGGTTCTTCATTACCGTGAGAAGCTGAACCGGAGGTTAAAACTGTTTCCCTTCATCGGGCTGGCAACACCTTCTCACGGGCCGCATTGTGTATCCAGACGCCTGCTCAGTGCCATCGGCACAGAGTGTCTCTCTATCCCGCCGCTGATGCTTGCAAAAGCTGCAGAGGCAAAACTAACCATCCGGGTAGGTGCCCGACTCAACGCCAGCCAGTGGTTCTCGGCTCAGCGCGGAGATATACACAATCAGAAAATTGCCGATACAATCATCGGCGACTGCATTGAAGCACTGCAATATGTAAATCGTCAGCCAGTTACAAGAGAAGAAAACGGGATTAAATATACAGGGTACAGAAATCTAGATACATAAACAAAAGGACACAGAAATTTTTTTATCTGGCAAGGCGGCTTTGGATTTTTCGAGCGACGCGTACTTTGAGGTACGCAAGGCAAGAAAAATCCAAAACAACACAGCCAGATGAAAAATTAGCGTGTCCTTCTAGTTACCAAATACGTGGTTACCAATTCGCATCTCAATCGTCCTTGTCCAGATCCACCGGCTCGTTGCCGTCACCGGATTCCAGTAATACAGACATCCGCCGGTCGGGTCAGTGCCCTGCATAGCTTCCAGAGCTGCCTGATAGGCCGTACGGTCTGGCGTCATATAATACTGGCCGTCACTGACACAAGTGAACGCATTTTTTTGAAATACAACACCGCGCATAGTATCCGGAAATCCGTCATGCTCCATACGGTTCAGCACAACAGCCGCCACGGCTACCTGACCATCATAGATTTCACCGCGAGCCTCTCCGTAAACCACCTGCGCCAGCATATCCCACTCGGCCTGCGTGTAGGTGCGCTGATAGGCTCCCCCGCGGGAGGACGTAACTTTTACAGTCGTATTACTGCCTGTTTTACTGCCGCCAGCCGGCATTTTCAAAATCTGTCCAGGCTGAATGACATTGCCTGACAGGCCGTTTAACTTTTTAATTTCACTGACTGTGCATCCATACTGTTTCGCCAGCTTATAAAGCGATTCTCCGCTGACCACACGATGGGATGCATAGTCGGCCGGAATCTGCAGTGTCTGCCCGGCAAGAATGCGGGAGTTTTTCAGATTATTGGCCTGTTTCAGTTCTTCCACGGTAATCTTATGATTGCTGGCGATACTATACAGGGAATCACCTGCTTTTACTTTATAAGTCGTATCGGCCAGGGCCGGCCCGCCACCAAACATAAGGCTACAGCTTAGAATACATGCTGTGACTACCGCCAAGGTTTTTCGCTGATTCATCATACTACCTCCTTGTTTTCGTCTTTGTCAGTATAACCCATAGCTGCCGGTATTTCATTAGGGAATGGATGGAAACGAATTTTCCCCCCTTGCTCTATCTCCTGTTAATAAGTATAATTAATTTATTAGATAAATCATAAGGGGAATGCGACATGACCAAAAAAATTCAGATTTGTATGGGCAGCGCCTGCCATTTAAAAGGCGCACCATTAATTGCACAGGCTTTACAGGTTGAGCTGGAACGCCGCGAAGCTGCCGGTGAAGTGCTGTTTGAACTGGCTGGCTCTTTCTGCCAGAGCCAGTGTGCTGACGGTGTAATTGTGCGTGTGAACGGAGAAACCTACCAGCATATCACCGTAGCCGACGTGCCTCGTCTTGTTGAAATCTGCTTACAGGAGGACTAGTCTATGTTTCCAATTATTAATAATATGGGTAACTGCCGGGACTGTTACCGCTGCCTGCGAAACTGTGATGTAAAAGCAATCAGTTTCCGTACCGGTCAGGCCAAAATCATGACGGATCAGTGCGTTTTGTGCGGTCGCTGTGTAAAAGAATGCCCGCAGTATACCAAAAGTATCATCGATCAGATTCCAAAACTGGAGCAGATGCTGAAAACCGAAAAAGTGGTTCTCAGTCTGACTCCGGTTTTCGTAAATCATTTTAATCAGTGGAGCCAGGAAGAACTATGGGCCCGCTTAAAACTGATTGGTTTTTACGCCATTGAAGAAATCGCTGTCAATGCAGAACCATTCCTTGATACTTATGCAAACCTGCTTCAGAATACTGACAAATATATTATTTCCAGTCATTGCCCGATTATAGTCAACTTAATCGAGCAAAAATTCCCGAAACTGCTAGAACATCTGGCTCCAATTGAAGATGAAGCCGTGGTGCATGCTCGTCTCTTAAAACAGAAATATGGTTCGGATATTAAAGTAGTGCATATTTCTCCGTGCCTCAGCATGGTAGGACGAGACAGCGATATCGATTTAACTCTGACTCTTGACCAGGCACTGGATTTTATTTTCAGCCGCAAAGTGGACAAGGAAGAACTGGCGAAAGTGGAAGTGGAACTGACCCAGTATAAACCTCTGGGGGCACCGCTGGCCATGGCCGGTGAACTGATGCAGATTATGGTAGACCGGGGTGTTGTAAACAGCAACGAAGTGCAGTATCTGTCTGGTTTAAGTACCTGTATTGCTGCACTGGAAGAGCTGGAAAAAACACCGGATTTCGCCTGTCGTTTTCTGGAACTGGATGGCTGCCGCAACGGATGTGTGGGCGGGTTCGGTTTAGAAAAACGCGGTATTCTGGAAAAGAAAATGGAAATCAAAAACTATTACCATAAATACAGCAATAAACCAATCCGTCATTTTGCTGAAACACCAGATACCAGCCGCGTATTTGAAAATCGCTACAAAGAACCGGCGAAAGTAGAAACCGCTCGTATCCGCGAAATTCTGTCTAATCTGAAACAGTACAACAAAAAAGTAATGAACTGTGGTGCCTGCGGTTACGACAGCTGCTATGAAAAAGCACTGGCAGTGGCAAGAGGTCAGGCAGAGGAAAAAATGTGCCAGACCTATATGCGTGGTCGTGCGGAATCCACTGCAAACACCGCAATTCGAAGCAATCCGAGTGCTATCATTATCTTTGACCAGGACTTCATCATTCAGGAATTCAATCCGGCAGCCCGCGATATGTTTAAAGCGTATAATCTTCAGGTGGGAAATGCGGTATTTGAATACATCGACCACCGCGATTTTGAACAGGTTGTAGAGACTGGCCGCGGTATGAAAGATCTGATTGTACACTACGATGATCTGAATCTGGTAACCCGCCAGAATGTAGTGCGAATGCAGGGTACCCAGAATCTGTATATGGCTATTATTTCCGATATTACAAAAGATGAAATGAAACGTGCCGAGCTGGATAAAATGCGTGAGGAAACTCTGAGTAAAGCAACTCAGGTTATCAATAACCAGATGTATGTTGCTCAGCAGATTGCCAGCCTGTTAGGGGAAACAACCGCTGACACCAAAATTATTCTGCTCGACTTAATCAAACAGTTCAATCAGGAAAAGGAGCTTGATCAATGAGTTTAATCTGCGAAGTTGGTAAAACCCAGTTAATTAAACATGGTGAAGTTACCTGCGGCGATTCGGTTGAAATCGTTCGTAATCCAGACGAAACAGTGGTTGTGCTTTCTGACGGGCTTGGCAGCGGCGTAAAAGCCAATATTCTGTCAAATCTGACAACAAAGATTATCTCGAAAATGGTCAGCAGCAAAGTTCCGATGCAGGACATTGTTGAGACAATTGTAGGGACTCTGCCGGTATGTTCGGTGCGAGGAGTTGCCTATTCCACTTTTACCATTCTGAAAATTTCACCGGACGGCGACGTGGAAATCATTGACTTTGACGGGCTGCCGCCGATTCTGATTAAAAACGGCTTTGTAGAAGTGGTAGAACGGGAAAGCGAAGAGATTTTCGGCAAACTGATTAACAAAGCCCATCTGAAACTGAACGAAGGGGATTTGCTGTTTATCAGCAGTGACGGGGTAACAGAAGCCGGTCTGGGCCTTACTCTGCCGATGGGGCTGCAGACAAAAGGGCTTGTAAAAGCTCTGAAAGAAAATGTAAATCTGAAATGCAGCGCTCAGGAACTGGTAGACCAGATCATTGCCATCTGTATGAGTTATTACATCAGCGAACCGGGCGATGACACCACCGGTGTTGCCGTACAGATGCGTCAGGCACGGGAATGTGCAATCCTGACCGGTCTGCCGCAGAATAAAGAAGACGATAGCCGTATGGTGGATGAGTTTATGCGTTCCCACGGGCGCAAAATTATCTGCGGCGGCACCACTGCTCAGGTATTTTCCCGTGAAAGCGGCATGGAACTGACCACCGATGACCACGATCTTCTGACCAGTGAAGTTCCGCCGATTTCTCATATCAACGGCATCGATCTGGTAACCGAAGGGATTATCACCATGAACCGCTGTTGTGAGCTGCTGGAAAACAATCAGCTGGATAACCTGCCGGAAAACGGGGCGACTATGTTGCTGAATCAGCTTCTGCGGGCGGATCGTATCACCCTTTTCTTCGGCACACAGCTGAACCCGGCCTATGAACAGATTAAACCGGGGATTCGTCTGCGCAATGTAGTCATTGAAAAACTGACCGTACAGCTGCAGCGACTGGGGAAAGAAGTTATCATTCACCAGTATTGATAACATAGCACTGCCAAAAACAAAAAAGAAAGCGTGTAAATGACCGGGAAAACAGACCCCTATATCATTTACACGCTTTTTTATGTTCTGTTCATAACAGATTTTTTACATTAACGGGCTGAGCAGACGCAGAATACATTCCCCGAACCGCAGTGTCAGACTTCGGTTGCCTTTGTACCGGCTGGTTACCTCTTCACTCACCTTAAACACCTGCTCAAAATCCGCTTTTACATCATGCACAGCCTGGCAGTTATAAAACCAGCAGCCGTTTTCAAAATGAAGATACAGACTGCGGAAATCCAGATTGATGGTACCCACTGTTGCCACCTCATCATCGCAGACAAACTGCTTGGAATGCATAAACCCTGGTGTATATTCATAAATTCGCACACCGCAGGATACCAGACGGGCATAAAAACTTCTGGTTGTATTATACGCCATTTTTTTATCCGGAATGCCCGGAGTTACAATTCGAACATCCACACCGCGCTGAGCAGCCAGCGTCAGTTCACTGTGCATCTCATCGTCGATAATCAGATATGGTGTTGTAATATATACATAGCGTTTGGCATTTTTAATCAGATTCAGATAAACATTTTCGCCTACTTTTTCATAATCCAGCGGTGTATCCGAATATGGCTGCACATAGCCATTCTCCTGTGACTTGTAATGCAGTATCGGGAAAAACCGGCTCTGGTCTTCTTTTTCCTTCTGGGTGGTATTCCACATTTCAAGAAAAATAGCCGTCAGGCTGCGAACCGCATCACCGGTCAGTTTAACGCCAGTATCTTTCCAATACCCATAAGGACTTGCGATATTAAAATACCGGTCTGCCAGATTATATCCGCCGGTGAACCCCACTTTTCCATCCACAACTGTAATTTTGCGATGGTCCCGGTTATTCATGAAGCCGTTCAAAAGGGGCGAAATCCGGTTAAATGCTCTGCACTGAATTCCTTTATTCTGCAGCCGTTTTGTAAACGGCTGACTGATAAAAAAGATGCTTCCTACATCATCGTACAGCACGCGTACCTCTACGCCGGAAGCGGCCTTTTCTGTCAGGATTTCTTCAATTCCGGCCCATGCCGTTGAATCTTCAATGGCATGATACTCCATAAAAATAAAGCATTTCGCTTTGCGAAGTTCCGCCTTAATATCGTCTAACGCTACACCGGTATCATTGTGAAATACCACATCCGTATTCTGATAAACCGGATATCCCACCGTACGCTGTATATAGCGGGTCTGGTTGGCCATTGCCAGGTCTTCCGTACGTAGCCGCTCCTGCACACTATAGTTTTCCGGCAGAAATCCGCGGCTTGTAACAGTACGCGTTTTCAGATGCCTGCGAACCCACACATGTGACATCTGCGAACCAAACATTACATACATACTGATACCCAGAACCGGTAAAAACAGAATCAGAATAATCCAGGAAAGCTTATAGGCTGAATTCATATAACGGCTGAAAACATGCAGTGCCAGAATCCAGCTGATTACCGTAATCACGTTGTTCAGTGCTCCGTAATACTGGAACACATGCAGTCCCATTCCAACAAACCATAAAATCTGCAGCAAGACACTGAGCGCCACAAGAAATGCCCGGCCGCCATCATTTTTGATTCGTTCTTTCACTTCTTCCGCCTGCACAGATATCATCTCTTTTCGAAAACATTTTTCATAAATGAATTTTGCTGTCACGGCACATTATACCACGCAGAAAAAAAGAAATATAGCATCAAATCCTCCTGTTTGCGATACATTTCTCTTTTTTTATCACATTTTGTTTCTCTCTGCAACAAAACAATTCCTTTTATTTTCGTTGATTTCTTAACATCAATAGGATACAATTAAGGGTAAAGCATCAATAAGCTTTATTTTTATGCAGATTCGAGGTACAATATGCAGTTTTCGGACATTCAGGGACAGGAAAAAGCCATTCATATTCTGCAGTGTGCTATCCAGAACAGGCACATTGCGCATGCCTATCTGTTTGCCGGACCGGAAGGTGTCGGTAAAAAACAGACCGCACTGGCACTGGCCCAGTATCTGAACTGTGCTGCACCGGATTTAAACACATTCACAAGCTGCGGGAACTGTCCGTCCTGTATTCAGTCGGTTAGCGGAAGCCAGCCGGATATACTGATGCTGGAACCTGACGGCGCCAGCATCAAAATTGAACAGATTCGGACTCTGCTCAGCAAAGTTTCGTTGCGCAGCTATGAAAATGCATATAAAGTAATCATCATAAACGATGCCCATCTGATGACAGAACAGGCAGCCAACTGCCTGCTCAAAACATTGGAAGAGCCGACAGACAACACTGTCTTTATTTTAATCACCGCGCAGGTGCAGAATCTACCGGTCACCATTTTATCCCGCTGTCAGCAGATTTCTTTTCATCTGCTGTCGCCCTCTGTTATTCAGGATATTCTGCAGAAACTCCATCCGGAGCGGCAATCGCAAATCGGGCTGGTAACCGCACTGGCAAAAGGCTCGGTCAGCACTGCGGAAAATCTGCTGGCCAACGAAGAAATTGCCGGAGCACGGCAGGAATTTTATGATTTGCTAATGAAGCTGCACCAGATGCGCCCGGCCCAGATTATCGGCTGGTGCGAGCAGTGGGACAAAAATAAAAAAATGGTGAAAGCGCTGCTGGAACTGGGCCAGCTCTGGTACCATGATGCACTGATGGTGAATACCTCGGGACAGATGACACTTCTGGTTAATCAGGATTATCTTGCCCCGCTAAAATCTCAAAAAATTGCACCGCAGCAGCTCTTACAGATTCTCCAGTACTTTCAGACCGGTATGGCACAGCTGGAAAACAATGCATCGCCCCGTCTGATAATGGAGATTGTACTGTTAAAAACACAGGCTGCGTGTACTGTATAACTGAAGGAGGTTCCTTATGACCGTTACTGTAATTGGCGTCCGTTTTAAGGAAGCCGGCAAAATATATTACTTTGATCCTGGCGATTTGAATATCACCACCAGCGATCATGTTATCGTAGAAACGGCACGCGGTGTCGAATACGGCAGCGTGGTAGTAGGTTTAAAACAGGTGGACGACAGCGAAGTCGTTCCCCCTCTGAAAAAAGTAATCCGCATAGCAGATGCCGACGATGATGCACGTGTTGCAGAAAATAAACTGCGTGAGAAAGAGGCATTCGATATCTGTCTGGAAAAAATCTTTCAGCATAATCTGCCGATGAAACTGATTGATGTGGAATATACATTTGATAACAGCAAGGTGATTTTCTTCTTCACTGCCGATGGCCGTGTAGATTTCCGTGAACTGGTAAAAGACCTGGCAACCGTATTCCGCACCCGCATTGAACTGCGCCAGATTGGTGTGCGTGATGAAGCGAAAATGCTGGGCGGTATCGGGTTCTGCGGCCGTGAGCTGTGCTGCCACACCTTCCTGGGCGATTTCGCACCAGTCTCCATTAAAATGGCAAAAGAGCAGAATCTGTCGCTGAATCCATCTAAAATCTCCGGGATTTGCGGTCGCCTGCTCTGCTGTTTGAAATACGAAAATGATGTTTATGTAGAAAATAGAAAATGCGGCTGTAAAGTAAAAAATCTGGATGCACTGAACAATGTAGACGAAGATGTAAACGATTTTGACTTATCCAGGCTGGAAGACTAAACAGCTGCGGGAAATGCAGGTGATCAGATGAATTTAAGTGCACAACTGGCAGCAATGGAAACAACGCTGCAGCAATTAACCTTTGCTCTGCAGGAAATGCAGGCACAGGTGGCAAAACTGGAAGAAGAGAACGAACGCCTTCGCCAGCAGATTACACCTGTTATTAACGAAAATAAAGAGACTGCCGGCGGTCAGATGGCATTACAACAGCTTTACGATGAAGGCTATCATGTATGTGCCACTTATTTCGGCCGGGAACATGACGGCGGGTGCCTGTTCTGTATGGAGGTATTGCAGAATGTTTCCAGATAACATGCTTCCCGACGAAGAACTCACCGATTTATGTATCAGTCAGCAATGGAAAGTCCTGCAGAAAACGCAGGGCTTTCGATTTTCTATCGATGCTGTTCTGCTGGCCCATTTTATTCAGCCCTCAGCCAGACATCGGGTGCTGGATCTGGGAACCGGTTCCGGTGTGATTCCGCACCTGATTGCGGCCCGTCATCCACAGGTTTCCATCGATGCCATGGAACTGCAGCCCGACATTGCCGATATGGCACGGCGCTCGGTAGCTTATAACCAGCTGCAGGAACAGATTCAGATTATTGAACAGGATATCACGCAAATGCCGAGCCAGTATCAGCAGCAGTATGACTGGGTTACCAGCAATCCGCCGTTCTTTCCGGTAGGCACCGGAAAACAGAACCCCAATCCGCAGATTGCACTGGCCCGTCACGAAATTGCCTGCACACTGGACCAGCTCATTCAGAGCGCAGCCTACTGCCTGAAATCCAGAGGCCATTTTGCTCTGATTCACCGGGCAGAACGATTAACCGATATTCTGAACTGCTGTATGAAATACAAACTGGCACCTTACCGTCTGCGCATGGTGCATCCTACTTTGGAACAGCCGGCCAACCTGCTGCTTCTGGAAGCCATCAAAGACGGACGAAACGGTATTACCGTAATGCCGCCGCTTCCGATTTACCGCAGTATTGCAAAAATAACCAGTGATAAATCCACCTATTCCGACGAAGTATTAACCTATTACCGATAATCCAGGAGGTCGCCTATGTCCTACGGAACCTTATATTTATGTGCCACACCTATTGGAAATCTGCAAGATATCACTCTGCGGGTACTGGAAACACTGAAAACCGTTGATCTGGTTGCCTGTGAAGACACCCGGAAAACCCTCCAGCTGTTGAACCATTTTGAAATTTCCAAACCGGTCACCAGTTATTACGAACACAACAAAATGGCCAAAGGAAATGTGATTATCCAGCAGTTGAAAGAAGGCAAAAATATTGCTCTGGTATCCGATGCCGGTATGCCTGGAATTTCCGACCCGGGCTATGATTTAGTGCAGCAGTGCCTGGAAGAGGATATTCCGTTCACCGTATTGCCGGGAGCCGTTGCAGCCATTACAGGGCTGGTATTATCCGGACTGCCGACTGACCGCTTTGCCTTTGAAGGCTTCATCCCGCGGCAGAAAAAAGAACGGCTGCAGTATTTTCAGAATCTGACACAGGAAGAACGCACCATGATTTTTTACGAATCACCTCACCGGCTGGAAGATACACTGAAAACCATGATAGAAGTTTTTCCGGACCGCTCCATGGCCGCAGCACGGGAACTAACCAAAAAATTTGAGGAAATTGTGCGCGGTACCCCTGCTGAAGTGCTGGCTCACTTTGAAGCCGAAGGTATTCGCGGTGAATTTGTACTGCTTCTGCACGGTGCCAACCCTGCTCCGCCCGAAGAACGGGATATTGACTGGGCCGTAAACCGTGTAACACAATTAGAAGCCGAAGGCATCTCCCAGAAAGATGCTATCAAACAGGCCGCCAAAGAAGCCGGTTTAAGCAAACGAGACGTGTACAACTTTATCGTACAGAATAAATAACAAAACAAAAGCAATGACGGATTTCCGCAGAAAACGGTATCGTCATTGCTTTTTTATTTCACAACAGCTTTCAGAAAATGATTTGAAATTCATTGCATTTTTACGTGAAACCATTTATAATAATAGTCGGTTGCCGGTGTAGCTCAGTCGGTAGAGCGTCTGATTCGTAATCAGCAGGTCGCGGGTTCGATTCCCGCCATTGGCTTCTTTTTTATTTTCAAAATTATTTTGACACAGCATCTCCGTTATGCTATAATATCTAGCAGATATTTGTGCGGGTATAGTTTAGTGGTAGAACATCAGCTTCCCAAGCTGAATATGTGGGTTCGATTCCCATTACCCGCTCCAGAAAAAACACTGACCAATTGGTCAGTGTTTTTTGTTTTGCCTTTATTCTTTTCTGTTCAGATACACAACCACGCTGTTTAACAAAATCCCTGCAATAACTGCCCACATTAAGATGCTGCCCATCGATGGTGCCACATCCTGAATCGCACTCCAGTCTCCAGCCAGAGCCCATTTGCCTATCATATGATATTGTGAAAGCAATGCCAGAAGCCCGCTGGATAAACTCACAAACATCAGAAACTCCCAGCCGTTATGATTGCCCCTGATATTACGCACAAGATTTGCTGCCCCTGTAAAAAACGCCAGTGCCCCAAAGAACACCCACCAGCCAGAAAGAAATGTCATATAGACCCCTCCTGTTTAATGCTCTTTTTTATTTTACTAAAATCATTCTATCATCTCGTATTCCGTATTGCAATATTTTACTCACATAAAAAGACCGCTGGATGGGTTCCAACGGTCCTGTATTTTGGTTTATACGATTTCTTCTTTTACAATCTGTCCCTGTGCGGAAATGGTTACCACGCGCACCGGAATCTGTTTGCCGCTTAAATCACGGGCTGTCTGAACGGCTTTCTGCATACCGCCGCAGCATGGCACCTCCATACGGGCCAGCAGAATACTCTTAATGCCATTCTGTGCAAAAATAGCAGTCAGTTTTTCTGCGTAATCCACGCTGTCCAGTTTCGGACAGCCGATTAAGGTAACTCTGCCGCGAATAAATTCAGCATGGAAATTGCCATAGGCATAGGCACTGCAATCAGCCGCAACTAAAATATCTGCGTTATCAAAATACGGTGCGGTAAGCGGAGCCAGTTTGATTTGTACCGGCCACTGACGGAGCTCACTCTGCACATTACCGGCACTGAAATTTGCCGCAGGACGGGCAAAACTCTGCATCTGAATCCCAGAACAGCTAGCACCGAGCAGCTGATTCTGTTTTTTCTGCTCCTGATTACGTTTTACTGCTTCCTCGTCAAAAGCTGCTGCCTCCCGTTCTTCAAAGCTAATAGCATCCATCGGACAAACCGGCAGACAGTTGCCTAAGCCATCACAATAGTCATCCCGCAGTAATACCGCCTTGCCATCGATAATACCGATAGCATCTTCCAGACAGGCCTTTGCACATGCCCCGCAGCCATTACATTTCTCTGCATCAATTTTTACAATTTTACGAATCATATGAATACGCCCCTTCGCGTTGGATTATTTGTTTACAAGGATATCTTACCCGAAAAAGCCGTATTTGTATGTGATATTTGCAACATTTTTTAAAAAATATTAAATCAGAGCGCAGGTATATTTTTGACTGGCAAGGCGGCTTTTGATTTTTCGAGCGACGCGTACTTTGAGGTACGCAAGGCGAGGAAAATCAAAAACAACACAGCCAGGCTAAAATATAGCAAGCGGATACAAAAAAACCCTGTGTCAGATTCGACACAGGGTTTTAATATCGCTATTACTCGGTTGTGTATGGTAATAAAGCCATAACTCTAGCACGTTTGATAGCAACGGTCAGAGCTCTCTGATGTTTTGCACAGTTACCGGAAATACGTCTTGGCAGGATTTTACCTCTTTCAGTTACGTATTTTTTCAGTTTTGCAACATCTTTGTAATCGATGGTTTCAGCTTTATCTACACAGAAAGCGCAAACTTTTTTCTTCATTTTTCTTGGGTTACGTTCACGTTTTGCCATGATCTAGTTCCTCCTTTGTTAGAAAGGTAAGTCATTATCATCAAATACGATTTCTTCACCCAGACCCAGACTAGAGCCTGCAGAAGCATTGTTATTATTCTGATAATCCTGTCTGCCGGAGCCAGCATTGTCGTTTTTAGAGCCAACAAATTCAATCTGTTCAGCAACGACTTCTGTCACCCAGCGTCTCTGTCCATCATTACCGTCATAGCTGCGAACCTGCAGTCTGCCTTCTAAAGCCATCTGCTGGCCTTTTTTGAAGTAGTTTGCAACAAACTCAGCAGATTTCTGCCATGCAACACAGTTGATGAAATCGGCTTCCCGTTCACCGTTCTGATTTGCAAACCGGCGGTTTACTGCCAGTGTAAAGCTTGCTACTGCACTGCCGCTCTGTGTATAACGTAATTCAGGATCTTTTGTCAGACGACCAATTAACATAATTTTGTTCATGATAAACTCTCCATTAAGAAATTATTCGCCGACTTTAGTTGTTAAATGACGCAGAATGTTTTCGTCGATTTTCATCAGACGGTCGCATTCGTCAACAGCAGCAGCTGGACCGTTGAATTTTACTAATACATAGTAACCTTCACGATATTTTTTGTCGATTTCATAGGCCAGTTTACGTTTGCCCCATTTATCAACTTCAGCTACAGTTGCGCCTTCATTAACCAGGATACCATTGAATTTTTCAACGATGCCATCAATTGCTTCTTCAGCTACTTCTGGTTTAATGATATACAGTAATTCGTAATCACGCATCTTGTGCACCTCCTCCCCCCGGACTAATGGCTCCGACTTTGTCAGAGCAGGGATTCATAACTTGTTTAGTATAGCACAGAAATATTTACCGCGCAATAAAAAAATTATTTATAAAAAGAAAAAATCCTTCCATTCCAAAGACGCAGGAAAATTTTTATTTCGCAAGGCGAAAAAAATTCAAAGCAACACAGCGATATGAAAATTTAACGAGTCTTAGTATCCGTTAAAGTACATCATAACCTGTGGCGGTTCCGGACTTTCCATGCGTTTTTCGCTAGTCAGCGTATCGGCCAGTTTCTGAATATTGCCACTGGCCAGATAATCAAACAATCCAGCTGGTGCCTGATAGCTGTAGGTCCAGGCCTTTAGACTCTCATAGCCTAAATCGGCTGTCATGCGCTGCAGGGTAGTATCATAAGCTTCCACACCGTCAATCATTCCGTGATTCAGCGCCTGCGTTGCAGTATAAATACGGCCGTCGGCCAGAGTACGCACCACTGCCTCATCCAGCCCGCGGCTCTCTGCAATAATGTCCACAAACCGGTCGTAGGATTCATCCACAATCGACTGATAAATCGCTTTCTGTTCTTCGGTCAGCGGCTCAAAAGAACTGCCCATTGCCTTGTTGGCACCGGTAGAAACATAGGTTACATCCACACCCAGACTGTCAAGCAATCCGCTTACATCAACAAATTCTCCCATAATCACACCGATAGAACCAGTGATAGCATTGCGGTTTGCGTAGATTTTATCAGCTGCACAGGCCACATAATAACCGCCCGATGCCGCATAGCTCTCAATGGCTGCATAAACAGGCCGCCCTGTGCTCTCTTTGTATTCCATCAGTTTCAGATACAGTTCGTCAATCTGATACACAGCGCCGCCAGGCGAATCAATATGCAGAAGCAGCCCCAGATTATACTCATCCTCCATCAGTTCCTCCACGCTGTCCAGCAGAAACTGCTGATCATAAGTATAGCCGTCGTTCTCTGAAATGGTTCCCTCAATATTCAGCACTGCAATATAATTTTCCGACGGAGTACCGGTACCGCCTGCCGATGCAAAAATGCCCAGCAGCAAAGAAATGATTAGAATCCCGCCGATAATCCGGATTCCGCGATGCCGTTTCTTTTTCTCATATTTTTCTGCGATGACACAGCCATTGGTTGCATAACTGCAATGATTCTGCTGCATGGTAATTCCCCCTGTCTTTCTCGTTTTCTGTTCACGATTGCTGTTCACAATTGTTGTTTATGTTCTGTATTATATCATAATTATCCTTTTTCGTGCGAGAGGCATCGAAATCCGCAGAAAATTGCAACAAAAACAAGGTAAAATCCATTTGCAAATAGAATTAAAAACGATGAAACAGATTTTATAATTTTATAATGAGGTGACAGACTTGAATCCAAAACTGACAGTTCCAGCCTTAACCGAAGGGGCAATCATGGCCGGACTGACTATTATTTTAATACTGCTGGGCAACCTTCCTCTAATTGGAATGCTGGCCCTGTTATTCAGCAGTATCCCGATTACCATTGTGACAACACGCCACGGTTCTTTTGCCGGAGGGCTAATCAGTGTACTCTCCGTTTTGCTTCTGGCACTGTTTATGGGGCCTTTAACCGCAGTTTCTGCCGGGCTGCAGTATGTTCTGCTTGGCTGGGTGATGGGTTATATGCTGCATCGCCGCAAAAGCGCCGTTAAAACAATCCATGCCAGCGTAATTACCGCAGCCTTTGCCACTGTGGCTCTGCTGCTTATTAATCTGGCGCTGATGGGCTTTTCTCCGGAAAGTATTGCTGCCTATCTGGATGAATATCAGAAAGAAATGCTGGCCATGTATGAGGCAACCGGTATGACCGGTATGTTAATTCAGCAGGGCATGACTCAAACCCAGGCCAGCGATTTTCTGGTACAGATTATCAATATTGCCATCCGCATTATGCCGGCTCTGATGATTATCAGCCATGGGGCAATGGCCATTGTAACCTACTTTATTACCACATACATTTTAAAACGGCTGAAAATCCGTATTCCGCGCGTACACGGTTTCCAGAACTGGATTCTGCCAGGCGGTTTTATATGGGGTTTAATCGCAGTATGGGCACTGTGGCTGGCTGGAGATTATATCAGCATCAGCTGGATGAATATTCTGATTCTGAATCTGCTGCTGGTATTTGCTGCACTGCTGTTTCTGGACGGAATGGCAATGTCGATGCATCTGTTTAAATTTAAAGAAATGTCCGCCGGGATGAAAATGTTTACCGTATTTGCGTTTATGCTGTTCTTCACCGGCTTTATCGTATCATTTATTTTAGCCGGTCTGGCAGATTTATTGTTTGACTTCCGCAAGCTGAGGGTGGATAATAAGAAAGAGCAAAAAGGTTAGGAGGAATCATCATGAAAGTTATTTTATTACAGGATGTACCGAAGGTTGGTAAAAAAGACCAGGTATTAGAAGCAAAAGAAGGGTATGCACGCAACTACCTGTTTCCAAAAAAACTGGCAGTAGAAGCTACCCCTGCCAATATGAAAGAACTGCAGCGTCAGGAAAAAATCCGTGCCGATAAAGCCGCTGCACAGAAAGCAGAAGCCATTGCACTGGGCGAAAAATTAAAAGAAATCACCGTTACCATGCAGGTAAAATGCGGTGCCGGCGGTAAACTGTTCGGCGCAGTAACCAGCAAGGAAATCGCAGAACAGCTGGAAAAATCCACTGGCTACAAAATCGATAAACGCAAAATCAATCTGGAAGAAAACATCAAAACACTGGGCACCTACCGTCCAACTGTAAAACTGCATCCAGATGTTCATGTAGAACTGGCTGTTAAAATTATCGAACAGGGCTAAGCAGTTCTCCATAATTTCTACTGGTTTGTAGATAAAGCAAGTATGATTTTGGAATCTATAAGAATGAATCCTTCAGGGAATGCACAATAACTGTGTGTTCCCTGTTTTTTTATGCCTGTGATGTAGGAATGTAGGATATGTAGGCAGTTTCACTAAACTTTTTTATATTTTATTTCTATTTTCTAATTTTTTCTGACGAATCCTACATTCCTACATAAACGTATTGGTTGAGCCATTTCTTCCTGCATCAAAGCTACACCAATCCTACACTACCATACATGCAGAATCAGGTTTTCAGAATGTTTCACGTGAAACAATGGTATACAGGCATAAAAACAGACACAAAAAAGGGATATCCCGAAGGATATCCCCAGATTGCAGTCCGTTAATTTCCTAACCTTCTTACACGCGGTCGTAAACGATAATGCCATCGTTGATAGTCTGTTCAACGATTGGAGTGTTTTTCGCTGTCAGAGGGTCCAGGCTCAGGAATTCGTCACTCAGAATGTTGGTGTTCAGAATTACGAAGTCTGCCTGTTTGCCAGCTGTGATGGAACCTTTGATATCTTCATCAAAGTGCTGCCATGCGCTGTTGATGGTAGTACATTTCAGAGCATCATAAGCACTGATACGCTGGTCGCTTGTATCATACTGTTTGTTGGTCCAGTTGGTAATACGTGCATCTGCATCGCTGCTGCCATCTGCAGAACCGCGGCCGATTGCCTGACCGTCACGGGTAATACGGTTTGCTGCGTTAAAGATGGAGAATACCATATTAGGAGAAGATACAGGAGAGTCCTGATGAACGGTTACATTGATACCCATATCTTCTGCCATAGCATCTGCCATAGGGCTTACATACTGGCCTCTAACAGGACCTAATGTGGAGTACAGATGGTAGTCACCATAGTAGTACACATGGTCTACGAAGAAGGAAATGTTGATGCCCAGTTCTTTACATTCTGCCAGCTGTTCCGGAGTGATGGTCTGTGCGTGAATCAGTACCGCACGTACATCGTTCTGTACTTTTTTCACTGCTTCTTTATCGTTGATATCTACACCATTTGCAATTAATGCTGCACGGTAGCTGTCGATAAACTGCTGAATGGAAGCAGTCCCGTTTGTATGACAGGTGAACTGAATTTTATCACGAATCATATCGGTAAACTGCGCAGTTAACGTTGCAGCATCCATTTTTTTGCCTTCAGCTTCGCCGTACCACCATGGATTATTCACGCCGTCTAACAGCTGTTCTTTTGTATCTCTGTAGTAACCGCCGCCGGATGGGTCAGTGGTATCTACTGCGAACCATGCGGTTTTACCCTGTGGAGAACCATCCAGGTAAATTTTTACGCAGCCGTGTTTGAAGCCGTCTACCATTTCGGTTTCAGCACTGGTTAACCCTTTAAACTCGGTTTTATAGTTTTCATAGCCTACAACATCCTGCATATCAATAATTTTATCTTTCGCAGGCATTTTTGGATATTTGTTATGGCCGCCGGCACTGGATACCGCTGTTGTAATACCGTTGCTTGCATAGTATTCCAGAGCATTTGCCATTACACCCAGAGCATCTGGAGTTCTGGTACGGGAACCGTCAACCAGTACAGGGATTGCCATGTATAATGCATAGAAACCGTTTTCTCTTAACACACCGGTGTATTCGCCGTTTTCATCTTTGTCCCAGTTTACTTCCGGATTGAAGTATGCATACTGCTGAGGTACTGCGGTTTTCATAATATCCATCTGTTCTTTCAGCAGTTTCAGACCCAGAGAGTTTACCGCACACAGATGGTTACTAGCGTGTACATAAATAATCGGGTATTCGGTAGAAATTTTATCCAGAATTTCTTTGTCTGGCATTGCATATTCATGACGGTCAAAGTTGTCTGTGGCAAATGCAGTGTTATCATAACCGCTGGTTACAAACCAGTGTTTGCCGCCTTTTTCAATCGGGCCGTAAACATCATCGTAAGTGTGGTCGTTTTCCCATTTTGCCAGTTCCTGTTTGCCGTGTTCCACCAACATTTCCAGGCTTGTGATATCGCTGGATGGAGAAGTATCCGGATACTGTGCTGTCATATCAACATGGCTGTGTGGGTCAATAAAGCTTGGCATCATAGTTTTGCCTTCCAGATTGATACGTCTGCTGTTATATTTTTCAGCAGTTCTTGCTAAAATTTCAGCTTCTTCATCGGTATATGCAACAGCTGCGATTTTAGTATCGCCGGTAATTACCGCTTTTGCATAAATTGGATTGCCCTCGCTGTCTTCGCCGTTTTCAGCGTCAACAGTAATGATAGTACCATTGTAGTAGTACTCGGTAACACTGTATCTGTCTAAATCCAGTGTTTTTGGTGCTTCTGCAATTAACACCGCTTCTACAGCCGCTTCTTCATTTGCAAATGCTGCAGTTGGTACAGAAGTAGCCAGCATAGCGCCGATACACAGAGCACTGATTAATTTCTTTCTGTTCATTGGAATGTCCCCTTTCATTTTTACATGTTCGTTCTTGCCCACTATAGTAAGTATAATCTGTACTTATAGTTTTGTCTAATAATACCTGAGAAATATATACATAACCTGAGAAATATATACATAAAACAAAAAGGATATCCAGACGGATATCCTTAAAAATCTATATTTTGCAGAACAGGCCTTAGCCCAGCAGCATACGGTCATTAACCATTTCGTCGCCGGACGCTTTTTCAAACATTTTCAATAAATCCGGTACATCCAGGTTTTTCTTTTCTTCCCCGGCCACATCGATAATAATCTGGCCGTTGTGCAGCATGATTAACCGGTTCCCGCAACGCAGTGCATCTCTCATGTTGTGTGTAATCATCAGTGTTGTTAAATGATCGCGTTCTACGATTTTTTCGGTCAGTTCCAGTACTTTTGCAGCTGTTTTCGGGTCAAGTGCAGCAGTGTGTTCGTCTAACAGCAACAGTTTCGGACGATTGATGGTAGCCATCAGCAAGGTTACCGCCTGACGCTGACCACCGGATAACAGACCTACTTTACTGGATAAACGATCTTCCAGACCCAAATCCAGCTCTGCCACCATTTCACGGAATTTTTCTCTCTGACTTGCTTTAGAACTCCATGCCAGGCCCGGAAATTTTCCGCGGCGGCTGGCAATGGCCAGATTTTCTTCAATCTGCATATTTGCTGCTGTACCCATCATTGGGTCCTGGAATACGCGGCCGATATATTTTGCGCGTTTATATTCCGGCTGTTTTGTTACATCCACACCATCAATTGTGATGCTGCCGCTGTCTACCGGCCATAAACCGGCAATAGCATTCAGCATGGTGGATTTCCCGGCACCATTCCCACCGATTACGGTAACAAAGTCACCATCATTCAGATGCAGGCTTAATCCCTGCAGAGCCCGTTTTTCATTAACAGTCCCTTTATTAAATGTTTTTCGGATATCTTTTACATCTAACATGGATTACGCCCCTTTCACCTTTTTGATTTTTTCTTTAATCAGCGGCATCGCAAGAGCAACCACTACAATGATTGCTGTTAACAGTTTCATATCATTCTGGTTCATACCCATTTTCAGTACGAATGCGATAACAACACGGTATACGATAGAGCCGCCCACAACTGCCAGGAGCCAGTTCATAAAGTTACGGGTGCCAAATAATACTTCCCCGATGATAACAGATGCCAGACCAATAACGATGGTACCGGTACCCATACCAACATCGGCAAAGCCCTGGCTCTGACCGATTAATGCACCGGCCATAGCTACCATACCGTTACTGATTAACAGGCCCAGGATAATGGTAATGTCGGTGTCAACACCCTGTGCACGAATCATCTGCTTGTTGCAGCCGGTTGCACGGATAGCGGCACCGATTTCTGTACCAAAGAACCAGTACAGAAAAGCAATCAGAACAACTACGAAAATCAGACCGCATACCAGAATACTTTCGTTTTTGCCTAAACCGAAGTTTTCAAAGAAGGTATAGATGGTATCCATACGCAGAATGGATACGTTGGATTTGTCACCCATTACGCGGATGTTAATGGAATACAGACCAATCATGGTTAAAATACCAGCCAGCAGAGCCGGAATTTTTAATTTTGTGTGTAATAACCCGGTTACAATCCCGGCAACAGAACCGGCTAAAAATGCCAGTACCACTGCCATAACCGGCGAACCGCCTCCTGCAATGTAGGAAACCCCTACAGCAGCGCCTAACGGATAACTGCCTTCCACAGTCAGATCGGCAATATCCAGCACGCGGTATGTTAAAAATACGCCAAGTGCCAGAATCCCCCACAGCAGCCCCTGCCACAGTGTGGATGTCAATAAACTCATACTCATTCAGCAAAACTCCTCTCTACCATCCTGCAATAAAAAAGTCTGCCTCTATTTTAGACCAATTTCTGCATTTTTGCAATAACACTGCTGAAAAAATGTTATACAACAGTTAGAATATTTTTAAGACTGTTCTTTAATTGTTTACAAATTTATTTTGTTTCCACGATTTTTGCACTGTCCAGCAGTTCCTGCGGAATTTCCAGACCGATTAAATCGGCTTCTTCTTTGTTGATTACCAGAGTCAGTTCATCTTCGTTGGCATATTCAATCGGCATAGTGGATGGTTCTGCATCCCCGTTCAGAATTTTTACAGCCATCTCACCGGTTTTATAACCCAGATTATAATAGTCAATGCCGTAAGTTGCAGTACCGCCGGCTTCTACCATGGTATCAGCCCCGCAGATAACCGGCAGTTTTGCCTGCTCTGCAATGGTAACTACCTGCGGAATCGCCGATGCCACAGTATTGTCTGTTGGCAGGAAGATTGCCTCTACTTTTCCTACCAGTGCTTCTGTTGCCTGCTGCATATTGTTAATATCGGAGAATGCAGATTCTACAACAGCAACGTCTTTTGTTGCCAGATAGGTTTTCATATGCGCAACCTGTAACTGGGAATTTACTTCACTGGCATTATAAACAATCCCTACCGATTTTACATCCGGAACCAGTTCAATAATCAGTTCCCCCTGTCTTTCAATCGGGTTCTGGTCGCTGGTACCGGTTACGTTATAACCAGGTTCTTCATTGCTTTTTACCAGTTTTGCTTCTTCATAGTTTGTAATAGCAGTGCCCACGATTGGAATATCGGAAGTGGCAGCAGCCATTACCTGTGCGGTAGAAGTGGAAACAGCACAGATTAAATCCACCTCTTCATTGATAAAGTTCTGTGCAATACTCTGCAGGTTGCTCTGTTCATTCTGGCCATTCTGTTCCAGAATCTCAAGATTTTCACCTTCTACAAAACCGTTATCCGCCAGTGCCTGTTTAAAGCCATCGCTTGCAGTATCAGCAGCAGTATGGGTTACCAGTTTTACAATTCCGATTTTGTGTGTTTCTGCCTCACTCTGTCCGCCACAGCCAGCCATCATACCGGCTGCCAGTGCAGCCATAGTTACAACAGCACAGCATTTTTTTAATGTTGTTTTAAACTTCATCTTCTTTCCCCCTGTTTTCTTATTGCCACACGGAATATTTTCATGCATTCCGCTAAAATTCACTTCCTTTTATTGTAACGGTTTCATTAATGTTTTTCAATAAAATCATAACAGTATCTACAAAGATTCTGCCTGTTTTTATAAAACCATTCGATATGTCCATTATGTAAGAAAAAACTGCTGTATGAAGGTAATCCCATACAGCAGCTTTTGTCATCTGAATTATAAATCTGTTAATTCTTATTCCGCTTCATCTGTTGTTAAGGTAGCCTGTTCCATTAATTCGGCCGGAATTTCCACACCGATAATTTCAACTGCTTCCGGATTGATTACCAGTTTCAGATCTTCCTGTTTTGGACCCTGAATCGGCATTTCAGCAGGTACAGCTTCGCCACGCAGAATCTGTGCTGCCATTACACCGGCATCGTAACCAATCTGGTAGAAATTGATACCATAGGTAACGGTACCGCCGGATTTTACCATAGACTCTTCACCGCAGACGGTAATAATGCCGGCTGCATCGGTTACACCAACAACCTGAGGCATAGCAGATGCCACGTTGTTATCAGTAGACAGCCATACAGCATCTACTTTTTCTTCTACCAGGCTCTGAGTTGCCTGCTGAATATCATTTACAGTAGAAATGGTACGTTCTACCACAGTTAAGCCTTTTGCCTCACATACTTCTTTCAGAATGTCAACCTGAACCTGAGAATTCTTTTCACTGGAAGTATATACAGTACCGATTACTTTTGCATCTGGAACAATCTGCAGCAACAGGTCAATCTGTTCTGCAATCGGTGTCATATCGTGAGTACCGGTTACATTTGTGCCAGGCGCTTCATCGCTTTCTACCAGACCAGCCTGTTCAAAACTGGTGATTGCAGTACCGACGATTGGAATTTCTTCCGTTGCAGCTGCCATTACCTGAGTCGATGGAGTTGCAATCGACAGAATAATATCTACTTCGTTGGATAAAAACTGCTGTGCAATACTCTGCAGATTGGACTGGTCACCCTGTGCATTCTGCTGATCTACTTTAATATTTTCGCCTTCTACGAAACCTTCTGCCGCCAAACCGTCAATTAACCCTTTATTGGACTGGTCCAATGCACCGTGCTGCATCAGCTGAACAACGCCTACTTTATACATTTCTGCATCCTGCTGTACATCTTCACCGCCGCCACAACCGGCCAGCATCCCCATAGACATTGCCGCAATGGCTGCCATTGCAATCCCTTTCCGGAATTTTCTACTGTTCATCATAATAAATCAACCTTTCATTATTATTTCAATGAATATTTTTAACTTTTTTACTCTGCAACAGAACCGGTGGTTACTTTTGTTGCTGCATCCAGTAAATCAGCAGGTACTTCGATGCCCAGTTCTGCAACGGCATCGGTATTCACGATTGGAACGCAGTCTTCTTCTGCCATGTACTGAACCGGCATAGTAGCAGGGTCGCCTTCACCACTCAGAATCTGAGCTGCCATTACACCTGCATTGTAGCCCAGCTGGTAGTAGCTGAAGCCGTAAGTTGCAGTACCGCCTGCTCTTACCATGGATTCTTCACCGCAGATAGTTACGATACCTGCTTCATCGGTTACACCGATTACCTGAGGCATAGCAGATGCCACATTATTATCAGTTGGCAGCCAGATAGCATCTACCTGACCAACCAGGCTCTGTGCTGCCTGCTGAATATCATTTACGGTAGATACAGTTCTAGCTTCAACGGTTAAACCTTTTGCTTCCGCTACTTTTTCCAGAATATCAAACTGAACCTGGGAGTTTGTTTCACTGGAGGTATAAATGGTGCCAATTACTTTTGCATCTGGAACCAGCTGTAATAACAGGTTTACCTGTGCTTCAATCGGGTTCATATCACTGGTACCGGTTACATTTGCACCAGGAGCTTCATCACTTTCTACCAGTTTCGCATCCACAAAGCTGGTAATTGCAGTCCCTACAATTGGGATTTCTTCTGTGGCAGAAGCCATTACCTGCGCTGCAGGTGTTGCAATTGCTAAAATAATATCACTTTCATTAGAAACAAACTGCTGTGCAATGTTTTGCAGATTGGACTGGTCACCCTGTGCGTTCTGCTGGTCAATTACCAGATTTTCGCCTTCTACATAGCCGTTAGCTTCCAGACCGTCAATCATCCCCTGATTTGCCTGATCCAGAGCACCATGCTGTACTAACTGCACAACCCCTACTTTATAAGTTTCTGCGCCTTCCTGCTGTGTATCGCTTCCGCCGCCGCATCCAGCCAGCATACCCATAGACATTGCTGCGATTGCCGCAACTGCAATACCCTTCATAAATTTTCTGTTTTTTCTCATACTACTCATCCTTCCATCCTTCATTTTACTGTCTTTATCTGCGACAGCTGCAGTTTTTATAAAAATGCCTGAGGCACTTTTATTTAAATTAACACTTTAATATGTTAAAGTATATTTTATTCTCTTTTGTTTTAAATTTCAATAGGTTTTTCTACCATAATACAGTATTTTTCATGTATTTTAAAAAATAGAGATGCCTTTCAGCATCTCTATTTTACCAATACTATCTTCTATTTTTTATTCGGCAACAGTGCTAACCTGAGTTGCACCTTCCATTAATTCTGCAGGAATTTCCAGACCCATGTATTCCACTGCGTCCATGTTCACGATTAAGTCCATATTTTCTACTTTTGGACCCTGAACAGCCATAGTAGCAGGTTCTGCTTCGCCTTTCAGAATCTGTGCTGCCATTACACCAGCATCATAACCGATATAATAGTAGTTGATACCATAAGTTAATGTACCGCCTGCTTCTACCATGGAAGTAGCACCACATACAGTTACCAGACCAGCTTCATCGGTCACACCAACAACCTGCGGCATAGCGGATGCCACGTTGTTATCAGTTGGCAGCCATACAGCATCTACTTCACCAACCATACTCTGTGCTGCCTGCTGAATATCGTTTACAGTAGAAATTGTACGTTTTTCAACAGTTAAACCTTTTGCCGCACAGATTTCTTCCAGAATATCAACCTGAACGATAGAGTTTGCTTCGCTGGAAGTATAAATGGTACCGATTACTTTTGCATCAGGCACTACCTGCAGTAATAAGTCAATCTGATCTTCGATTGGTGTCATATCATGTGTACCTGTTACGTTTGTACCAGGTGCTTCATCACTTTCTACCAGATCAGCTTCTGTATAGCTGGTAATTGCAGTCCCTACGATTGGGATTTCTTCGGTTGCTGCAGCCATTACCTGTGCTGCCGGTGTTGCAATTGCCATAATTACATCTACTTCATTGGACAGGAACTGCTGTGCAATACTCTGTAAGTTGGACTGATCACCCTGCGCATTCTGCTGATCAATTTCCAGATTTTCACCTACTACAAAACCTTCTGCTGCCAGACCTGCAACCATACCTTCATTTGCCTGGTCCAGAGAGCCGTGCTGTACTAACTGTACAAGGCCTACTTTATAAGTTTCTGCTGCTTCCTGCTGTGTATCCTCACCGCCACCGCAGCCGGCCAGCATGCCCATAGACATTGCTGCAATTGCTGCTACTGCAATGCCTTTTACAAATTTTCTGTTTTTCATCATAAATTTCTCGACCTTTCGATTTAGATTGCCTCTTACAGGCTGCCTTTCTTCCATTCTTCGTAAGATAACTTGTTAATTATTTTACTCAATCATTTCATGGATTGCAAGATATTTTGTGAATTTTTATTCATTTTTTTCTTATAAATAACACATTGTCCATAAAATTTATTAAGTAAATTTCTAGTATTTATCTGTTTTTACTAAGAAATTTTCTAAAAAAACTATATTTAGTTGTGCATACTGTATACATACTAAATATTCTTTTTACCGTTCTTTTATAATCTGCACTGCCAGAGGCGGATGATTTGGCCGGTTATAAAACTCTGTCACTATCACAGTATATTTTTTACTATCCAGATTTTTAAGCCATGCCAGAACTGCATCTTTCTCTACAAAACCGGTATCACCTCCATGATAAACAGCCAGTGAAATCATTCCAAGTGGTTTCAGTAAATTCAGACTCTGTTTCAATGCCTGAAGAGTTGTTTCAGCTTTTGTAGCAATCGTATGGTCTCCGCCCGGCAGATAGCCCAGATTAAACATAATACAATCTACAGATTCCGGCTCTGCATACTGACCGATATTTTCATGCCCATCCAGAATCAGCTGCACACGATGTATCATCTGATTTTTATTCAGAAGTTCTTCCGTTTTTTCCAGCGCTGCCGGCTGAATATCCATAGCCAGCACACGACCGGAATCACCGGCCAGCTTCGCCAGAAACAATGTATCGTTACCTTTTCCGGCTGTGGCATCGATACAGAATGCACCTTCTTTTACTACCAGCTGTAAAGATTGATGTAATAAACGAATGGTATTAATAGACTGGCTCAAATCTGCCACCTCTTTTCCTGTATAAAAATAAAAGTACCGGTCTCATTATAACATAAACCGGTACTCTTTCTGTATTTATTATAGTAATTTTACTGCATCGCTTTTCTTAAATCGTCTACTGTAATATTGACCGGACATTCAAAAGAACATGCATCCCATTTTTCATCTGTTATCTGATAGGAGTTTTTTAAATTTGCCAGTGCCAGTGTTTTGCAATTCAACGGAACCAGAATATTCATCCCATCCAGCACATTCATCAACGAAGCACTGCATTTTCCACATTCGATACATTTCAGCACATCTGCTTTACTCTGTTCTAACAATGTACTGCGTCCATTATCCAGCAGAATAACATGTACTGCTAATGGACCGTGCATACCACATACCATAGCGCCTTCAATGTCACCTGTACGGCTTGGCCCTGTAATGTAAGAATAATATACCGGTGCATTATATTGTGTACCGGCTTTCCATGCGGCATGAATACTTTCCAGTGCTGTATCATTAGAAGGATACAGTTTTTCCAGTCCTGCTACAGCTAAATGCCGTGCCGGAATGTTGGATACCACACGCTCATTCCCCTGATCCTCTGCAAGAATAATTGTACCAGTATCTGCAGCAATTGCATCCAGTCCGGTAATTCCCCAGTCTGATTCATTGGCTTTCTCTTTTACATAACGACTGGCTGCATTTATAATATTTTCAGCTTCTGCTGTATTTATAAATTCTTTTAAAACACCGGTAATTTCATCTGGAGATACATCATCAAAAGGGGCTCTGCGACGATTATAGAAACCTTTTCCAAGTCCATCTGCCACAATTTTTTCGATATCAGTCTGCATTGCCTGTGGAACAATTTCTGAAAGAGCAATTTCCTCCAGTTCTGAGGAAAACGTACATAATGCATTCTGATTTTCTTTGCAAAGTGAATGAATTATAGATGCCGCCTCTGCAGAATCTTTTGCCAGATGCACAGTACATCCTTTTGCTGTAAGAGTTTTTATCGCCAGTTCCAGAAGCTGTTTATGTTCTTTTATGCATTCATTCCGTATAACTGCAGGATTATAAATATTTGTCTGACTCATTTTGTATTTCCTCCCTGACGATAAGCTTTTGCCAGAAGGCTGATAATATGAACAGCCTCCTGATTTTTCTGATTGCGATAAAGCCCGTCTTTTAAGTGCATAATACAGCCCGGACATCCAGTTGCCACATATTGCACACCAGTATCAGAAATTCGGCTGATTTTTTCATCATTTACACTGCGGGATACATCATAGTGGAACAGACTGAAACTTCCTCCGAACCCGCAGCAGCTGTCCGGTTCATCCATTTCTGTAAATGCAGCTCCAAGTTTTTCTAACAGCTGCCGAGGCTCTTTTGAGATACCAAGTCCTCTTACCAGATGGCATGGATCATGCCAGGTAACCGATACCGGTTCTGGCAATTTTGGCGGAGTGATTTGGAGTACATTCACCAGATAATCGCTTACATCCATTACTTTGTTCTGAATATTTTTGTATTTCTGAATCAGTTTCTCATCACCGATATTTTCAATCAAAGCTTCCCATTTTTCTTTTACAGTTGTTGCACAGGAAGGGCAAAGGAACAGCAGATAATCGAAATCCTCATTACTGAATCCTTCCACATTTTCAATTGCCATGCGGGTGGCTTCTTTTGTATCACCGCTCATAATCGCCGGAAGCCCGCAACATGCTTCTTTCTCATAATGGTACACAGAAATCTGATTTGCTGTCAGCACATCAAATAAATCCAGGCCAAGCTGCGGATAAGCATAATTTACCATACAGCCTCCAAACACTGCTACACGCCCTTTTGGATGTTTCAGCGGCGATTTATTTTTTATAATTTCTGTAAAATTCTGTTTTGCCAATGTCGGCAGTAAACGATCTTTTGGAGCACCCGGCACTAATTTTGAAATATCAAAGCGCATTGTAGCATCATTTCTGTTTTCCTGTTTAAACGGCAGATGCTGAACATTTCTTCCCACCTGCATCAGTGGCGCTAATACATTAGAACCCAGCACATGGAAAACACTTTCTTTTACAAAGCCATTTCCTTCTTTTTCTGCCTTATCTGCACGTAGTTTCAGAATCATCTGCGGTGTAGGCATTTGTAATGGACATGATTCTTCACATCGTCCACATCCAATACAGAGGGAAAGCCCTGCTTCCTCTACTTTTTCACTGTTTCCTGTATGGAACATAGTAAATACTGTACCACGCCCGCCAAGATACTTATAGCCAAAATTTTCCCCGATGGAATTATAAACCGGGCAGGTATTCAGACAACCTCCGCAGTTCAAACAATACAGAACCAACTGACAGCCTGCATCAATCGCTTCTTTTCTGCCCTGTTTCAGAAAAACTACATGAACTTCCTCTGGCCCCTGAGCTCCACCAAGAGAATTTATAGCCGGATGAGAAAAACGGCTTACCCCATCAATAATTGATACATATGTTCCAATATCCTGCCCGCATCCATAAGTAGAAGCACTTCTTACAACTGTAAGACCATCAGAAAAATGACGTACGATTTTTTCAATACCGGCAATTACAATATGCACCTTGGGTATACTGGTTACACAACGAATATTCCCTTCATTTTCTGTCAAAAATACTGCACCGGTATCAGCTGCAATTGCATTTGCTCCCGAAATCCCCACTTCTGCTTTTAAAAAAGCCTCACGAAGAGAACGACGAGCCGCACCAACCAGAATTTCCGGATCAGCAGGCAGATTTTCACCCAAATCTTTCGATAATAATTCCGCACACTCAACACGGGTTAAATGACAGGCAGGTGCCAGTGTATGAGCCGCTTTTCCCTTACCTTCCAGCTGTGCCAGTCTATCACCAAGGTCTGTTTCATAAACTGTTGCACCTTGTTCCAGAAGCCGTTTTGTAATACCAATTTCTTTACCGGTATTTGTTTTCGATTTTACAACCAGATGATTTTCTACGATATCAGCGATATAATCACATGCCTGTTTTGCATCTTCCGCCATATAAACCTGAAAACCATTCTGTTTCATAGCTTCTATAGTCTGCGGCAACAGTTCTTCTAAATGACCGACTGCATCATCTTTTAGCTTCACTAAAGCAGGAGACAGTTCCGGATGAGCTGCAACTGTTTTTATAATAGCCGGACGAAGATGATTAATTGTAGTATGCCGTCCAATCCATGACGGATGATCAGAAAGACCTTCATCGATTTTTTTCTGCAATGTTGTATTTGACATAAAAATGCCCCCAATATTAAAAAACTACTTTATATTAATAAATTTATACTTTTTAGTATAACACAGAATAAAATTAATCGTACCTGAAATAAAAAATGTATACAATATTTACTTTATTGACAGCTGTAAAGATTATTGTAATAAACGAATTGTATGAACTGGCAGGTTCAAATTCGTCACCTTTTGCTTGTTTCTTTCTTTTTTTCTGTATATTATGTATATATCTTTTTATGATAATGCTGTCAAGGGGGATTTATCTTGCAAACATTTAAACAATGGCTCAATAAAGTATTCATCGATGGGCTTAGCGGCATGGCAACCGGTCTGTTCGCTACGCTGATTATCGGTACCATTATTCAGCAGGTTGGTACTTTAATTGGAGGGGCTATCGGGGATACCGTTTTTATTATTGGTAAAATGGCGGCAGCTGTTACCGGTGCAGGGATTGGCTGCGGGGTTGCCTATAAATTTAAAGAACCGCCTCTGGTATTATTATCGGCAGCCACAGCCGGTATGGTAGGCGCATTTGCTTCCAAAATTCAGGCAGGCACTGTATTTACAGACGGTGTTATCCATCTGGCAGGGCCTGGTGAACCGCTGGGAGCATTCATTGCCGCTTACATTGCCATCGAAATCGGGCATCTGGTTTCCGGCAAAACAAAAGTAGATATTCTGGTAACACCATTCTGCGGGATTTTAGCCGGTTCGGCAGTGGGGCTTTTCTTCGGGCCTCCAATCTCTGCTTTCATGGTATGGCTCGGTTCTCTGATTAACTGGGGAACTGTTCAGCAGCCTCTTTTAATGGGGATTATTGTTTCGGTATTAATGGGCATTATTCTGACACTGCCAATCAGTTCCGCAGCACTGGGTATTATTTTAGACCTGAACGGATTAGCTGCCGGGGCAGCTGTAGTTGGCTGCTGCTGTAATATGGTAGGCTTTGCCGTTGCAAGTTACCGCGAAAATAAAATCGGCGGATTACTGGCACAGGGTCTGGGCACCAGTATGCTGCAGATTGGCAATATCATGCGAAAACCGGTTATCTGGCTGCCTGCTATCATTGCCAGTGCTATTTTAGGTCCGGTATCTACTATTGTTCTTGGCATGACAAGCAATGCTACCGGTTCCGGTATGGGCAGTGCCGGTTTAGTTGGTCAGATTATGACCTTCCAGACTATGAGTGCAACTTTGCCGACAGGAGTCGTATTATTCCAGATTATTCTGATGCACTTTGTGCTTCCGGCAGTTATTGCTTTTGCCGTATCGGAATTTATGCGGAAAAAAGGTATTATCAAAGACGGCGATATGAAACTGGATATTTAAAAACAAAAGAGACTGAGAATTATAAAACAAAACATAGAAACAGCATAGTATCATTTCCATCTCCCTCCATACACGGACACTACCTGTGCACTGTACAGCATTTTCGGAACAGCATAAATGCTGTCCGTCATGCTTCTGTATAGTACACATCATGTTCGTCTATAGTCGGAATTCCTGGAAATATACTATGCTGTTTCTTTTATTCTAGTCTATTTTCTCAGTCTCTTTTTTAATTCATAATTTAGTCAAACAGTTTCTGTTCTTTTTCTTCATGTTCGTGTTCTGCCACACGAGCCATGGAAACAACAGTATCGTGTTCACCCATCTTCATAATAGTTACACCCTGAGTTGTTCTACCCATAGAAGAAATATCCGCTACTTTGATACGGATGATAATCCCGTCTTTAGAGATTGCCATGATTTCCTCATCATCTTTTACAACTAGAGCACCTACGATTTCGCCGTTTCTTGCACTTGGACGAACGGTGAATACCCCTTTGCCGCCTCTTGCCTGCTGACGGTATTCTTCCAGAGGTGTGCGTTTCCCGTAGCCGTTTGCAGTGATTACCAGCAGTTCACCTTCATCCCGTACAACTTCCATTCCAACAACATAGTCGTCATCCATCAGTTTGATACCGCGCACACCTTTGGTTGCTCTCGCCATTGGACGGGCTTCTTCCTCAGCGAAACGAATTGCCTGACCGCCGGCTGTTACCAGAATCATATCCTGTTTGCCATCGGTCAACTGAACACCAATCAGTTCATCGTTATCTTCCAGATTGATTGCGATAATACCGTCACGACGAGAAGTATCATATTCAGCCAGAGGTGTTTTCTTCACAACACCCATTTTTGTTGCTGCCATCAGGAATAATTCATCATCGAATTTTTTCAGCGGAATAACCGTTGTAATTTTTTCATCCCCGGTAATATTCAGCAGATTTACGATAGCTGTACCTTTTGCCTGACGACCTGCTTCCGGAATTTCATATACTTTCAGGCGATAACATTTACCTTTGTTTGTAAAGAAAATCAGGAAGTTATGTGTGCTGGTGGTGAAGATTTGTTCTACAAAGTCTTCCTCTTTGGTGGTCATCGCAGTGATACCGCGGCCTCCGCGTTTCTGACTCTTATAGGTATCACTCGGCATGCGTTTAATATAACCGGTATGACTGATAGTAATTACCACATCTTCATCTTCGATTAAGTCTTCCAGTTCCAGCTTGTCCTCATGACTGCTAATCTGACTTCTTCTCACATCGCTGTGTTTTTCTTTAATCTGCAGCAGTTCTTCTTTGATAATGCCCAGCAATTTACCTTCATCAGCCAGAATAGATTTATAATAAGCGATTTTATCGTATAATTCGGCCAGTTCCTCTTCCAGTTTTTCACGAGCCAGACCAGTTAAACGGCGAATCTGCATTTCAATGACTGCCTGTGCCTGACGATCACTCAAACCGAACCGCTGATTCAGACGTTCTTTCGATTCAGCATCGGTATAGGAGGAACGGATAATTTTGATTACTTCATCAATATTATCTACCGCAATTTTTAAACCTTCCACGATATGCGCCCGTTCTTCCGCTTTTCTTAAATCATGTTTCGTACGGCGTGTCACTACATCTTCCTGATGGTCAATATAATGATTCAGTGCCTGTTTCAGAGTCAGGATTTTCGGCATACCGTCAACCAGTGCCAGCATAATAACACCAAAGTTGTCCTGCAGCTGGGTATTTTTATACAGCTGATTCAGAATTACCTGCGGATTTACATCTCGGCGCAACTCAATAACAATGCGCATCCCTTTACGGTCCGATTCATCACGCAGGTCTGTAATCCCGTCGATTTTTTTATCGCGAGCCAGTTCTGCAATTTTTTCAATCAGACGGGCCTTATTTACCTGATAAGGAATTTCGGTTACTACAATGCGATTTTTGCCATTGTTCATCGGTTCAATTTCACTTCTGGAGCGAACTTTGATAGAGCCACGGCCTGTCAGATAAGCATCTTCAATACCTTTGCGACCTAAAATAATACCGCCGCCCGGAAAATCAGGCCCTTTTACATAGTTTAATAACTCACGATCCGGTAAATCGCGATTATCAATTAAAGCAATGGTACCATCGATTACTTCTCCCAGATTATGAGGCGGAATATTGGTTGCCATCCCTACCGCAATCCCGGAAGAACCGTTAACAATCAGGTTTGGAAAACGGCTTGGCAGTACCAGAGGTTCTTTTTCCGATTCGTCATAGTTTAAACCAAAATCAACCGTTTCTTTTTCAAGATCAGCCAGCATTTCCAGTGTCAGTTTTGTCATTCTGGCTTCGGTATAACGCATCGCAGCAGCAGAGTCGCCATCGACAGAACCGAAGTTCCCCTGACCATCCACTAACGGATAACGGATATTAAAATCCTGCGCTAAACGAACCATTGCATCATATACAGAACTGTCGCCGTGTGGATGATACTTCGCCAGTACATCCCCGACGATATGGGCCGATTTTTTGTGTTTTTTGTCCGGTGTCATACCGTTTTTATACAGAGAGAATAAAATACGGCGATGTACCGGTTTTAAACCGTCACGCACATCCGGCAGTGCACGACTGGTAATAACGCTCATGGCATAGTCAATAAAAGATTCCTGCACTTCTGTTTCCATAATAGTAGGCAGAATCTTTCCATGTGTAAATTCCATTTCCATTCGGGCACCTCCTAGATATCCAGATTTTTAACATATTTTGCGTTCTGTGTGATAAAGTCTCTTCTTGGCTCTACTTTATCACCCATCAGCATATTCAGTAAGCGGTCTGCTTCTACGCAGTCCTCAACTTTTACCTGCAGCAGGGTGCGGGTTTCATTATTCATAGTAGTATCCCACAGCTGCTCTGCATTCATTTCCCCTAAACCTTTATACCGCTGAATGTCAATTTTATCTCTATCTTTTCCGCTTGTTTCCAGATAGCGATCCAGAGCTTCATCGTTATACAGATATTCCAGTACTTTCCCTTTTTTATTTACGATACCGTATAATGGCGGCTGTGCCACATATACATAACCGGCATCAATTAAAGGACGCATATAGCGGAACAGGAAGGTCAGCAGCAGAATACGGATATGAGCGCCATCGACATCGGCATCGGTCATCAGAATCAGTTTATGATAACGCGCTTTGCTGATATCAAAGTCCTGACCAACACCAGTACCCATAGCAGTAATCATATTGCGAATTTCATCACTGCCAAGAACACGGTCCAGACGAGCCTTTTCTACATTCAGAATTTTACCTCTGAGCGGCAGAATCGCCTGATAGTTTCTGTCACGGCCGCTTTTTGCGGAACCACCCGCAGAATCCCCTTCGACCAGAAACAGTTCACATTTTGTTGCATCTTTCGAAGAACAATCAGCCAGTTTACCAGGCAGAGAGGTACTTTCCAGAACATTTTTGCGGCGTGTCATTTCTCTTGCCTTGCGGGCAGCTTCTCTGGCACGGGCAGCATTTCTGGATTTTTCAATCATTTTTTTTGCAACAGCAGGATGTTCCTCCAGGAACTGATTCATGCCTGCACCAGTAATAGAATCACAAATACCACGCACTTCACTATTACCCAGTTTTGTTTTTGTCTGACCCTCAAACTGAGGTTCCGGAACTTTTACGCTGACAATAGCAGTCATACCTTCGCGGATATCATCCCCAGTCAGATTATCTTCATTTTCTTTAATAATATTATTTTTACGGGCATAACTGTTGATAACACGGTTCAATGCAATTTTAAACCCTGTTTCATGGGTACCGCCCTCATGAGTATGAATATTATTGGCAAAAGACATAATATTTTCGGTATAGGTATCAGTATACTGCATGGCAATTTCCACCTGTACACCGTCCCGTTCCCCTTCGAAGTAAATAACTTCATTCAGAGCATCTTTGCCTTCATTTAAGGACTGCACAAAGTCAATAATCCCGCCATTCTGCAGATATACTTCCTCCTGCTCCATACCTTCACGTTCATCTTTTAAGGAAATACGCAGTCCTTTATTCAGGAATGCCAGCTCTCTTAAACGTTTGCGAAGCACCTTAAAATCATAAATTGTTGTTTCTGTAAAAATTGCTGGATCCGGAACAAAATGAATTTTAGTACCGGTATCTTCTGCAGTGCCCACAATTTCCAGAGGACTTGCGGTTTTGCCCTGGCAGTATGTCTGGCGATATACATTGCCATTTCTGCGGATTTCTACTTCCAGCAAGGTAGACAGCGCATTTACAACACTCATCCCTACCCCATGCAGACCGCCGGATACTTTATAACCGCCGCCGCCGAATTTCCCGCCGGCATGCAGTACAGTCAGTACTACTTCTACCGTTGGAAGTCCCATTTTTGGATGCAGTTCCACCGGAATTCCGCGACCATAGTCTAATACACTGATACTATTATCAGCATGAATTGTTACATCAATCTGTTTGCCATAACCGGCCAGCGCTTCGTCGATACTGTTATCCACGATTTCATATACCAGATGATGCAGACCATCCGGCCCGGTTGTACCAATATACATACCTGGACGTTTGCGAACTGCTTCTAGCCCTTCCAGTACCTGAATCTGCTCGGCACCATAGTTACCCTGATTCTGTTCAGCCACGTTTGACTCCTCCATTTCTATATTACAATCATAACAGAGCTTTTTTATCTATATTAAGAAATTGATTATTTGTCCATTTTCTTCATAATCTTTTCAGAAAAAAAGCAGGGATATTTTTATGCAAATAACCCTCGTTCAAAATACTCCGTCTACTGTTTTTTTTTAATAATTTATTATAACAGAAAACTTAAATTTTTGCAAATAAAGAGGGAAAAATCATTTTGTAATAATTTTTCCCTCGAACACCGAAAAAACCTCGTCTTTCGCAATTTCTTCGCTTATTAAATCTATATTTGCACCTGTGATAATTGTCTGAATTTGATTTTTTTTCACCATTTCAATCAGATACTGTCGTCTGCTGTCATCCAGCTCACTCATAACATCATCTAAAAGAAGCAGCGGATATTCTCCAAAACACTTATAAAATACCTGAAGTTCGGCCATTTTTAAAGATAAAATTCCCGTACGCTGCTGCCCCTGTGAACCATATCTTTTTAAATCCATGCTGTTCAGATAAAAAATAAGATCATCTCTATGCGGTCCCCAAAGCGTAGTACCCCGCATAATTTCCTCTTCCTGCTTCTGTTCCACAATTTTCTGAAACAGAGCCTGAATCTGCTCTACCGAAAAATCACCGATAGCCCCCATAGAACAGTGATAGGTTACTGTAAATCGTTCAGCCTGCTGGGTTAATTCATGCTGCACTTTTCTGGCCATAGGAACCAGCATTTTTAAAAACTGAATCCTTTTAAAAATAATCTGGCTTCCATAACTGATCAGATACTGATTCCAGACAGCAAGCTGATTATGATTCTGCTTTTTGTACTGCAGTTCTTTTAAAAGATTATTCCGCTGCACAACAATGCGTTCATAATCCCGAATTAACCGGTGATAGCTTTTATCCATCTGACACATCACCACATCCAGATAACGGCGACGTTCCGCTGGAGAACCTTTTATTATTTTTAAATCATCGGGAGAAAATAAAACTACCCGCAGATAATTGTGCAGTTCCGACATACTTTTATATTTCACACCGTTAATTTTTAACTGTTTATTCTTTTCATTATCCAGATAAATTTCTAAATCATAACAGCGGTCACTGCCCTCTTTTTTCATCTGTCCCACCAGACGAAAATAAGGCTGTCCCCACTGAATCAGTTCTAAATCCTTATTTCCCCGGAAATTCCCTCCCGTAGACAAATAATAAACTGCTTCCAGAAGATTGGTTTTCCCCTGACCATTAGCTCCAATCAGAATATTAATACCACGATTTAAATGAATCTCCTGATTTTTATAATTTCGATAATTGATTAAATGCAGATGCTGCAGATACAAGGTACTCACCTCCTTATAAATACAATATGATATTTCTTATTATTTTATCATGATTTAAAATAACACACAACAAAAAGCAGCCTGCTTATAACAGACTGCCTTTCCATATATTATTCCACATTCACACGCATGAGACTATTCAGTTCCTGCAATGCAATTATAGCATCCGAATCATTAAAATTACGGTCTTTCTTCATATCTTTCAGAACTGGAATCAAATCATCCAGATGTTTACGAAATTCCGTTGGATAGGATGCCGCCAGATTCCATAAATCATAAAATTCATTGTAATTCTGATGATAAATATTCTCCTCATTGAATTCCTCTGTCAGAACGCAGGCAGTATATAAATGAGCAACACCTACCATATAATTCCCCTGATCGTATTTTTTATCGACTTCTTCAAACCGCTGAATGGCAAAACTGATTTCTGTACTAAACATATCCTCATATTTTGACGTATCATTCAGTTTATAATTCAGAGCTGCACCCAAAAACAGATTAATTGCCAGAGAAATCAGCAGGATAGTAGGCAGAATTCTATACTTTTTCTTCGTTTTCTGTTTTTCCTCATTCATAACATCACCCCATAGCGAAATATAAAAGGGCAGATTCTTTACAGCCATCCGCCCTTTTATCAAACTCTTTATTTTATCAGCCTCTTAATGGCAGCAGCAGATACAGATAGCTTTCATCATTTAACGGACGGAAGATAGCCGGGCTTAATGGACCACCCATTTTCACATCCAAGTCATCAAAATCCATAGTTTTAAATGCATCCAGCAGATATTTTGCATTAAACAGAATGGATAATTCACTGCCTTCCGTATAAATATTAATGTTTTCATTTACCATCCCGTATTCGGATTTCGAAACGATATTTAAATTGCTGTCCGAAATATTAAAACGCAGTACGCTGGAACCATCCCGTTCTGGCACAAACAAACTGGCGCGTTCGATGGATTCCTGCAGCTGTTTCTTTTTTGCTTTCAGCAGCAGCTGATAATCTTCCGGAATTACCTGACGGTAGTTCGGGAAGGTGCCTTCCACCAGACGGGATACCAGACGGATATCATTGCATTCAAAACTTACCTGACGACCATTACTGCGAATGGTTAATACATCCTCAACATCATCTTTCAGAATACGGCTGATTTCATACAGCGATTTTACCGGCACAATCACTTTAAAATTATTATTTGTCAGGTTGTCCATTTTGCATGTTTTTACTGCCAGACGATGGCTGTCGGTTCCCACCATAGTCAGATTATTACCGTCTGCTTCTAATAAAGCACCAGTAAAAATTGGACGAGGGTCGTTCATATTAGCACAGAAACCAGTCTGTTTTACCATCGATTTGAAAACAGCCGGATTTACCGTAATCATATGACCTTCTTCCAGTGATGCAACGCCAGGGAATTCTTCCCCTCTCCAGCATTTGATATTGGTTTCTGCCTGGTCATATTCAATTTTCACTGATACGGTCTCTTCATCGTAACTGAAAATCAGATTGGTATTTGGCAGACGACGCACGATTTCTGCAAAGAAGTGGGCTGGAATTACGACATGTCCTTCTTCAATCACCTGAACAGGCTGACTACAGGTAATACCGATTTCCAGGTCTGTAGCGGAAAAAATAAGTTTGTTGCCATCTGTTCTCAGATAGATACCAGTCAGTACCGGTACGGCTCCTTTATTCGAGATGGCTTTCTGCACAGTATTGATTCCTGTTAACAGGTTCTCTTTGGTCGATGTAAATTTCATAACACAATGACACTCCTTCTGCCTCTTCTTCTTATATATTTTAGTAGTATTAGTATCAGGCGCTGTGGAAATGTTTAAAAGTGGTGCAAAGCCAGTATCCACAACGGTTTAACCCTGTAGATAATCCTGTTGATAATAGTATTGAATTATCAACAGAATTCACAGGTTTTTTCAACAATTTGAATTGTCCACACGTTATTAACAGTTTATCAAAAAAAATATCCACATTCAATGTTTTGTTGCAGTTTCGATAAAATTGAGAGTAAAGAATTCATAAATGTGCCGAAACACAATAAAAAATCCCGCAGGAGGATATCTTATACATAAAGATTTCCGCTGCGGGACAGCTTGTCTATCGATTGGTAATCGAATGTTTAATATTATTGATAGTCATCTGCAGTGTCTGGTCGTTGCGCATTTCTTCTGAGATTTTTTCACAGGCATGAATGACAGTGGTATGATCCCGGCCTCCAAACAGTTCGCCGATTTTTGGCAGAGAAAGGTCAGTCATCTCACGGCAGAGATACATGGCAATCTGACGCGGGAATGCAATATTTTTGGTGCGTTTTTTTGCTTTAAAGTCTTCCACACGCATTTTATAGTATTCTGCCACTTTTTCCTGAATCAGTTCACCGGTAACGATAACTGGATCATTTGGTGTAATTAGATTTTGTAAACATTCTTTTGTTAAGGCAAGATCAATTTTACGGCTGCTTAAGCTGGAGTATGCCGACAGTCTGGTTAACATGCCTTCCAGTTCACGAATATTGGAGTGGATATTTTCTGCAATATAATCGAATACTTCATCTGGAATATCCAGCCCTTCTGTGTGGGCCTTTTTACGCAGGATAGCAATTCTGGTTTCCAGATCCGGCGGCTGGATATCGGTCAGAAGCCCCTGATTAAAGCGGGTACGCAGACGTTCTTCCAGTTTTGGAATTTCATTTGGCTGACGGTCGCTGGAAATAATAATCTGTTTTTCTGCTTCTCTTAATGCATTGAATGTATGGAAAAATTCTTCCTGTGTGGATTCTTTATCAGCGATAAACTGGATATCATCAATCAGCAGCACATCAACCGTGCGATATTTGTCGCGGAATTCTTTCCGTTTATTTTTCATGATGGCATCGATAATTTCGTTTGTGAATGTTTCCGATGATAAATAGGTAATGCGGGTATTCGGTTTGTGTGCCAGAATATGATTGCCGATAGCATGCATCAGATGGGTTTTTCCAAGCCCGGAACCGCCGTGAATAAACAGCGGGTTATAGACTCTGGTAGCTGCATTATTTGCGATATTATCAGCCACGCCCATGCAGGCAGCGTGTGTTAAACGGTTGCTGCTGCCTACTACGAAAGTATCAAATGTATATTTTGGGTTTAAACCAGTATCTCTGGTGAATAAACGAGGTTCTGTTTCAAAATAGGTAACCGGTTCATGAACAGCTTCTGGAATTTCAGGCTCCAGCTGCTGCACTGGTTCATCGGTATAGCCCTGCTGCTGAAGCAGATAGTCGATGGCCTGGTCTTTTTCCTGTGGTGTCACAAACTGCAGTTTTACTGTGTGATTCAGCATGGATTCCAGATGATTTTTAATGATATGCACGAAATTGTTTTTCAGATAATTTTTTGCATAGTCATTCTGTACTTTAATGATGATGTTTTCCCCATAATAGGCAACCAGTTCGGTGGAGCGGAACCAGAGATCAAAGGTTGGTTTGTTTACATCGTTTTCCAGTAATTTTAATGCGTCGCTCCAGATCATGGCATTGATATTATTTGCGTCGTTCATGCAAATTCCCCCAGAAAAAACAGGCTGTTTTTAGAGCCGGTTTTTGTAGTATTATAATGTGAAATGTAATATGTTCACAGGTACAGTCTATATGTAAGAAAAAATTTTATATTATAAAACTTATCCACAAAATCTGTTGATAAGTAAAAGAATTATCCACAAAAATAAAGAGAGTGCCTTAAAATAATAGCAGAATCAGCGAAAATTATCAACAAATTTTTCAAAATACTATAAAAAATTATCCACAAGTGTATAACTTTAAGTATTTCTTATGGATAGAAATGAAAAAAAATCGGGTCGGGGACTTGACCGCTTAAACCCGATATTATATAATATCACATTGTAAATGAAAATTTTAATCGTAAGATTGAGATAGTCTGTCAACGAGTATGAAAGGGAGGTGTTGTAAGGTGAAAAGAACCTGGCAGCCAAAAAATAAAAAACATAAAAGAGTTCATGGTTTCAGAAAAAGAATGTTAAGCGCTAATGGCAGAAACGTACTGAAAAGAAGAAGAGCAAAAGGGAGAAAAAAATTAAGCGCATAATTTTTTCAAAATATAGCTCTTAAAAGAAAAAGGCCCTCGTGGCCTTTTTATATTATTCGGGCATTTTTCTGGAGGGTTTCTGATGTTAAAGAAGGAATACAGACTAAGAAAAAATGCTGATTTCCGAAAAGTATATCGCAGTGCCAAATCGATATCAACCAGATATCTGGTGCTTTATCCAAAGGCCCGTAAGGGAGACGGTATTCGGGTTGGTTTTTCTATTTCGAAAAAAGTAGGAAAAGCAAATGTACGAAATTATTATAAGCGTAGATTGCGGGAAATTGTACGGCATAATCTTAACCATATCAAACCTGGATATGATTTGATTATTCTGACAAGAGTGCCTGTAACGGAACTTGGATATCATGAGTTGGAAAAAAATGTGAAATATTTACTGAAGAAAAGTGGTGTCTGGATTGAAGGGTCTGAACATAAAGGAACTGCCAAAAAAGATACTGTTGTCTCTGATTGATTTTTATCGGAAATATCTGTCGGCTTTAAAAATGCAGCCGACCTGTCGTTTTTATCCAACCTGTTCTCAGTATGCTTACGAAGCGGTCAGCAAATATGGCTTTTTAAAGGGTGGCTGGATGGCAGTTAAACGCATATGCAAATGTCATCCATTTCATCCTGGAGGGTATGATCCTGTCAAATGAATATAGGAGGAAAATAGCTTATGAATGAAACCTATGGCTATGGTTTTTTACAGCCGGTGGCAGATTTAATCAGTAAAGTGATTGATATTCTGTACGGCTTAACAGTGACAATTGGTTTTCCAAGTTATGCACTGGCAATCATTTTGATTTCTATTCTGTTGAAACTGATTTTATATCCATTGATGCAGAAACAGATGAAATCTACTATGAATATGCAGGAAATACAGCCAAAACTGGAATATCTGCAAAAAAAATACAAAAATAATCCGGATAAACTGAATGAGGAAATGATGAAGCTGTATAAGGAATACGATGTAAATCCTGCATCCGGCTGTCTGCCTTTATTAATTCAGTTCCCTATTTTAATTGGTTTGTTTATGGCATTACGCCAGTATGATTTTACACCGATTGAGCATGCTGTATTCCTGTGGGTTCCAAACCTGGGTGAATCAGACCCGCTGCATATTATGCCGGTTCTGGTTGCATTAACGATGTATCTGCAGCAGAAACTGAGTATGGCTACTTCCGGTGGCAATGAACAGACTGCACAGATGATGAAAACCATGCTGTATATGATGCCGGCTATGATGCTGTTTGTGTGCTGGTCCATGCCGGCCGGTTTATGCTTATACTGGGCATTCTTTAGTGTGTTAAGTATTATTCAGCAGCACTTTATGAATAAAGCAAAGAGAAAAGAAATGGCTGCTCGCGAAGCTCGTGAAGCAGAAGAAAAAGAAAAAAGAATCGCAGCAAAAAAAGCAAAAATGGTTGCTGACAAAAAAAGCGGTGTAAAAGGCAAAAAAACTGCATTAGAAGAAGCTGCTGTTTCTGAGGAAGAATAATTATAGTCAAGTTATAAGCAAGGAGATGATTATCATGTCCGGAAAAGAATATACTGCAAAATCCATCGAGGAAGCACTGGAAAAAGCATTAAACGAGATGATGCTGACTCGTGAAGATATTGAATATGAAGTTCTGGTACAGCCTTCTAAAGGTCTGCTGGGCTTCGGCAAACGCGATGCAGTAGTTCGCGTAAAGAAAAAAGTAATTAAAGAACTGAAAAATATCGTTGAAGATATTAAAGAAGAACGCAAAGCAGTGCAGGAAGCAGTAAAAGAAGAGCCAGTGGCTGTTGAACTGAAAGAGGAGCCTGCTGTTCATGAAGAACCTGTTGCAGAAGAAGTTGTTGAAACTGCAGCAGAGGTAAAAGAAGAAGTTCTGGAAGAAATTCCTGAAGAACCTGTACAGGAAGTGGAATTTGCTCCTGTTGTGGAAGAATCTGCACCAGTTCAGAAACCTGCTGAAAAAGCAGATAAAAAAGAAGCTTTCGCCAATGCAGAAGTGAAAGGGAAAGAATTCCTGAGCCAGATTTTTAAAGAAATGAAACTGGATGTTACCATTGATGTAAAAGAGAAAAACGGTTATCTGGTATTTGATTTAAAAGGCAAAAATCTGGGGATTCTGATTGGTCGCAGAGGCGATACACTGGATTCTCTGCAGTTCCTGCTGAATCTGGTAATTAACGAGAAAAACGGTGCGAAAGTAAAAGGTATCATCGATATCGAAAACTATCGTGCAAAACGTGAGGAAACCCTGATTGGTTTAAGTCACAAACTGGCTGCAAAAGCGAGAAAAACCGGCCAGAAAGTGGTACTGGAACCAATGAATCCGCAGGAACGCCGTATTATCCATATGGCGCTGCAGAATGACCGCCGTGTTAGCACTTATAGTGAAGGGGAAGAACCTTACCGCAAAGTGGTAATTGTTCCGGAAGTAAAAGAAAACAGCAGCCGGAAAGATTACACAAACAAACAGGCATAAAGAATTTATAACAGGCTGAGGCATTTGAATATGCGCAGCCTGTTTTATTTTTAATGAAATTATGATAAAATAAAAACGATATGCAGAATTTTAGATGTCATCAGTGTGTGGCATTTTACATAAATTTTATTTCATTTATCGGATAAAAATACGTTTATAAAAAATCAGAGGTGAACCGTTTTGTTACAGCAGGATACCATTGCAGCATTAGTAACAGCCGTAGGGGAAAGCAGTGTAGGAATTATCCGTATCAGCGGCCCGGAAGCTGTAAGCATCGCAGCTAAAATATATCAGGGAAAATCGGATTTATTGAAAGCTGATACACACACCATTCATTATGGATATGTGTATGACTGGAAACAGGATAAAAAAATAGATGAGGCACTGTTTATGCTGATGCGGGGGTCTCGCAGCTTTACTGGAGAGGATGTTGTAGAAGTACAGTGCCATGGCGGTATGGTGGTATTAAAGCAGGTTCTGCAGCTGATTTTATTATCCGGTGCGCGTCTTGCCGAACAGGGCGAATACAGTAAACGTGCCTTTCTGAATGGCCGTTTAGACCTGGCGCAGGCCGAATCTATTATGGATATTGTGCAGGCAAAAACCGATAAAGGTGTGGATCTGGCTTTATCGCAGCTGCAGGGGAATTTATCCGGCATGGTAAAAACACTGCGCGCTGATTTACTGGAGCTGATTGCCTTTATTCAGGCTGATATTGATTATCCGGATGATGATATTGAACGATTAACTATGGATCAGCAGCAGGAACGTATTTTAAATTTAAAGGCACAGGTAAATGCAGTTTTAAAAAATGCACAGAAAGGCAAAATGATTCGCGATGGTTTAAAAGTCGTGATTGCCGGTAAACCGAATGTGGGGAAATCCAGTTTATTAAATGCGCTGCTGGGGCAGGAACGTGCTATTGTAACCGATATTCCGGGGACAACCCGCGATGTAATCGAAGAGTATATTAATTTGAACGGTATTCCGTTAAAAATTGTGGATACTGCAGGGATTCGCGAAACCGATAATGTAGTAGAGCAGATTGGTGTGGATAAAGCGCAGCAGTTTGTGAAAAATGCTGATTTAGTATTATATGTTGTGGATGCAGTGCAGGGTCTGACCAAACAGGATGAACAGATGATGGCTGATATCCACAATCAGCCGGTTATCTATCTGCTGAATAAGAGCGACATGGGGATAAGTGATGCCATCCGTCAGCAATTAAACGATGCTATTGGAGATGCACCAGTGCTGGAAATTTCGGCTCGTGAAAAAATCGGTCTGGAACAGCTGGAAGAAAAAATTACTGATTTATTCTTTGCCGGTACATTAGAGGTAAGCAATGACATTATGGTGACAAATGTACGCCATATTCAGATTTTAGAGGAAAGTCTGGCTCATATGGAGGGGTTCCTGAACGGTATTATGATGGGATTATCCGTTGACTTTTTAGTAATTGATTTACAGAATGCGTGGGAAAAACTGGGTAAAATCACCGGTGAAACCGTGGAAGAGGATTTACTGGACCAGATTTTCTCAAAATTCTGCTTAGGAAAATAAGTGTCAAGGAGGGAACTATTATGTTTTCTATGGTTATTAGTATATTAACAGTTTTATTATGTATAGCAGTTCCTGTTCTTGGTGCAGTTTTATTATATTTTATTATTAAATGGGCAGTAAAAAATGGAATAAAAGAAGCCTTTCGAGATATGAAAGGTATAACAAGTGAAGAAGAGTATATTGAAAGTCTTCAAAAAGGATTCAATGAAAATAAAAATGAAGTTGGATGAGGTGAATGTATATGCCGATTGAATATATTGCAGATGAATATGATGTGATTGTGGTAGGTGCCGGTCATGCAGGCTGTGAAGCGGCTCTGGCTGCGGCTCGTATGGGGCATAAAACACTGATTGTAACAGTGGATATGAGCAATATTGCCTTTATGCCGTGCAATCCGTCTATCGGTGGTCCTGCGAAAGGTCATCTGGTGCGTGAAATTGATGCACTAGGCGGTGAGATGGGGCGCAATATCGATAAAACACAGATTCAGGTTCGTATGCTGAATACCACAAAAGGGCCGGCGGTACATTCTTTACGCGCTCAGGCCGATAAATACGATTATCAGATGGAAATGACAAAAACTCTGCAGACACAGGAAAATCTGGCAGTAAAGCAGATGATTGTAGACCGTCTGGTTGTGGAAGATGGTATGGTAAAAGGGGTAGTGGGTCAGACAGGGGCCACCTATCTGGCAAAAGCTGTTATTTTAGCCACCGGTACCTATTTGAAAGGCCGTGTAATTATCGGTGAATATTCGGAGGAATGCGGGCCAAACGGGCAGCGTTCTGCCAAATTATTATCAGGCAATATGAAAGAGCTGGGCTTAAAAATTGTGCGTTTTAAAACCGGAACACCGGCTCGTGTAGATAAAAGAACGGTAGATTTCAGCAAAATGTCCCGCCAGGACGGGAATGAAAATCTGTTTTTTTCTTTTATGACAGAAGAAAGCAATACCAATGAAATGCAGCCTTGCTGGCTGACGTATACCAATGAAAAGACCCATCAGATTATTCGTGATAATCTGAGTCGCTCTCCTTTATTCTCTGGCTTTATTGAGGGGACAGGCCCTCGCTATTGTCCGTCAATTGAAGATAAGATTGTGCGGTTCAGTGATAAAAGTCAGCATCAGTTATTTGTAGAACCGGAAGGTTTGAATACACAGGAAATGTATGTGCAGGGTTTTTCATCTAGTTTACCGGAGGAAGTTCAGTTACAGATGATTCGCACTATTCCTGGGCTGGAAAAGGTTGAGATGATGCGTCCGGCTTATGCAATCGAATATGACTGCATTGACCCGTTACAGTTAAAACCTTCTCTGGAAACGAAAGTGGTGGAAAATCTGTTTACTGCCGGTCAGATTAACGGTACATCCGGTTATGAAGAAGCAGCAGCGCAGGGGCTGATTGCAGGTATTAATGCGTGTTTAAAACTGGAAGGAAGAGAACCGCTGATTTTAAAACGCTATGAGGGTTATATCGGTGTATTAATCGATGATTTAGTAACCAAAGGTACCAATGAGCCTTACCGTATGCTGACATCCCGTGCAGAATATCGCTTACTGCTTCGTCAGGATAATGCCGATTTACGTTTAACCGAAAAAGGTCGTGAAGTTGGTCTGGTAAATGACGAACGTTATGCAGCATTCTGTGCGCGAAAAACAGCTATCGAAGAAGAAATTGAGCGCTTAAGTCATACAACGGTATCCTGCAATTTACAGGCAATGCAGGATATTCTGGCAGAACGGGGAAGTGCACCTTTAAAACATGGTTTACCGGCTGCTGAATTATTAAAACGCCCGGAAGTATTTTATAAGGATCTGATTGCCGTTGGCGTTGGACGGGATGATTTACCGGCCAATGTAAAAGAACAGGTAGAAGTGCAGATTAAATACGAAGGCTATATTAAAATGCAGATGGATCAGGTTTCCCGCATGGAAAAAATCGAAAACCGCCGTCTGCCGGAAGATCTGGATTACAGCCTGATTACCGGACTGCGCAACGAAGCAAAACAGAAACTGAACAATATCAAACCGGTATCGGTTGGACAGGCATCCCGTATTTCCGGGGTATCGCCTGCGGATATTTCGGTGCTGCTGGTTTATTTAGAGCAGCAGCGTCGTCAGGAAGGAGCAAGTGAATGAAAGATATTTTAAATCAGGCATTTACCAGTGAAGGTTTCAACCTGACCGAAAAACAGAACCAGCAGTTTGTAAATTATTTTGATATGCTGATTGAATGGAATCAGAAGATTAATTTAACTGCCATTGAAGAACCGGTAGAGGTTGCTTATAAACATTTTGTGGATTCGGCCTGTTTGATGCGTGTAGTACCGGATTTAAAAGGAAAATCCATGATTGATATCGGTACTGGTGCAGGATTTCCAGGTGTTCCATTAAATATTATGGAACCGGAACTGAATGTGACACTGTTTGATTCCTTGAATAAACGAATCGTATTTTTGCAGGAGCTTTGTAAGAAGCTGGAGCTGAAAAATATTCGCGCTGTTCATGGTCGTGCTGAAGAATTTGGAATCAAACCGGATTATCGCCAGCAGTTTGATATGGCAACTGCCCGTGCGGTTGCCCGAATGCCGGTGCTGTTAGAAATCTGTCTGCCTTTTGTGAAAAAAGGCGGGATTTTCATTGCACTGAAAGGTCCGGAACTGGAAAATGAAATTAAAGAAAGCAGTAATGCATTAAAAGAGCTGGGCGGTAAAGTGGTGGATGTGCAGCAGTTTACACTGGCAGATGGTGCCTATACCCGTAACCTGGCTGTAATTGAAAAAATCAAAGATACACCGAAAAAATATCCGCGCAAAGCGGGTACTCCGCAGAAAAAACCACTGTAACAAGAATGGAGGTTTTCTGATGCCAACGCCAGATTGTCTGATTTGCGGTGCCGAGCTGGAATATTTTAATACACCGCGCAAAATGAAATGTGCTATCTGTGGAAAAGAATATGAAACCACAGCAGCGTGTAAAGAAGGGCATTTTATCTGTGATGCCTGTCATATGGAAAAAGGTATTGCGCTGATTCAGCAATTCTGTACAGAATCAGAAAGCCGCAATCCAATCGCTATTCTGCAGCAGATTATGGCCCGGCCCGAAATTTATATGCATGGCCCGGAACATCATGTGATGGTGGGGGCTGCATTACTGACTGCGTATAAAAACAGCGGAGGGAAACTGGATTTTGCGCAGGCTCTGCAGGAAATGATTCGCCGTGGCAAACAGGTGCCGGGAGGTGCCTGCGGATTCTGGGGATGCTGCGGGGCAGGGGTCAGTGCCGGTATTTTTATCAGCATTGTAACAGAAGCAACACCGCTTCACAGAGAAGAGTGGGGACTGGCCAATCAGATGACTGCCAGAGCATTACAGGCAATCGGCAGTTTAGGGGGACCTCGCTGCTGCAAGAGAGATTCCTTTACAGCTGTGAAGGAAGCCGTTTTATTTACAGAGGAACATCTGCAGATTAAAATGGAATTGCCGGATAAAATAATCTGCGGTTTCTCAAAGTTTAATGAACAGTGTAAAAAACAGGATTGTCCGTATTTTGCAGATAGAAGTTTAAAATAATTTCGAAAATGTTTCACGTGAAACATTTTTGTATAATCATAAATGTAAAAAGCAGGAAATTATAAATTCATCGAGAATTACTTTTTGAACAGATTTTTATAATTGATACAGAAAAGGAACATGTCTATGCTGAAAACCATACGACACCTGTTTCAGGAGGAACTGGCTGATGTGACCAGCAGAGAATCCCTAAAAGAAACAGCGGTGGAAGAAAAAATAACTGCAGAAGAAACAGAAAAACAAAATAATGAAGCGGTCATGCAGTCTCTTTTTGAAGAACCTGCAGAACCATATACCGAAGCGTTAAAGAAAACAGAGCAGCCGGAAATGATACCAGTTGAAACAAACGATGAGGTGCAGGAGGAATTGCCTGTGGCAGAAGAAGAAAAATCGATGGAAGATAATAGAGGAGAAGCCATTCTGGAATTATCCATTGCGGAAATACAGGCTAATCCATTTCAGCCTAGATTATATTTTGACCCGGCTCAGCTGGAGGAACTGTCCAGTTCTATTCGGGAATACGGGGTACTGCAGCCGGTAATTGTGCGTGTAGTTGATGGGCAGTATCAGCTGGTGAGCGGGGAGCGAAGATTCCGTGCCAGCAAACTGGCGCAGAAAGAAACCATTCCTGCTCTGGTACGTCAGTTAAGTGATCGGGAAGTTGCCGAGATGGCGCTGATTGAAAATCTGCAGCGTGAGGATCTGAATTATTTTGAAGAAGCTGAGGGTTATGCCCGTCTGATTCAGGAGTTTCAGATTACTCAGGAGGAAGTGGCGAAAAAAATGGGCAAAAGCCAGCCGACGATTGCCAATAAACTTCGCCTGCTGCATATTCCGGAGCGGGTTCGTCGTGAAATCTCCGTGGATGTGATTACCGAGCGCCATGTTCGTTCACTGCTCAAACTGAAAAATGAAGAGCAGCAGCTGGATGTGCTGAATCGCATTTACAAAAATAATCTGAATGTACGTCAGACCGATGATTATATTGAGACTCTGCTGATTGCCGAAGAAAAAAATATCCGTGAACAGAAGAAAAAGAAAATGATGAAAGCCATCAAAGATATGAAAATCTTCGTTAATACCATCAAAGGAACGGTAAAAACCATTCAGGATGCCGGGATGCCGGCAGAAATCATCGAAAATGAAAACGATGAATATATGGAGGTTGTTATCCGTCTGCCAAAGAAAGAACTTCAGAATGACGTGGCACAGTAAAATTGTTTCACGTGAAACATTTTGAAAATTTGAAAATGAAATAATAAAGGGTATCATTCGAGTGAATGATACCCTTTTTGTATACATCAGAAATAATAAATCAGTTGAAACCGTAAATTTTCTGAGAAATTTTGTAACAGATTTCTGCAAATTTGCGACCTGCTGGTGTTTTGGCGGTCATTACACGGCCAAATAAACCGTAGCGCAGTTTTTTATACATATTTGGATTGCTGAGCTGCAGGTACTCCCACAATTCTTCCCGTTTTTTCAGATTTTCTTCCTCATGGGACAGAATGAGCATGATAGACGAGATGGTCATCATGATTTCCAGATAGTTGTACATATAATGGCGCAGTTTTTTGTTTTTCACCAGATTTTTGTCAGATAAATCGTAATAGTCAATCATCAGTTTGTTTACACGAAGCTGCTGATCGATACGTTTAATCATAACTTTTTCATTTACCGACTGATCATCGCGGCCGATAAAATAATGATAGAAATCCACATCTAAATAATAAATGGTCTTAACAGCTGGAAGCGGCTGATAAACAAAGATGTTATCTACATAGAAGGTGTGTTTTGGCAGTTCCAGTTCACAGTCACGCATCATCTGGGTACGGTAGATAACCGAATGCATCAGAATATACTGGCCTTTTTTAAAATTGCCAATCTGATCCCAGGTGAAAATCTGGTTCTGAGGCAGAACGGAGCGATAGTTCATAACTTTTTTGAATGATGCGCCCTGTTTATCATATACGAAGTTGGAAATGAGCATATCCAGCTGTGTACCGTCGGCCAGCATTTTTTTCAGAAGAGTCAGAATTTCTTTGTATGCTTTGGTATCTACCCAGTCATCGCTGTCTACTACTTTGTAGTAAGCACCGGTTGCATTGCGCAGCCCTGCATTTACCGCTTCACCGTGACCGCCGTTTTCCTGATGAATCGCGCGTACAATGTTTGGATATTTTGCTGCATATTCGTCAGCAATACGGGCAGTACCGTCTTTGGAACCGTCGTTTACTACCAGAATTTCTACATCGTCGCCGCCGGTGAGCAGGGATTCAATACAGTTGGCCATATATGCTTCCGAGTTATAGGATGGAATTGCAATGGATAAAACTTTCATAAGTACCTCCGGATTAACCTAACAAGGTGTTTGCCAGTGTCAGAGCCTTATCAACAATGGCATCGATGTTGTAATATTTATATTCTGCCAGACGACCTAACAGATGGAAGTTTGGATAATCTTTTACCAGCTCGCAGTATTTTGCGTATAAAGCCAGATTGTCATCGTTTACGATGGAATAATACGGGATTTCACCGTTCATGCCGGTGTAAGGAATCGGATATTCCTTTACGATAGTGGTGTGTTCCGGTTTTTTCTGGCCGGTCAGTTTTTTAAATTCGGTAATGCGTGTGTAATCTTCACTGACAGTGTAGTTTACAACAGCTTTTGGCTGGTAATCGCTTTTTTCGTGATGCTCAAATACAAAGTTTAAAGAGCGATATGGCAGCTGACCATAGCAGCAGGAGAAAAATTCATCGATTGGGCCGGTGAAAATTACCTGACCGTTAAATGGTTCTCCTTCAAAATAAATCTGACCGTCTTCCAGACGGAGCAGCTCGTTTGCATCCGTGTCCAGTTTCACAGTGATGCCTGGATAATCCAGCATTTTTTCAAATAATGGTGTGTAGCCTTCTAACGGCATCCCCTGATAAGCATCCTGGAAATAGCCGTTGTCTTCAGAAATCAGCACCGGTACGCGAGCACTTACGCTAGGATCAATATCTTCCGGTTTCTGGCCCCACTGTTTTAAGGTATAGTGCAGGAAGATGTTGTTGTAAACATAGTCAGCGATAGTCTGGATATCTTTATCCGGATTTTCGCGCAGTTTTAAAATCGGCACACGACTTTCCAGCCCGTAGTTGTTGATTAATTTTTCGCGCAGTTCTGCCGCTTTTTCTTCACCGTAAACCAGTTTTAAGGTATTCAGATTAAATGGTACCGGCATAAATTCGCCGCGGATATTTGCCACAACCTCGTGCTTGTAATTGTACCATTCGGTAAAACGGGACAGATACTCGTACACATCTTTGTTGTTGGTATGGAAAATATGAGGACCGTACTGGTGAATTAAAATTCCTTCGTTATCATATAAGTCATAACAGTTCCCGCCAATGTGGCTGCGTTTTTCAATAATACATACATTCTGATTGCCGCGTTCTGCCAGCTCACGTGCTACAACAGCACCGGCAAAGCCGCAGCCAACGATAATACTATCAAACATAAATATGCCTCCTTTGACATAGATACCTTTATTATACCATATCGGAAGTTCCGTTGTCATTAAAAGCAGTGTGATAAAATTAATTTTGCCGGTTCTTTACAAAATTTTGCGTGTATTTGTTTAATTTGCATGCGATATATTGTAAGATACTTTCCTTTTGTGGTAAGATAAAATAGACATATAGTTAAGGGGCGAAAATTATGAAAAAAGGAATTATTCTTCTTAGTTATGCTGCGTTGATTTTGGTGGGAATAATATTTTTTCGTAAAAATATTTATTACATTGGATTTATTGTTCCTGCATTGCTGTTTATTAGTGGCTGTGCGGCATATTCGGTGCGATATGAAATCGGGAGTGCTTTTGGTTTTCAGTCAGGTATATCTGGCAAAAATATAGATACCTGGGAATTTGCTAATACCTACAGTGGAAAACTTCTGATGAAAGTTAGTACTGTTGTGTTAGCGGTTGTAGAATTGTTAATATTTATTTTACAGCCGGATGCACGGACTGCAGAATTAATGATTTTACCTGCGGTTGCTTCTGTATTTTTTGTCTGGTTTAAAACAGAAAAAGAATTAAATAAAATCTTTGACTGGCAGGGAAATCGCCGGGAAATTTAAAATACTAAGGAGGAATTTTTATGTTTCAGTTTACACATTATAATTACAATGTGCTGGATTTAGAAAAATCCATGAAGTTTTATGAGGAAGCGCTGGGCTTAAAAGAAGTTCGCCGCAAAGAAGCGGAAGACGGCAGCTTTATTCTGGTGTATCTGGGCGATGGAAAAACCGGTTTTGAACTGGAATTAACCTGGCTGCGCGACTGGAATCGTCCATATAATTTAGGCGATAACGAAATTCATCTGGCATTTGTAACTGAGGATTTTGAAGCTGCTCATGCAAAACATAAAGAAATGGGCTGCATCTGTTTTGAAAATGAAGCCATGGGCATTTATTTTATCAACGACCCGGATGGTTACTGGCTGGAAATTCTGCCGATGAAATAATAACCGATAATCGAAAAACGGAAAAACGCAAACAAAAAAGCTGATTTGTGAGAAATCCTCATAAATCAGCTTTTGTTTTTAATGTAAGAAATCATTTAAACGCTGTTCCAGTTTTTCCGTCCACTGGTCGGCATGTTCTGATACGCCCCATCGTTCCAGATTACGACGCAGAAGTTCTTCTGTGGCAGAAACCTTTGCCGATACATGGTCGCTGAATTTCTGGCTGCCCAGATGCCCTGTCAGGCTGTCACAAAGGGATTCGTCCAGAAGAATCTGCCAGCCTTTGTCGGTTTGTTTCAGGTTAATCGTTGTCTCTATGGAAAACTCTTCGTTGCAGTTCTGCAGATAAGGCAGTGTACGTTCCGGACTTTCCTTTGCCTCTTCAATCGTGCTGCGAATCAGCGAGGATAAATTCATGCCGTCCTGCTGGTTCTGGTTTACTTTTTTTATCAAATCGGCAATAAACATGCCCACAGCATCGGAGAAATCTTTATTGTGAATGGTAACGCTGGCTTTGGCTGTGTTATCGGTTATTTCAACAGAATGAATCTCCCAGGAAAGATGCTCCACCATCGTTTCTGCCATCTGGCGATAGGTGTCGGTATCCTGTTTGCCAAACAGGTCACTCATCATGCGATATCCACCTGTCATTTTATTATTGGTGCAGGCATTGAACGTATCCATATCCAGTTCTTTTAAAGCTGTGAACGCTGTATTGATGGTTTCCTCCGGTGTTTGCACAGCAACACTGGTGCCACCTCCGCATCCCGTAAGCAGCATCGCACAGATTATTGATAAACCGATAAGCCGTTTCATAAAACGCTTCCTTTCCATAGGCCATATTATATTTATTGTATCAGAAAAATACGCAGTTGAGAATTTATTTTGATGAAAAAAATATGAAGATATTGTGAAGATAAATAGAAAACCTCCGATAAAAATATCTATCGGAGGTTTGTCTGTTTAAAGTAGTATAATTATTTATCTGCAATGACGCGTACGCCTGGGGCATTGATGCCGGCTTCGCCTAATGCTTCGGTGATATTCTGGGTCAGTTCAAAATAAACATCCCAGTAATCTTCGTTTTTGCACCAGGCGCGGGCAGAAAACTGCATTGCCTCATTGGTGCCGCCGGTTACATATACAATCGGTGCCGGGTCGCTTAAAACTTTTTCGTTTGCGCTCATTACGCCCATTGCCAGGCTCTGAATCTGAGCTGGTTTTTCGCTTTTGGCACAGCCGAAATTGATATCTACACGGCGTGTTTCTTCTGTGGAGTAATCAACTACATTGGCATTCATTAAAGTACCGTTTGGAATGGTAACGCGGCAGTTATCAACGGTAATCAGAACGGTGTAGAAGAGAGTTACTTCTTTTACAACACCGGAAACACCGGCTGCATCTACATAATCGCCAACGCGGAATGGTTTAAAGATTACCAGCATAATACCGCCCGCCAGGTTTGATAAAGCCCCCTGCAGAGCCAGACCCACAGCCACACCGGCAGATGCAATTACGGTAATTACCGATGCCATTGGTACCCCTAAAATACCGATAATTGTTACTACAAGAATTACATAGAGAGTACCTTTTGCCGCGCTCAGAGAAAATGTGCGAACGGCACCTTCCAGTTTATCCATTACAGGGTTCTTTTCTAAAATATGCATCATTTTGGTGATGAGCATTTTCCCTGCAAAGAAAACGATAATGGCCAGTAAAATTTTGGAGCCTGCATTTGTGCAGACTTCAATCATCTGATTCAGTAAAGCTTCCATTTTGAAGCCGCCTCCTTTAAAAAATTAAATTTGATAAATTTATTCTAACATGGATCATCTGCACAGACAACAAAAACCGGTACAACAGTGCGTTATACCGGTTTGAATCTGTAAAAGTTTTTGTGTGATAACAGAATTATTCTGCTGTGGTCTGTTTTGGCATGTATTTATCCAGCACTTTGCAGACTTTGTCTCGCTGACCTTTCAGACGAATGTGCAGAGTCAGTTTTTTTGCATCCGGGTCTGTAGTTTTCATTACGACTGTGCTTTCTGTCTGTTTATAGGCCTGAATGTTTTCCATCAGAACGATGGCATCTTCTCCTTTGGCTCGCTCCAGAAAAATGCCTTTATCGGCAACCAGAATGCCAACCGGGTCTTTTTCATCGATGCCTTTATGTCCGGTGCATTTGCCGAAGCAGAGAATCGAGTCGCGGGAGGTTTTCTTTTTAATTGCTTTGTATTCGTTTTTTTCGTAGAACATAGCAGCCTCCAGTTATTATTAGTAAGTCAGAATTTCAAAACCGTCTTCGGTAACCAGAATCATGTGCTCCCACTGAGCAGAATCTTTGCCGTCGATTGTGTAAGCGGTCCAGCCGTTTTCTTCATCGATAAATAAATCAGATTCGCCGGCGTTAATCATCGGTTCGATAGTAAATGTCATGCCAGGGACCAGCAGACAGCCTGTGCCCCGTTTTCCCACATGCGCAACAAATGGTTCTTCATGGAATTCCACGCCACAGCCGTGACCGCCAAATTTGGTTACAACCGAGCATCCGTTGGCTTCTGCACATTCCTGCACAGCTGCGCCAACATCCCCCATAAAGCCCCATGGGCGAACCGCAGCCAGCCCTGCATCTAAACATTCTTTTGCCACTTCCACCAGACGTTTGCGTTCCGGAGAAACCTCGCCAATCATAAACATGCGGGAAGCATCTGAATAAAAGCCTTTGTAGATGGTGGATACGTCTACATTTACAATATCGCCTTCTTTTAAAATAATATCCGGCGATGGAATCCCGTGGCATATTTCATTGTTAAGAGAAGTGCATACACTTTTCGGGAAACCTTCGTAGTTCAGCGGAGCAGGGATAGCGCCATGCGCCACAGTAAAATCGTGAACCAGAGTGTTGATTTCCTCGGTGCTCATCCCAGCGTGGATATGTTTTGCCACATGATCCAGCACTGCAGTATTGATGGCAGCGCTTGCACGGATTCCTTCCAGCTCTTTTATGGTACGGATTACTTCAAAATCTGGCACTTCAAAACCTTTTAACGCATAGGTAGCCACTTTTGCATCCGCATTCAGATGACATTTTTTATATTTCTGCCCGCTGCCGCACCAGCACGGGTCATTACGTCCAATACTCATGGATTGTCTCAGTCCTTTTAAAATAGATTTGATAGCAAGACGCTATTGCAACTATATATTATACAATAAAAACTGAAAACCCGCCATAGAATTTTGGAATTTTATGGCGGGTTCTGGCAGTTTTGAAAATGTTTCACGTGAAACATTTTTGAAATCCGGCAGAGGGGTTCCTTGTAGAAGGATGCAGAGATGGTTATACTGTGTTTGTACGCATATACACCTCTTTGTAATGAAAACAGATCAGGCAACAAAAAAGTGAGGAGATTTTTCGGAATCTCCTCACTTTTTTATATGCATCTTATTTTTTTACAACGCTTACGATGTAGCCGATAACACCGCCGATGATGGCAGGAATTACCCAGCCCAGCCCCAGATTATAAAATGGAACCATCTGCAGCAGATTGCTCATTGCTGCGGTAGAAATGCTGTAGTTCGCAGCCAGTGTTTCCAGACCGTTTGGAATACTGATGAGTGCAGCACCGATTAAAATGCCGGCGTAAATTGGCTGACGCCCTTTGAACCATTTATCCAGAAAACCGGACAGAACCAGAGCCATTAACACCGGATAAACCATTAACAGACCCGGCAGAGTGATACTTAACAGCTGTGTTAAGCCAACGTTACTAACTACGAAACTGAACAGTACAACGGCAATGATAACATGGTTGTATTCCAGTTTTGCGAAGTGTTCGCTGAAATATTCCCCGCAGGCAGTAGTTAAACCGATGGCTGTGGTGAGGCAGGCAAACAGTACGGCAATGCCCAGAATCAGCATACCGGCGGTGCCAAACATGTGTTTAGAAACAGCGCTTAACAGCTGCCCGCCGTTTGCAAATTCGCCCAGAGGACCGGAAGTTGCACCAACATAGGCCAGAATCCCGTAAACAACTGCCAGACCAATAGCAGCGATTAAGCCTGCCAGCATGGTGTATTTTACGATATTGCTTTCTTTTTTAATGCCCATAGCTTCTACGTTCTGGATAACAATCAGGGCGAAAATCCCTGCTGCCAGAGCATCCATTGCCATGTAGCCTTCCACCATGCCTTTAAAGAATGCGATGGAATTGTAATCACCAACTGGTTCTCCCAGAGGACCGATTGGATGAATAACCGCACTTAAACCGATAATAAATACAGCAATCAGAAGAATCGGAGTTAATACTTTCCCTACGATGGAAACGATTTTACTTGGATTTGCCGACAGAATATAAACGGCTGTAAAGAAAATAGTGGTGAAAATAAAGGAAAACAGTAACGGATTGGTATCGGCACCCAGGAATGGTGTTACAACCAGTTCAAAGGATACGCTGCCGGTACGCGGAATTGCAAAAAACGGACCGATTAATAAATAAACCAGGATAATAAAGAATCTGCCGAATTTTTTTCCGGCACGACCAGCCATAGTATCCAGCGAACGATTAGCAAATACAACGGCTGCAATTGCTAAAAGCGGGAGACCAACGTCGGTGAAAATAAAACCTGCTAAAGCGGGCCATACATTTGTACCAGCCAGCTGCCCCATTGCCGGAGGGAAAATCATATTTCCGGCACCGAAGAACAGTGCGAAAAGCATTAGAGATAATGCCATCAGCTGGGAAAAAGACAGTTTTTCTTTCATGAAAATTACTTCCTCCTGTATACTGTATTACTACAAATCACAAAATTAATAGCTGTTTTCATACAGCCAACTGTTTTATTCTATCACAAACCATCAAATGAAACAATAGGCAATCAGAATAATTTGTAAAAGGATGACTTTAAAAAAATACGAAAAATTTTTGGCATTAACATTTTAGAAACATTTCAGAAACAACTTGATAAACATATCCTGATAAAATAACAGCATAGAAGAGAACAAAATCAAAAAACGAAATCTGAAGTGATACAGAAAGGATGATTACATTGCGCACGCGCGAAGTAGATATATTCAAGATTTTACGACTGACTGGCAAGAAAATAAAAGGGCTGCGGTTTGGCTTTCTGCCGATTGTGATGTTTCTGTTAATGACGTTCCGCACTTTAACCGATGGTAACGGGGTGATGTTAACCGGGTTATGTGTTGCGTTTCTGCCGTTTTTTGCCCAGGTGCGAAGCGATGCGGTTGCCGATGAAACATATACAAAAAAACAGGATATCTTTAGTAATTATTTTCTGTTTATGTTTTTCATCACAGTAGGGATGCTGTATCTGAAAGGATTAACTTTGCTGGGCGAAGCTTATGTGCCGGGCTTTGAACCGAGCCCTGTGATTCGCTCCATGTTTTTACTGACTTACGTATGTGACGTAGCTTTTGTAAGTGTTATGGTGCCGTTTACCTGTGAGCTGGACAACATGCAGAAACTGATGCTGGGGATTCTGCTGGCCAACCTGGAAATCGGGTTTATGGTATTTGCCAACACAGTACTGACCATGCTGGGTGACAGTTTTATACTGCATGAACAGTGGGGTATTTACTTCATCGTTGTAACAATTGTTGCGGTGTCGCAGGGGATTGCGGGATTGAATATTAAAGGCATTTCGCTGCCGGGAAAAAAGAAAGAGAAAAAATAATAAAAAGCAGGATACAACAGACAATATCAGACAATATATAATAATAAATTTATAAAGGAGAAATGAGCTATGAGTGATTACAAATTAAAAACACCAGCCGGGCTGGACAAAGCGATTGAAACCTATGAAAAAATTCGTGACGGTGTGGTAGATACCTATGAAAAAATTGAAGATACTGTAGTGGGTACTTATCAGAAAATTGAAGACAAATTTGTGGATACATTCCTGGAAAATGAAAAAAATGCGGATGAACCGGTTTTTGAAGATGCAGACGGCGAAGCAGCCGACAAAGCATCCAGTCGCAAAGAACAGATTTTTGAAACCTATGAAAAAATCCGCGACGGTGTAACCGGTGCCTACGAAATAATTGAAGATACGGTAGTAGGGACCTATCAGAAAATTGAGGATAAATTTGTGGATACGTTCCTGGAAAAAGTGGATAACCCTGTGCAAGATGTGGATAACTCTGATGAACCATCCACAGAAAATGTGAACGAACCTGCGGAAGAACAGAATTAAGCAGAAAATAACCGTTCTGATGTGCATAAACAGCACAAATAATCCACAAACAGGGGATAACTTCATTCATTTCTGTGTATAACTGCTGGCAATCCCCATTTCAGACGTGCATTCTGACTTCAGACCTCCTGATTTTGTTTGCCGTCTCTTTTGCCGGCTGTTATCAAAAGCTGTCCCGGTTTTATATCGAGACAGCATTTTTTTGCAGATAAATTGTTACGCGAAAATCCGGAAACATTTTATTAACATATTTATGGTATCATTTATGCTATAATGAATCCAGTAAACGACAGAGGAGTGATAGAATGATTCGCATTCTGGTTGTGGAAGACGATAAGGATTTAAATCATGCTGTGTGTTCCTATTTAAACCGGCAGGGTTATGAGACCATTGGCTGCCTGAGTGCTGCCGATGCCTATGATGCCATGTATGAAAATTCTGTGGATGTGATTATTTCTGATATTATGATGCCGGAGATTGACGGCTTTGAATTTGCAGAAACGGTGCGTGAAATGAACCGCGAGATTCCGATTTTATTTATGTCGGCACGGGATGATATGGATGCCAAACAGAAAGGATTCCGTGCAGGAATCGATGATTATATGGTAAAACCGGTGGATTTAGATGAACTGGCGTTACGTATCGGGGCTCTGGTTCGTCGTGCAAAAATTGTCAGCAGTAAAAAACTGACCGTTGGCAAACTTCTGCTGGATGCCGAAGAACATACCGCTTATCTGGACGGTGAGGAAGTTACACTGACCGTTCGGGAATTTGATTTATTGTATAAGCTGTTATCCTATCCAAAGAAAACATTTACAAGGGCAAAGCTGATGGAGGAATTCTGGGATGCAGACAGTGCATCGGGGCCTCGCGTGGTGGATGTATATATTACAAAACTGCGGGACAAGCTGGCTGCCTGTGATGATTTTGAAATCGTGACGGTTCACGGCCTGGGGTATAAGGCGGTGCCGAAATGAGTGAAGATGGAAACAGAAAAGAGAAACCTAAAATCGGACGCAGCCTGTTTTCACCGCGGCGTTATCTGATATTTTTTCTGCTGATTGCCTTTGTAGTAACCACCTGTTTTCTGCTGTTCCTGCACTTTCTGGAGATTCGTGCCGAGGATGTGCATAAGGCAGCTCTTCTGACCTTTGGCAATGTGCTGCTGTTAAGTTTTTTAGGTGCCACATTTGACGGTATCCGACAGAAATATACCGTTGAAAAACCGGTACGGCAGATTCTGGATGCCACTCAGCGATTTACCAGAGGTGATTTTTCGGCACGTATTGAACAGCGTCAGGATCCGCTTCGGCACAATGAATTTGATGTTATTATTGCCGATTTTAATAAAATGGCGGAGGAACTTTCCGGTATCGAAACACTGCGTACCGATTTTATTGCCAGTGTATCTCATGAACTGAAAACACCGCTGGCGGTTATGCAGAATTATGCCACACTGTTACAGGCACCGGATTTACCGGAAGAAAAACGAATCGAATATGGCCGTGCTATTGCGGAGGCCTCCAGACGGTTATCGGAATTGATTACCAATATTCTGCGGCTCAATAAACTGGAAAACCAGACTATTTTTCCAGACAGCATCCGGTTTAATCTGGGCGAACAGCTGCGGGAATGTGTGTTGTCTCTGGAGGATGTGTGGGAGCAGAAGGAACTGGACCTGGATATCGATATTGATGACGTGATGCTGAATGGTGATCCGGAACTTTTGACACTGGTATGGAACAATTTGCTGTCAAACGCGATGAAATTCACCGGACCGGGCGGTTTAGTCGGTGTAACGGTAAAAGAGGAAGAACAATGGGCTGTGGTTTCGGTGCGGGATACCGGCTGCGGTATGACAGCGGAAACCGGGCGGCATATTTTTGAAAAGTTTTATCAGGGTGATTCCTCGCACAGTTCGCAGGGCAACGGGCTTGGCCTTGCACTGGTAAAACGGGTGATAGATATTATGAACGGCGAGATTTCTGTGGAAAGCGCTCCGGGTGTGGGCAGTGTATTTACGGTTCGTCTGCCGAAATAATTTATGAAAAATGTTGTAATAATGCTATGTAACTTGATTGCAGGATAAACGGGAGTAATTCTATGATTCAGAAAATTCATCAGTCAGAAGACGGCTTTTCCTACACCTATTCTGCCAGACAGAGAGAGGATGTACAGGCTATCCGGCAGAAATATCTGCCTAGAGAAGAAGATAAAATGGCACAGCTTCGCAAACTGGACCAAAACGTAACCTTATACAGCACCATTCCTGCTGTATTGCTTGGAATCCTTGGTGTTTTGCTGCTGGGAATCGGCATCTGCTGTGTTTCCATTGCCTCGTGGAGTGCATATTTTATTCCCGGCATTGTGGCTGGCGTAATCGGGCTGCTGATTATGGCGCTGGCCTATCCGCTGCATAAAATTGTGCTGAAGCGGAAACAGGCCGAAGCTGCACCACAGATTCTGCGGCTCAGTGAGGAAATTATGAAACAATGATACAATATATGATAGTGCAATAAGAACCCGATAGGGCAGAATGTATTTGCTTTCCTGTTTGACGCAAGACATCATCTTGATTGTTCAACGCTGCAAGATTTCCTCTTTTACGGTCTGAACAATCTTCACTGATGTCCGGCTAAAACAGAAGGTATCTTATACATTCTGCGCTATCGGGTTTTTTGTTTATATTGTGAATCTGATTATTTCCTGAATTATTTCCCGGTAAATAATTTGTCGATTGGGTTGTCGAATGATGTCGGGAAATGAAAAAATATTTCCCGGAAAATAAATTCCTGATTCTGGATATTTTTGTAGTTGTCAGATAATACTTGCCATATATATTATCCCATTGTAAAATAAAAACAAGCGGAATACCATTTAAAAACTCGGACGGCATAAGTAATTTGCTATTCATGATAAAGGAGGCGTTTCACATGAAAAGAGAACATTCCACAGATGCTTTTACCGGCCAACTTGTTGCGCTGGTGAATCTGCAGACAGAACTGGAAGCCAACATGCTGATGGATATTCTGCAGCAGGAGGGCATATCGGTATTGACCAAAGAAGCGGGTAGTGGCGGCTACATGAAAATTTATATGGGCTATTCGATTTTTGGCGAAACGCTGTATGTGTACGATTACGATTATCCAAGAGCCAGAGAGATTATGCTGGCATTGCAGCAGGGCAGTGAAGAAGCAATTCATATAGAACAGGCGGCACAGGATGAAGTTTTTGCTGATGCCGATGATTTTGACCAGTATGAAGTGGCGCAGATTGAAAAAAGGGAGGAAGAAGCCGGAATTCCAAAAAGAAATTCTCCAATTCCTCTGATTGCTGTAATTCTGCTGTTGCTGTTTCTGTTTACCATATTGCAATAATATAAATTACGAATGTTTCACGTGAAACAATTTATTTTGGGAATCGATTTTCAAAATGTTTCACGTGAAACATTTTTATTTTGAAACGGTTTACAAGACCGGATATGCAGTTTCGATGTCATTCCTCTTACTGTTTACCCGACCAGAAAGGCGTCGGGCATGCGCACATATTCTTGATTGTCTGTCTTCGTAAGACTTCGTCTTTCACGACTGAGACAATCGGCGTCGACGTTCAGCGTAAACAGAATTCGCGAATGCCATCTCAATCTGCATATACGGTCTTGTTTTATATGCAATATATGAAATAGAGCGTGTAGGGGTCGGCGTCTCGACGACCCGTAAAATTTGCAAATGTTTCACGTGAAACATTTTTTGAAGCATGTGTTGTGGAATTTTTTTGACGATCACAGAAAAATCGGCTTCGTATTTTCGCGTTTAACGGGCGAATGACACGTCAGGCATAATCTTATTCATAAAACAGCGTGTAGTCGCTTAAATCGAAAAATACAGCGAATTTGCAATTTTACACAAAATTTTGTGCTTTTCTATATTCATTTTCAGCGTTTTCCTTTATAATAGGGTTAAAATGAAATTAAAATGTTTCACGTGAAACATTTGCAATTGAGATAACAAATTTCCATTGTTTCACGTGAAACAATCAAAAATAGAATCCTTAGAGAGGAGCAAATGAAATGGGTAAAACAATCGTTATAGCCAATCAGAAGGGCGGCGTTGCCAAAACCACTACCTCGGTGAATCTGGCTGCCTGTCTGGCTCATTATAAAAAGAAAGTTTTACTGATTGACCTGGATCCGCAGGGCAACGCAAGCAGCGGGCTTGGTATTAATAAAAATGCGCTGGAACATTCATCGTATGATGTGCTGGTAAACTTTGTACCGGTAGATAAAATTACTGTGGAAGTTAATAAAAAATTATCGGTTCTGCCTGCTAAAGTGGAGCTGGCCGGTGCAGAAATGGAGCTGGTGGCTGCCATTTCCCGTGAAACACGGCTGAAAAACGCACTGGAGGATGTAAAAGACAACTACGATTACATTATTATTGATACTCCGCCGTCTTTAGGGCTGCTCACATTAAATGCGCTGACTGCTGCCGATACCTTCCTGGTGCCGATTCAGTGCGAATATTATGCGCTGGAAGGGTTAAGCCAGCTGTTGAGCACAATTAAACTGGTACAGAAAAATCTGAATCCGAACCTGCAGATGGAAGGGATTCTGCTTACCATGTTTGATAACCGCACCAATCTGAGTAATCAGGTTGTGGCCGATGTGCGTGAAAACTTTAAAGAGAAGGTATTTAAAACGGTAATTCCTCGCAATGTGCGTCTCAGTGAAGCTCCAAGCTTCGGGCAATCGATTCTGGATTACGATGCAAAATCAAAAGGCGCAGAAACATATCTGGCACTGGCGAAGGAGGTAATCAAGCATGGCTAAGGCAAAAGGCGGTTTAGGCCGCGGGCTGGGCGCATTGCTGCCTGAATACGAAGAAATTATTGAAACACACAGCGGTCGTGACGGTATTGTGGAGTTGGAACTGGATAAAATTTTCCCGAATCCGGACCAGCCTCGTAAATTGTTTGACGAAGACAAGCTGATTGATTTAGCGGAATCCATCACTGAGCACGGTGTATTACAGCCGATTATTGTAACTCCGCGCGAAGATAAATATATGATTATCGCCGGGGAGCGTCGGTTCCGTGCATCCGGTCGTGCAGGGCTGAAAACCATTCCTGCGCTGATTCGTGAACTGGACGATGAAAAAATCATGGAACTGGCGTTAATTGAAAACGTACAGCGTGATGACCTGAATCCAATTGAAGAAGCGCGTGCTTACGATGTTCTGCAGACAAAATACGGCTACACACAGGATAAACTGGCAAAACGCATGGGCAAAAGTCGCAGTGCCATTGCAAATACCACCCGTTTATTAGCATTGCCGGAAGATGTACAGCAGATGGTGCAGGACGGCAAACTGACCGTTGGCCATGTGCGGCCTATGCTGAGCATTGATGTGCCGGAATGGCAGAGCCACTTTGCCCAGGAGGTTTATCAGTGCAATCTGTCGGTACGTGATGTAGAAAAAATGGTAAAAAAAGCGCTGGACGAAGGCCAGGTAAGCTGGCAGGATGAACGAATCCTGTTCCAGAATAAGCAGAAATACAAAAAACTGCCTTCCGAGCTGCGTACTTTGCAGGATCAGCTGGCAGAACGGTTAAGTACCAAGGTAAATATCAAGAAAAACCGTGACGGCAGCGGCAAATTAGTGATTGAATATTACAGTGAAGAAGACCTGAAACGGTTGTTTGATGCGCTTCAGGGTGATTTCTATTAATCTGGTGCCAGATAGAATACAGTTTATTTTGGGAGTGAATTGATAAATTCACTCCCGTTTTTAATTGTTTTTCCAATGTTTCACGTGAAACAATCGCAAATTCAAGCTGCAATATGGTCAGTTATGTCAATATTATGGTTCGTTATGACATTAGTACTTGCCATAGCTGTTATCCTGTTGTAAAATTAAATAACGAACTGTAGCCCGTATGCCCCATAACGATTTGTGGAGTCATCCGGGCTATCTTTATAAAATTACAAATGTTTCACGTGAAACATTTGCAAAAATCGAGGTGACAGTATGAAAAAATACAGCGGTATCGTTATGATTATGTGTTTACTTATCTTTTCGATAGGCTTAACATTCTGGTCAATAAATTATGAAGCAAATAGAATCTTCCCTATCAATTATGAGGAACTGGAAGGTCTGAACTATGATTATATAGATAATGATGGCCGAAGCGCAAGCTGGAGCACAACAGACTGGCAGAAATATAAGATAGCAGTTGAGTATTTAAACCAGCTGACGGATAAAGGATATCGAGAGTTTGAAAATTTTGATGCATCTGATAATGATTTTTCGTTAGAGTTAAGATTGTTTTATTCTTCTGACAAAAATCCAAACCGTGACTGTTGGCTTGGGCAATATTATTTCTTTGATGATGGTACAGTTATTGTGCAGTATGGCATGAATCAGCCGGTAAGATTATATGAAGATGTAGATTTCCGTTCTTTCATAGAATTTTTGAAAACGAATGGTTTAGAAATATGAGGTGACAATATGGGCGAATTGCAGAAAATCCCCGGTGTGGGGAGACAGACCGAGCAGGATTTGATTGCGATTGGATATTCAACCATTGCTTCGCTGCGTGGAGCTAATCCGGAAGAACTGTATGAGCAGGAATGTATCCGGCAAGGTGTAAAAGTTGACCGATGTGTACTGTATGTGTATCGATGTGCGGTGTATTATGCCAACACTCCACCGGATGAACGCAAACCGGAACGACTCAAGTGGTGGAACTGGAAAGACAAGGTGATGGAATAAAGTGCATTATAATTTATCGATAAATTATAATGCAATCTGTTGATTTTTTTCATCCATTTGCATATAATAAAAGCAGAAGAATGGAGGTGGCGATATGGCGATTGCACCGGGAATGTTAAAAAGTCTTGTATCGATTACACAATTTAACCGTGGGCAGGCATCTCGCATTTTTGACCGTTTGAGCACAGAATCGCAGCTGATTGTGTTAAAAAATAATCAGCCATCTGCGGTAATTCTTTCGCCGGAGGAATATGAACGGCTGCTTGAAATTGAGGAAGATTATTTATTGATGGTTGAAGCTCAGACGCGACTTGCGAACAATGAGAACGTACCAGCAAAATCCTTTGAAGATGTGATGAACAATCTGGGGATTACAGAAGAAGACTTAAGACAGGCAGGAGATGTTGAAATCGAATGACTTGGACAATTGAATTTCTAAGTGAAGCGGAACAGGATTTAATGAAACTGGATGGCTCTGTTCGTGCACAGGTTTTAAACGGGATTCGAAAAGTCAGTACAAATCCCTTGCCTGTGAGCCAGGGAGGGTATGGGAAACCTCTAGGGCACAAAAATGGCTTGAATTTGACGAATCTTTTAAAAATAAAATTCCGTGGAATAGGAATTCGCGTAGTATATAAAGTAGAAGTCGTAGATAATATCATGAAAATAATTGTAATTTCCGCGCGGAGTGATGAACAGGTTTATAAAGAAGCACTGTTACGGAGAGAGAAATACAACCTTTAATAAGCAAATTTAACAGCAAGATGGTCAGTTATGTCAATATTATGGTTCGTTATGACATTAGTACTTGTCATAGCTGTTATCCTGTTGTAAAATTAAATAACGAACTGTAGCCCGTATGCCCCATAACGATTTGTGGAGTCATCCGGGCTATTTTTATAAAATTGCAAATGTTTCACGTGAAACATTTGCAAAAATCGAGGTGAGAGCGATTGGACAGATTTTTAAGTGCGATGTTACTCCTTTTGTTGCTAGGCTTTAGCGGATATTCCGTAAGTGATAAACCGATTCCTTCAAGATATGCGATATTTGCAGCACTGTTTCTGTTTGTCACTGCCATTGATGCGCAGCATAACAGTATGCATATTTTGCTGTACTGCGGTGTAATCTGCCTGGCTGCGGGCATCTATGCGATAGTAAATCCTGGACAAAATTATAATGGTAATTATCCAACGAAAGAAATTGCAGAACAGATAAGACGGGGAAATATATTTTTCTATATGGCGACAGGAATTTTGACCATGGCACTCTATTTTGGGTTAGATAACGTTTCACAGTATATACTTGCTGCATTATGTGTGTTGCTTACCGCAGTTATCTTTATTAACGCTCACCAGACGGAGAAAATATCGAAAAACATTCAACAGTGGAAGCGTGAGCATATTTCTCCGAACTATCTGCCAACCGATACTGAAGTTCGGGCAGTAAATCGCAGCTATATAAAAGCGGGGTTGATAGTCGTTGCTGGCATTGCGATTTCCGTTTGTTATATGATGTATAATCCTGTATTTCCGATTGATGAGCACGATCTGCGCGGGATAATGGTATATAAAGGCGAAATAGTATCTGGAGATCACTATGAAATCTCTGGTGAGAATGTAACACGGCTGGTTGATGCATTAAATCAGCTTGAATTACAGGAACAGAAAGAACTAAGCGGATATAGTTATAAAGGAAGTCCGGAACTATTTGAACAGAGAAATGCCTTTACTGAACAGAAGCTATATGAAATTGATATTCATCAGGCTTCCGGACCTTTTTCGCGAGGTACAATTATGCGTAGTGTTTCTGTCTGCGAAGACAGAAAAATCAGAGTAGAGTGCCTGGAACAGGCAGGCAAAGAGAAATATTACATTGTCCACAATGACGATTATGAGGATTTTCTGAATTTGTTAGACGAAATTGCAAATGTTTCACGTGAAACATTTTGAAAATTAACGGGATAGAATTTGACAGGAGGTATGTATTATGAAAGCGAATGAGATTCGAGGGTATATTTTAACAGCATTTGCGCTAATTTCGTTTATTGTAAGCGCCCCGGGATGGGTATCGTTGTTTATAGGTTTTGGCGAAGTGAATTTCTATTATGTTATATGGGTTATTCTAACACTCGGATTTACGGTTGCGGCAATTGTTTGTTTTGTAAAAGCCTATAACGAAATCAAATATCCAGGTGTTGCAGGTAAATCGGAGTCGGGGAAAATATTGTATCGTGCAGGGCAAGGCTGGACGGAATTTAATATGTTCCAACTGAAACTGGACAAGGTTAGTGTTCATCATAATTCGGATGGTTATTTCTGTGAGGCTGCGTTTACAGCAGAAAACTGGCGTACGGAATTGAAAAACGGTGGAAATCAGATGCAGATAGAATTTGAGTCGGTTGCCGAGGATGGAAATGAGGTTTGCCGTTTGTCTGAAAATAAATTTATTGTCGGTGCAGGGAAGCATCTGCAGATTCCGTTAACGTTAATAGCACCGGAGCATGCAGAGCGTGTACTCATAAAAGCCATTGTTATTTTTGATGATGGTGATGCGCTTTATAAAGCACAGTTTGAGTTTTATCCGGGTCATTACACGAGATAGGAGCGTGACAATATGAAAAACAAAGGCTTAATAATGATTGCGCTGATTCTGGCGTTTTGCGGTGTGTTATCGGTTTATGCGCTGACGGAGGGGAGCACGGAGCGGATTGCGGTTGATGCAGATGAGATTACAAGTTTAAGCTATATGACAGCGGGCAGGGTAAATGAAGATGTAGAAATCTCAGATGCCGATTATATTCATCAGATTGTGGCGGAACTAAATAATCTGGAACTGCGGAAAGCGAATTTTAAAATAAAACAGAGCGATCTGGATGCGATGTCGGGGATTATGCTTCTCAGCGGCGATATTTTTGCGGGAGAAGAGCCGGAATTTATCACGATATGGTTTTTACCGGATAACCGGGTAATGGCCGCATGGGATAATAAAGAAGGATTGTTCACTGCTGATTATGAGCAGCTTGACAGTATGGCGAGCGAAATGGCGGCACAGACTCTTCGGGATGACCCGTACGCAACAGCGGCCATTATGTTTGGTATCCATGAAGATATGCTGGAAGATTAAAAAACAAAAGGACTTGAAATCGTTTGATTTCAAGTCCTTTTTTCGATTGTTTCACGTGAAACATTTGCAATTTTTATTCTGCGTCGGTTAAGGAAATTACTTTGTAGTCGCCGTCGGTAACTGCTTTAATCATGGCTTCGTCGCTGGTGGTGCCGTCAGTTGTGATGTAAGCGGCTTTGTCTTCCAGGCTAACGGTAGCGCTAACGCCTTCCAGTTCGTTCAGTGCTTTGGTTACTGCTTTCTGGCAGTGCGGGCACATCATGCCTTCGATAATCATTGTTTTTTTCATGAGAGTTGCTCCTTTGCTTGTGGTATTATTTTCAGCTTCCAAGTGGGAAGCATTGTTCACTGGTTCGTCATCGGTCAGGGAAATGACTTTGTAATCGGCATCGGTGACAGCTTTTATCATATCTTCATCACTGGTGATGCCGGTGGATGTAATATAGGCAGCTTTGTTTTCCAGACTGACAGTTGCATTTACGCCCTCCAGAGCGCATAAAGCCTGTGTAACAGCTTTTTGACAGTGCGGGCACATCATTCCCTCAACAATCATGGTTTTGCGTGTTACAGGCAATTCTGTGTGGTTTGCAGAAGGTTGTGCCCCTGCATTGCCAATGGAAGTGACGATCTGCACTTTGTGATGTTCCGGCTGCGCAGTCTGTTCACTGCTCTGAGCCAGAACCGGCTGGAAACCGCGCAGACGAAGCGCATTGGTTACTACAAAGAAACTGCTGCAGCTCATTGCTGCTGCGCCAATCATCGGGTTGAGCAGAATACCGAATGCGTTGTAGTAAAGCCCTGCCGCTAGCGGAATACACAGCACATTGTAGAAAAATGCCCAGAACAGGTTCTGTTTAATGTTGCGGATGGTGGCCTTGCTCAGCTGGATAGCGGTTACAACATCTAATAAATCGTTTTTCATCAGCACGATATCGGCACTTTCCAGGGCAACATCGGTACCTGCCCCGATTGCCAGGCCCACATTGGAACGGGCCAGAGCAGGCGCATCGTTTACACCGTCGCCAACCATGGCAACCACTTTGCCCTCTGCCTGCAGTGCAGAAATCTGCTGTTCCTTATCCTGCGGGAGCACTTCTGCAATTACTTCGTCTAAATCAAGCTGCTTCTGAATTGCCGCAGCAGTGCGTGCGTTGTCGCCGGTGAGCATAACAACCTGTACACCCATTTCTTTTAATTGACGAATTGCCTGACGGCTTGTCGGTTTTACCACATCGGCAGCGCCGATAATGCCGATAACCTGTTTGTCGTCCGCAAAAATCAGCGGTGTTTTGCCGGCGGAGGCCAGCTGTTCCAGAGCTTTTTCCCAGCTGGATAAGTCAATATTTTTTTCGTTCATCAGCCGTTTATTCCCTGCATAGTACGGTTTGCCGTTAATCGTTGCCTGTACACCGCGGCCCGGCAGCGCCAGGAAATCCTGTGGCGCTGCGGCGTGGATGTTCTGTTCATCCGCGTAATGCATGACCGCTTCCGCCAGTGGATGCTCGCTGTTTTGTTCCAGGGCGGCTGCAATAGCAATAAATTCGTTTGCATCGGCAAAGATGGTCTGAATATCGGTAACCATCGGTTTGCCTTGTGTAATGGTACCGGTTTTATCCAGAACCACGGTATTGATATTATGTGCAGTTTCCAGTGCCTGCCCCGATTTAATTAAAATGCCGTGCTCAGCCCCTTTGCCGGTACCCACCATAATGGCAACCGGTGTTGCCAGCCCTAATGCACACGGGCAGGAGATAACCAGCACACAGATGGCGCAGGATAAGGCAAATTCAAATGTGGCACCGTTTAAGAGCCACAGCGCTGCGGTTACAAGCGAAATGCCAATTACCACCGGCACAAAGATGCCTGCAATTTTATCCGCCAGGCGGGAAATCGGCGCTTTGGTGGCCGATGCATCTTCCACTAAGCGTATAATCTGTGCAAAGGTGGTGTCGTTGCCGACTTTGGATGCAGTAAAGCGAATAAATCCGCCTTTATTGATGGTGGCAGCAATTACATTGTCGCCCGGTTCCTTTTCCACGGGGATACTTTCCCCGGTGATTGCCGACTGATCGACGCTGGTGCTGCCTTCCACAATCAGGCCGTCTACCGGAATTCGCTGGCCTGGTTTTACACAAACCACATCGCCCACGATAACCTGCTCAACTGGAATCTCCATCTGCTGGCCATTGCGCTCAACTGTAGCATTTTTTGGCGCTAAATCCATCAGGCGGGTCAGCGCCTCGCTGGTTTTACCTTTCGAACGGGTTTCTAAATATTTGCCCACGGTAATCAGCGCTAGAATCATAACGGCTGATTCAAAATATAAATCGTGATGGTAACGGTGAACCAGTTCCAGATTACCAATCCCCAGCCCATAGCTCATGCGGTAGATAGCAAAAATGCCGTAAACCATCGAAGCTGTGGAGCCGATTGCGATGAGCGTATCCATATTTGGAGCACCGTGAGCCAGTGTCTGGAAGCCTTTGATGTAAAATTTACGGTTTACATAGGCGATAGGAAGCGCCAGCAGAAACTGGGTAAAAGCAAAACTTACCGCATTTTCTGTGCCCGATAAAAATCCGGGCAGCGGTAACCCAATCATATGCCCCATAGATACATACATCAGCGGAATCAGAAACACAAAGCTGATAACAAGCCGGTGCTTCATTTCTTTTAATTGTGCCTCCACCGGGTTTTCACGGGGCTTGGCAGAAGCAGCCGAAACCGCAGGGTTTGGGGCAGCACTGTCCTGTTTTACGCTGGCTCCGTAACCTGCCTGCGTAACTGCCGATATAATGTCACCGGTGGATAATCGCGTGTCGTCAAACTCTACCTGCATACTGTTCGTCAGCAGATTTACCGTAACTTCGTTCATGCCGTCCAGTTTGCTTACGCATTTTTCCACACGGGATGAGCAGGCGGAACAGGTCATGCCGGTTACGTCAAATTTTTCTTTCAAGTAAATCACCTCGTTGTTGTATAAAATCATGTATTGTTTTGTAGGGTGCGATGACCACATCGCACCGCTGACCGAAGGTCAGGGAACCAAAATTCGCCTGCGGCGAACGGGTCGTTGTGGTCAACGACCCCTACATTATTTCATGAGTTTGCTTAACAGGTTCACCATTTCCTCAATTTTCTCATCACGTTCCTCCTGCGTTTCCGCATGGCTTACGCAATGTTTCAGATGAGCGGTGAGAATCTCTTTATTAATTTTGTTCAGCATGGCTTCTGTTGCCATCAGCTGATGAGAAATATCCATACAGTAGCGGTCATCTTCCACCATTTTTAAAATACCGTCAATCTGCCCCCGTGCCGTTTTTAAAAGCCGGGTTACCTTTTCTTTATCTGCCATCATAAAAATCACCTCAAATCACTACACCCCCGGGGGGTGTCCGGCAACTTGATTATAACACGAGGCATATGATGTGTCAAATACAGGCCAAAAATTATTGCTGATTGTAGAATCCTGTGATAAACTGATGCAAAGGAGGCGAGGATATGACGGAAACTATTTTAATTATTATTTTAAGCGTCATTGCAATTATTCTGGCGGCAGGATTTGTAAAGCAGTTTTTGATGGAGCATAAAGAGAAGTTGCAAAGCGTTTTAAATGATACTGGCTATGAAAAGAATGATGAGACATTGCAGGTATGGGTAAAGGTTGTAGATTTATATGACGAACCAGACCCGAATCGATATATAAAGAGTCCGTATATGGAATATGAGGGCGTTGTTTTTGAGCTGGAAGACGGGAGCTGTCTTGATTTTGTAGTACCAGTAACCAGTTCTTTTGCCATGAATATCGGAGTGACTGGAGTGCTGCATTATCTGGAACCAGATAGGTTTTGTAAATTTGTACCGGATAAGACGGTACAAAATCGCAAAAAAATGTTTCCGTAAGAGGGTAGGGGGAGGTCTATGCTATGACAGAAACCGTTTTAATTATTATTTTAAGCGTCATCGCAATTATTCTGGCAGCAGGATTTGTGAAACAGCTTTTGAGCGATAATGGAAAATCTCTGTCCGGAATTCTGAATGACACAGGTTATCAGGATTCTGTGACGGTTCGTGCAAAAATTCTGAATCGGTGGATTCATAGGGAACAGAGTGCATCGGCAGTACAGGGTGTGGTAGAATATCCATCTCTGCTGTTTGAAACCGACGACGGAACACAGATGGAATTTCAGGTGGAATATCGTCTTTACAAAAAAGTGAGTATCGGCCAGACTGGTACATTGCGCTACACCGGGCGGCGTGTGGATTCTTTTGAACTGGATGATACATCAGAAAATATCTCGAAGATGTTTCTGTAGCGTAGCAACTTTTTCTTTTTCGTTTCGTCTATAAATTATCAGATCATGAAAGGATGTGGGCGGATGAAAGAGTTTTTTACTATATTGCTTGCAGTGGTTCTGGCTCTGGTACTTGCGGTTTCGCTGCAGCCGATGGATTTAGCGCCGGTGGATGAAATTGCTTTGGCATTGCAGGAAAACGGGTTTGCGGTATCGATTGAAGGGCCGGAGGGCAGCAGTGAATTTTTACACGGTGAGCGATATCGGCTGATTTTAAACGATAATACGGAAACAAATGTGACGGTCTATGCCTATAAAAATGCGGAGGAAGCACACAAAGAAGCAAAATGTATTCATGCAGACGGTTGTGGTATGGATTACCGCGAAGGCTTGAGTGTGGGGCACAGTGTGCAAATCAGCTGGGTGGATGCGCCTCATTTCTTTCTGTATAAAAATGTGATTGTGCAGTACATCGGCTCTGACTGGGAGGTACTCTCGTCAATCGAAACCATTTGCGGAGAACAGATTGCAGGGCTGCCTTATTATGAACCAGCCCGGATAGCACCGGGATTATTATGTATGGATGAATCGACAAAGGCTTTTCTGCGTGTGACCGTTGCAGGTGGGCGGCCGGATGGTATTGTCGTAGAACTGGTAAACGGCAGCGATAAGGAACTGTATTATGGAGAGCCGTATAAGCTGTACCGGGAGAATGAAATGGGAGGCTGGGAATGGATAAACCAGGATATGGTATTTACTATGCCGCTCTATACATTGCCTGCCGGAACGCAGAAAACGCTGGAATACCGCTTTGAGGAACCTCTGGATGCGGGGCATTATCGCATTACCAAAAGCGTGGGCTTTGAAAAGCCTGGTGTAAATTCTGCGGAGCAGCTTGAAGTCAGCGCTGATTTTACAATCGAATAAAAGATGTGCTATAATAAATTCAAAATGTTTCACGTGAAACATTTTGAATTTTTTTATGTTTATTTCAGAGAGTGCGGAGGCGATTGTATGCGGGAAATGCGGCGGAGCCGGCAGTTATTATCGCAGGAGGATTGCGAGACGATATTAAAAGATAACACATCGGGTGTGTTATCGGTATACGGGGAGGATGGATATCCTTATGGAGTACCGCTGAGTTATGTATATGCCGACGGGAAGCTGTATTTTCACAGCGCACAGACCGGGCATAAAATCGATGCAGTCCGTAAAAATAATAAGGCATCGTTTACCATTATTGCACAGGATAACATCGTGCCGGAGGAATACACTACCTATTTTCGCAGTGTAATTGTGTTTGGTCGGGTGCGGATTCTGGAAAACGATGCAGAAAAACGGGCTGCCATTGAAACGCTGGCGGAGAAATATATGCCCGATTTGAAAGAAGGCCGTCTGCAGGAAATCGAGAAGGAATTCAGCCGTTTATGTATGCTGGAACTGACCATTGACCATATGACCGGCAAAGAAGCCATCGAGCTGGTGCGGGCAAGGCAGTAAACGGTCTTGCAAAACAGGCAGAAAATGCGTATACTGAAAGTTAGCGCATATGGAAAATCCATGTGCGAAAGATTGTGTGAAAGAATGATTTTGAAATTAGAGAAACGGTAAGAAGGTTGAACGGTTATGAGACGCAGAGATTACATCACAACCTATAGCGGGCATCAGTTTTCGCCGCTGGCTCCTGATGCAGAAGCCATTGATGTGCGGGATATTGCTCATGCACTGGCAAGAATCGGCCGGGCCAACGGGCACTTCTCCGAATTTTATTCGGTGGGGCAGCACTGTCTGGATTGTGCCAGAGAGGCACTGGCGCGTGGATACGGCGCACGTCAGGCATTTTTCTGTCTGCTGCACGATGCCAGTGAAGCCTATATGTCGGATATTACATCGCCGGTGAAAAAACATCTGCGTCAGTATATTGCTGTGGAAGACCGTTTACTGGATCTGATTTATGATAAATATGTGCCGGGCGGAATCCGTCCGCGGGAACAGCGTGTGGTAAAAGAGATTGACAATACCATGCTGTATTATGAGTTTCTGAATCTGAAAGGCGAAAAAATGGCCGATGAGGAGCCGGAACTGCACATTACACCGTGTTTTGAGTTTTCGAGTTTCTGGTCTGTTGAAAAACAGTATCTGGATTTATTTGAAGAACTGCATGCAAAAGCGCAGCAGGAGGTTCTGCTGCAAAACTGGCAGACAGTTGGCATTACTCATAACGGAAAGGCATGGCAGGCGGCAGTATTATCCGGTGCCGACTGCAGATTTGTGAGTGCCGATACGTTGTGGGAACTGTGTAATCAGTATAAGGATGCGGATGCCGTACTCATTGATTTGCCGATTGGTTTGCCGGAAAACAGAGAAGATGAAGCGCTTCGACCGGAAGGGGAACTGCGGAAGCGTATGTATGGCGCCAGTGTATCGGCTGTGCCGTGCCGTCAGGCTGTATATGCAGACGCCGCCCGGGAAGAAAATATTCGTGTGTTGGGCCGCACCATTTCGCCGCAGCAGATGGCGCAGCGTCATTTACTGCGGGAAATCGATGAGTTGTTTGCAAATCATACCGAATGGAAACATGTTCTGCGCGAAAGCCGTGCCCAGGTGCTGGGCGAAGGCCGCAGACTGATTCTTCAACAGTATCAGCAGCAGTTAAACCAGGGCAGTGATAAACATTATGATAAACAACATTTAGAAGATGCGCTGTGTCTGGCTGTAATCGGGCAGATGGAATGCCGCAACGGAAGTGAAACCATTCCGCCAGAGCCGGAAATTGATGCGAAGGGGCTGGAGATGCAGATTATTATACCACGGACTTGTTAAATTTCCGCATTACTGCGTTGTTTTTGATTTTTCTCGCCTTGCGTACCTTGTAGTACGCGTCGCTCGAAAAATCAAAAGCCGCCTTGTACTGCGAAAATTTTCCGGCGTCCGTAGTTTGTACAGATTCTGATTAGTTCCTACCACAGAGAAGCAAAAAAGGGACTGAGACAAAGCTATAATTGAAATCGAAAACGCAGAGTATATTTCCCAAAATTCCGACTGCAGATGAACACGGTTTTCTCTGTCTAGGAGCGTGGCGAACATTTATGTTCGATAACGCTGGACAGAGAAAAGCTAGTGTACATGTGCGGAGGGATCAGGGAAATGATACTCTGCGTTTTTATTTTTAAATCATATTTTGTTCCGGTTTTTTTGTATTTCAGGAAGTTTATTTCCCGGTAAATATTACATAATTTTTTGTAGAGTATTTCCCGGGAAATGCGGTTCGGGTTCTGATTATCCGCGCAGTTCTTTTTTGCTGCGGAAGAATTTCATGGCAATTGGAATAACCAGCAGCAGTAAGATGCAGGAAACAGCCATAACCATATTGGTGGTGGTTGTATAGGCCAGTGCAATGGTTTCTGGCGTATTGGCACCCATAGCTGTAATGCGTAAATCCACAATATTACTTGCCACCCCAACCATCAGTGCATTCAGCATCTGCTGAAACCAGTTGGTTAAAGAAGATGCATGGCCGGATAATTCCGGCGGAATTGCAGACATCTGACTGTTGGTTGCAATGAGGTTAAACAGACCCATACCGCAGCCGCGAACAATCTGTATCACTACAACTAACAGAATAGATGTAGACGGGGTCACAGTAAGGAATGGGATAGAACCTGCGACAATAATCAGAATTGCAATGGCGGTCAGCAGTTTTTCACCGGTTTTATTATATAGATAACTGCCCACCGGCATCATCAGCATCGACACGATGGAACACGGCAGCATCACAATCCCGGTTGCCAGTGGAGAAATACCCAGCCCGTTCTGCAGCAGCAGCGGCATTAAAAAAGCTATGGTGCAAAGTGCAATGATATTGATACCGCTTACCAGGAAAGCTGCAGGGTAACGGCGATACTTGAATACGTTCAGATTCAGTACCACATCAGAGCGATTACGGCTGCGTACAATATAAATCAACAGAAAAGCAAGACCTGAAATAAAACCGATTAACAGTTTTAAAGAGAAGCCCCAGCTGGACAGGTTACTGAATGTGAACAGAAGGATAAAGCTACCAACAGATGTTAAAAATATGCCGGTAAAGTCCAGTTTTGTCTGCATCTGTATAGAATCTTTCGGTAAAACAGAAATACTCAGCACAGCAGCGAGGAGTGCAAATGGCACATTGAACAGTAATAAAAAGCGCCAGTCGGCAATACTGAGAATCAGCCCGGTGAGAACCGTTGGCAGAATAGCGCCGAACATGGTGGCCATGCCCCAGATGCTGGCTGCTTTCGTCTGCTGACTGACCGGAAGAATCCGGTAAAACATAGCCAGTGCCAGCGGAGAAAGCAAACCGCCAGTAAAACCAAACAGCAAACGGATTATAATCAGCACTTCAATACACCATGCGAAAGCGCCGGCAATGGAAAGCGCTAATATGCAGAACAGGATGGCAGTGAAAATCCGTTTATAGCCAAACCGATCTCCTAAAAATCCGGCAGCCGGGATAACAACACCAGCGGCCAGCATATAACCGGATGTGAGCCACTGAACAGTCGATAACGGTGCATCGAAATAAGTTACCATGGTTGGCAGTGCCACGTTAAACATCATGGTATTCAGAGAACCGATTAAGGTACCAAGTCCCAGTGTCAGTAAAATCAGATTTGTTTTCTTTGCATCCAAAAACAACATCTCCTTTTATATTTATAAAATATCTGTAAAATAATTTTGCAATATGGAATTATAATAAAATTCAAAACGGGAAACCATTTATAATTTGAGAGAATCTCATTTTTATTGCAGTATCATTTTATTGTAGCATTATTTGAAAGGGAATTTGTAACAGAAAAAAGTTCATGATTTTTTGTATAGATACAAATATTTTTTGATGGCTGCAAAGGAACAGGGAGCAAAGCCACTCAAAATAGCAAAACAAAACGGATGACAGAAATTCTGCCATCCGTAAATTTTTATGTGTATGCTACTGTTCAATATAAGCAAAGCCGATTGCGCCAGGCCCGATGTGTGTGCCTACTGTGCTGCCTAAATCACAGTACAGATAATTTTTTTCTTCAAATGCACTGGACAGCGCCTGAATCATTTCATCCCGCCCCTCGGTATTCATGGAGTGTGAGAATACCACCGGATATTGATGATTAGCCGGATGTTTTTCCATATACTGCAGCATCCAGCGATGTGCTGCTTTATATCCGCGCACTTTGCCAACCGATTCCACATTGCCGTCTATTACTTCAATCAGTGGATTGATACCGAGAATACCGCCGATTTTTCCCAGAGCCGGGGAAACACGACCGCCCATTACCAGATATTTCATAGTTTTTACACAGGCAACCAGACGCACTTTTTTCGTCAGTTCTGTCAAACGCTCCGCAATTTCTTTTGCTGATAAGCCCTGTTCGCGAAGCTGAACCGCAATCTGCACCAGCAGATGCTGCCCAAGTGCCGCATTGAGACTGTCCACCAGATAAATATGATTCGTGTTCAGCGATTGTGCAGCAATCTGTGCCGACTGATATGTGCCGCTGAGTTTACTGGAAAGAAAAATACCGACAATTTCGTCACCGGCTTCTACATAAGGCTGAAAGGTCTGTACAAACTGGTACGGTGTTACCTGTGCAGTCGTCGGCAGTTTTTCTACGGTTTCCAGTTTTTCATAAAATTCTGCGACAGAGAGTGTCTGCCGGTCTAAATATTCTGTTTCACCAAAATAAATATGAATGGGAAGAACATCCACATTCATGTTTGCAGTCTGTTCTAAATCAAAATCACAGCTGCTGTCCGTGATAATACGAATCAAATTAAAACCTCCGGTAGTTCCGTTGAAAAACGGATATCAGATATCTTGCAATATAAATCAATGATAAAGATAATGATATCGAATTTATTTTCTGCATGCAACAAAATGCAACCGGATTTGCGATTTTGTAACTAAATCAAAAAAATATCTAATAACAAAAACCAGATGAGATAGATATGAAATTTGCGAAAAGGATTTGCACTTCTACAAATTATCCACTGCCTGTGGATAATTTTGTGGATAACCTATGGATATCACAAAAAAACTGTGTATGACATTGTGAATCCGGTGGATAATCACAGTATCATACACAGGTATCATTCGCTTACAGATTAGAAATGTTTCACGTGAAACATTTTTACCGGGGCAGATTATTCTGGTTTGTGCTTATAAAAAACAGCCATGCCGCCGATATCGTATACATCGGTAAAGCCGTAGGCATAAAGTGCTTTTGTGGCCTGTTTGCTTCGTGTGCCGCTCTGGCAGTAAACAAGAATGGTTTTATTGCGTTTCCCCAGTTTGCTGCTGCTGGACGGGTTCAGCTCTGCGATTGGCAGATTAACACTGCCCGGCAGATGCGATTCTGCAAATTCATCGGCTGTGCGCACATCAGCCAGTGTGACACTGCGGGAGTCATGCAGGAATGCCCAGCCGTCTTCCGGCGAAAGGGAACGATAAACCACTTTGCCGTCTTTTTGCTTTTCTTTTGTTTTTAAAGGCTGCTGTTCCATCCAGCCAATGACGAAAAATAACACGATGGCAACAGGAAGAATATACAGCCAGTGACTCATATCCATAATAGTCCAACTCCATTTCGTATTGTTGTGTTGTTTTGCTACCTTGTACTATGCCACAGAAAAAAATGATTGTCAATTTCCGTGAGTAATCTGATAGGGAATATATGAGCCAATCAAATTTACATATGTGATTTACAAAAAATGTATGTGCAATAAATTTTTTTGATACGCATTGATTCCTCTTCCTCTTTTTTCATGCTTTTCTGACTGGCTGAATTATTTTTTCGTGTTTCTCCAATTATCTTTTGAAATATTCGAATATTTTGAGAATGCAGGTTAATTTTTGTACATTCTGTAACATTCCGACTGGGCGTAAAACAGAAATAACAATTACATATTTGAATTATTAAATGATATTTTAAATAGCTTAAACTAATAAAAGATAATCAAAGACTTGTGAATTATGCAGCATATTTAAAAATGTATTTCTGTGACGGATGAGTGTCGATGAAGTGCGGACGGCTTAAGAACGCAATGTTAAGGGAAAAACCAAGTTTCGTGAAAAAATGTACGAAAATTTTGAAAACTATCATTGATAACATTTATTATAAATAGTCTATAAAATGCTTTCTTTTTGCGTAAAAATGCGCTTTAATAAGAATATAGGGTTTATCGATAATCGAGTAGATTGTCGTTAATGAGATTTTAAATTAATTATCAAGGGAGGACAAAAATATGGCTTGTACATGTGGCGGACACAATGAAGCATTATTTGCACAGCTGGACAATGTGATTGAGCAGCACAAAGACCAAAGAGGCAGCTTAATCAGCGTACTGCACAAAGCTCAGGGCATCTTCGGTTACTTACCAGAAGAAGTTCAGGCTTACATTGCAGAAAAAATGGATATTCCTTTAAGTGAAATTTATGGTGTAGTAACATTCTACGCATTATTCACAATGAACAAAAAAGGGAAATATACATTCAATGTATGTCTGGGGACAGCATGTTACGTAAAAGGTTCCGGCAAGCTGTTAGAAAAACTGCAGGAAGAACTGGGCATTGGTGTTGGCGAAACTACAGAAGACGGTATGTTCAGCATTGAATGCTGCCGTTGCGTAGGTGCCTGCGGTCTGGCTCCGGTTATTACAATCAACGACAAAGTTCATGGTCATTTAGTACCAGAAGATATTCCAGCTCTGATTGCTGAAATCAAAGCTGCTGAACAGATTTAACAGGAGGTGTGGAGTAATGAATAAAATTAAAAGTTTTGAAGAATTAAAAGCTTTACAGGCAGCGGAACGTGCGAAAATCGCTGTTCGTGATGGTCAGGCTCCAGGTTCTGCGAATCTGGCAAGACATCATGTAATGATCTGCGCTGGTACAGGTTGCAGCTCCTCCAACAGTATGCTGGTAAAAGAAGCTCTGATTAAACAGCTGGCAGAAGCTGGTCTGGATAAAGAAATCGATGTAGTACAGACAGGCTGCTTCGGGTTCTGTAGCTTAGGCCCAATCATGGTAGTATATCCGGAAGGTACTTTCTACCATCATGTAAAAGTAGAAGATGTTGCTGAAATCGTAGAAACTCACTTAAAAGGCGGTCAGCTGGTAGAACGTCTGCTGTATGACATTCCTGGCCAGAACAAAAAAGCGCCTGATATGAGCCACATCCCATTCTTCCAGAAACAGAAACGTGTTGCTCTGCGTAACTGCGGTACCATCGACCCTGAAAATATCGGCGAAGCAATCGCTCATGATGCATACCAGGGCTTAGGGAAAGCATTAACTGAAATGACTCCTGCTGAAGTAATCGCAGAAGTTGAAAAATCCGGCATCCGTGGTCGTGGTGGTGCAGGTTTCCCAACCGGGAAGAAATGGAAATTCGCAGCTGGTTATCAGTCTGCTGAAAAATATGTAGTAGTAAATGCCGACGAAGGTGACCCAGGTGCATTTATGGACCGTTCCGTACTGGAAGGTGACCCACACAGCATTCTGGAAGCTATGGCAATCGGTGGTTACGCAATCGGCGCAACCCATGGTTTCATCTATGTACGTGCCGAATATCCAATCGCGGTACATCGTCTGGAAGTTGCGATTGCACAGGCTCGTGAAGTTGGTCTGTTAGGCGAAAATATTATGGGTACCGGTTTCAACTTTGATATCGATATCCGTTTAGGTGCCGGCGCATTCGTATGTGGTGAAGAAACCGCTCTGCTGACATCTGTAGAAGGGAAACGCGGCGAACCTCGTCCACGTCCACCATTCCCTGCAGAAAAAGGGTTATGGGGTGTTCCAACCTTCGTAAACAACGTAGAAACACTGGCTAACATTCCAGTTATCTTTACAAAAGGCGGCGAAGCATTCGCTTCCATCGGTACCGCTGGTTCCAAAGGTACCAAAGTATTCGCTATGGCTGGTAAAGTAAACAATATCGGTCTGGTAGAAGTACCAATGGGTACAACATTAAGAGAAATGATTTATGATATCGGTGGCGGTATTCCTGACGGCAAAGCATTTAAAGCAGCGCAGACCGGTGGTCCTTCCGGCGGCTGTCTGCCAGCAAGCGCTCTGGATACTGAAATCGACTTCGATACTTTAGTAGCAGCTGGTTCCATGATGGGTTCCGGTGGTCTGATCGTATTAGACGAAACAACCTGTATGGTTGATATCGCAAAATTCTACCTGGAATTCACCCAGGATGAATCCTGCGGTAAATGCCCACCATGCCGTATCGGTACCAAACGTATGCTGGAAATCTTAGATAAAATCACCCGTGGTGAAGGTACCATGGAAGATATCGATAATCTGGAAACACTGGCTAGCACAATCAGCAGCTCTGCACTGTGTGCACTGGGTCAGACCGCTCCAAACCCAATTCTGGCTACACTGAAATTCTTCCGCGAAGAATACGAAGCTCACATTATCGATAAAAAATGTCCTGCTGGCGTATGTAAGAGCCTGTTACAGTACCAGATTGATCCTGAAAAATGTAAAGGTTGTACCGCTTGTGCACGCAACTGTCCAGTTGGTGCAATCTCCGGTACCGTTCGCGAACCACATACTATTGATACCTCGAAATGTATCAAATGTGGCAGCTGTATTGAAAAATGTAGATTCGGCGCAATCTCCAGAGGCTAATAGAAGGGGTGATTTTTGTGGAAATGGTAAATGTTATTATCGACGGCGTTTCCGTGCAGGTTGAAGCGGGTTCCACTATTCTGCAGGCAGCACAGAAAGCTGGCATTAATATTCCAACATTATGTTATTTAAAAGACGTTAACCAGATTGGTGCATGCCGTGTATGTCTGGTTGAAGTAAAAGGTGCAAAAGCACTGCAGCCTTCCTGCGTATATCCAGTAAGAGAAGGCCTGGAAGTACTGACCAACACAGCAAAAGTTCGCGAAGCTAGAAAAGGCGTTGTAGAACTGCTGTTATCCAACCATCCTGCTGACTGCCTGAACTGCGTACGCAGTGGTAACTGTGAATTACAGCAGCTGGCTCATCAGATGGGTATCCGTAAAATCCGCTTCTCCGGTGAACAGAGCACATTCCCTGTTGACGACCGCAGCGTAGCAATCGTTCGCGATCCAAACAAATGTGTATACTGCCGTCGTTGTGAAGCAGTATGTAAAAATATTCAGGGCGTTAATATCCTGGGCGGCATCGGCCGTGGCTTCAACAGCACAGTTGGTCCTGCATTCGGTCATGCACTGGATGACATTAACTGCACACTGTGCGGTCAGTGTATCAATGTATGTCCAGTTGGCGCATTAACTGAAAAAGACGACACCCAGAAAGTATGGGATGCTCTGGCAAATGAAGAAAAACATGTTGTTGTACAGTTCTCCCCAGCTGTTCGTGTAGCTATCAGTGAAGAATTTGGTCTGCCATACGGCGCTATCTCCACCGGTAAACTGGTTGCAGCTCTGAGAAGAATGGGCTTCAACAAAGTATTCGATACCAACTGGTCTGCTGACTTAACCATTATGGAAGAAGGTAACGAACTGCTGGATCGTCTGCAGAACGGCGGCACACTGCCAATGATTACCTCCTGTTCCCCAGGCTGGGTTAAATACTGCGAAAACCACTATCCAGAACAGTTAGGTCACCTGTCCAGTGCGAAATCTCCACAGGCGATGTTCGGTGCAATGGTTAAAACCTATTACCCACAGACAGATGGCATTGATCCTGCTACTATTTACAGCGTATCTATCATGCCATGTACTGCTAAAAAATATGAAGCAGCTCGTCCAGAACTGTGCGACAGCGGCTACAGAGATGTAGATGCTGTTCTGACTGTTCGTGAAATCGCTCGCATGATTAAACAGGCTGGTATCGACTTTGTGAACCTGCCAGACGAAGAATGCGATGCACCAATGGGCTTAGGTACAGGTGCTGCTACAATCTTCGGTACAACCGGTGGCGTTATGGAAGCTGCTCTGCGTACCGTATACGAAGTAGTAACCGGCAAAACTCTGCCACGCTTAGAACTGGAAGATGTTCGCGGTACTATGGGCGAAATCAAAGAAGCTACCATCGATTTAGACGGTACACCAGTTAAAGTTGCTGTTGCAAACACACTGGCTCGTGCAAAAGAAATTATGGAAGATGTGAAAGCTGGTAAAGCTGACTACACATTCATCGAAATCATGGCATGTCCAAACGGCTGCGTAGGCGGCGGCGGTACTCCAATCGTTGATTCTCTGACCAGAACAAAACTGACAGAAGACTACCGTGCATTACGTGCAAAAGGTCTGTACACCGATGATGAACAGCTGACCATCCGTAAATCTCATGAAAACCCATTCATCACAGCTGTTTATGAAAACTTCCTGGGTGAACCTCTGGGTCACAAATCTCATGAATTACTGCACACACACTACACTCCACGTAAAAAATACAACCTGGAATGTGAAAAATAAAAAATATCAGAAGTTCTGATATTTTACCTGAAACAGCCTGCCAATCGGCAGGCTGTTTTTTCTATGTGCAGCTGAAAAACAGGCGGGATGCGGGGATGCACATAATAGAATCTGTTTTATGGACATTTGTTTTTGCAATAAGGCAAACAGACAAATAAACAGAAAAAAATCCACGATATAAAGACGCAATGTGTTTGCCTGAATGACAACACTGTGCTTCGGCACCATAAAGTTTGAGCGATGGCTCACAAAAACAGGGTTGCTTTCAATAATCGATGGTGGTAAAGTATAAATCGTTGTTGGAAATTCATCAAGGAGTTTTAAAAACAACTATCTCTGGAGAGTCTCTATCTTTTAAAGAGCGCCGAAGGTGTACAGCAGGTTTGTGTCCGCGCAAACAGAAATCTGCCAATCTCTCAGGCAAAAGGACAGGGCATAGGAAAATCGAGTGGCAGAGGAATCTGTCAGGTGCGATGTTCTACTCTTCGGAGAGCTGATAAAATTATCAGCTCTTTATTTTTTTGTGTCTGTTTCCATAAAACAAAAAATCTAAAACAAAACCGGAAACAGACGGAGAGGAGAATGCAAAATGTTAGAAATGGTGCAAAGCATCAACAGTGTGTTATGGGGGCCGGTATTACTGATTTTACTGTGCGGTACCGGGATCTACTACACATTCCGCCTGAAGTTCATTCAGGTAAGAAAATTCGGGGAAGCATGTAAACTGCTTTTCGGTCACATGAGATTTAAAGGCGGCAAACGCAAAGAGGGCGAAATGACACCGTTCCAGGCGTTAACAACTGCCATTGCAGCACAGGTTGGTACCGGGAACTTAACCGGTGCGGCTACCGCATTAGTAATGGGTGGCCCGGGGGCAATCTTCTGGATGTGGGTGAGTGCATTCTTTGGGATGGCAACCATTTACGGGGAAGCAACACTGGCGCAGACTTATAAAACCACTACAAAAGACGGGGAAGTAACCGGGGGGCCTGTTTACTACATTCAGGCAGCTTTTAAAGGCACACTGGGTAAAGTGCTGGCTACATTCTTCGCTATTATGATTATTCTGGCACTGGGCTTTATGGGAAACATGGTGCAGTCCAACTCTATTGGTGCGGCATTTGCTGAAGTATTCACAAGCCGCGGTGTGGATTTCCCTCCAATTATTATTGGTGTTCTGCTGGCAATTTTTGCAGCGTTCATCTTTATCGGTGGGACAAACCGTTTAGCAGCATTTGTTGAAAAAGTTGTGCCATTCATGGCATTATTCTATATCGTAGGCAGTCTGGCGGTAATTTTCCTGAACATTACCGAAATTCCAAATGTACTGAAAATGATTGTAGTATGCGCATTTAATCCATCTGCTGCAGGCGGTGCAGCGATTGGTATTACTGTACAGCAGGCAGTTCGTTACGGGGTAGCCCGCGGGTTATTCTCCAACGAAGCCGGTATGGGTTCTACACCACATGCACATGCTCGTGCAGCGGCAAAAAATCCGCATGAACAGGGTTTAACCGCAATGCTGAGCGTATTTATCGATACTTTTATCGTACTGAACATGACCGTATTTGCAATTCTAAGCTCCGGTGTTCTGGGTTCCGGCAAAACCGGTATTGCTCTGACACAGGCTGCGTTTACTTCTGAAATGGGCGGCTTTGGCGATATTTTTGTAGCAATCTGCTTACTGTTCTTTGCGTTTTCCACCATTTTAAGCTGGCATTTCTTTGCAGCTGTAAACGTAAAATGGCTGTTCGGGGAAGCGGCAGTAAAACTGTACTCCTCCATCGTTCTGATTTTCATCGTGGTGGGCTCCACTTTAAAAGTAGATTTAGTATGGGAACTGGCCGATTTATTTAATGGTATGATGGTATTCCCGAACTTGCTGGCATTACTGGCACTCTCTGGTGTAGTTGCAGCAAGCAGTAAAAAATATAACAAACGTCAATAGAATGCATATCCAGACACATATGCCGGGCAGGTAATGCTGACGGCAGACATACGAATAACAGGCAGAGAGGCTGAAAGGTTTCTCTGCTTTTTCTATATTTCAGAATGTTTCACGTGAAACATTCTGGTTGTGCCTGATAGAATAAGATTGTAATCATTTGCAGACATTTTAATAAAGGGAATTGGTTCCTGCCGGAAGAAACTATCCTGCATATACGTAATTGAAAAACCGACAGAAAGGATTTAAGTTTATGGAAACAACATTGATGATTATTGTGGGTTGTATGATTATCTCCGCGTTTTTCTCCGCCAGCGAGATGTCATTCTCCTCACTGAACAAAGTGCGAATCAAAAGTATGGCGGAGCAGGGCAACAGCAAAGCCCGTCTTGTGCTGAATATGCTGGAGAACTACGATGATTTGCTATCAACTATTCTGGTAGGGAACAACGTGGTAAATATTCTGTGTTCCTCTATGGCAACCGTGCTGTTTATCGCATTGCTGGGTGAGGCACAGGGGCCAGGTGTGGCTACCATTGTAGTAACCATTGTGGTTCTGATTTTCGGGGAAATCTCGCCAAAGAGTATTGCCAAGGAATCGCCTGAAAAATTTGCCATGCTGACAGCGCCGATTCTGAATGCGCTTGTGAAAATTTTCGTGCCGATTAACTGGCTCTTTGGTCTGTGGAAAAAGCTGCTGTCTAAAATTATTAAAAGCGGCGGCGACCAGGCGGTAACCGAGGCCGAACTGCTGACTTACATCGATGAAGTAGAGCAGGGCGGTACCATCGATGCCCAGGAAGGGTCGTTAATCCGCAGCGCCATTGGTTTTACCGATTTAGAAGTGCAGGATATCTTTACACCGCGTATTGAAATTGTGAGTATTTCCACGGAAATGACCAATGAGGAAATTGAGAATGTCTTTTTAGAAAGCGGTTATTCCCGTCTGCCGGTGCATAATGGTGATGTGGACCAGATTAGCGGTATATTATATCAGAAAGATTTCTACCGTTTAGTGGTACATGGAAAGAAAAATATAGAAGATGTTGTGTGGCCGGCTATTTTTGCAAGCAAACACAAAAAAATCGGCGATTTATTAAAAGAACTGCAGCAGGCAAAGCAGCATATTGCCATTGTGATTGATGAGTTTGGCTGCACAGCCGGGCTGGTAACCATGGAAGATATATTAGAAGAAATTGTGGGCGATATCTGGGACGAATACGATACCGTCAGTGATGATATCCAGACACTGGAGGACGGCAGTTATCAGGTAAGTGGTACCTGCAATGTGGAGGAACTGTTTGAGTTCTTAGGCAAAAAGCGGGAATTTGATATGATTACCGTGAACGGATGGATGATGGATGTGCTGGGCAAAGTTCCGGCTGCCGGTGACAGCATTCAGGTAGAAGGCCTCAATGTAACCGTAACCCGCAGCAACGGACGCCGTGCTGAATCCGTGCATATTGAGATTGCGGAAGAATAAAGCGGCAGATAAAAGAATAATTGAAAAAAGAACGGGATAAAGACAGAATAAAAACAGGAAACAGCATAGTATATTTCCAGGAATTCCGACTATAGACGAACACGTTCACGCCTGTTCATCAGCGTGGTGTACAGCACTTGTGCTGTATCAGCAACGCTGAACAGGTGTGAGGTAGTGTACGTGTATGGAGGGAGATGGAAATAATACTATGCTGTTTCCTGAAAGCGTCTTGCCCCGTTTTTTTTATATTTCAGTTGTGGTATCTGTGCTGTTATGCTGCTGATGTTCCTCTAGCAGCTGCAGTGCCGCATACGTCATGTCCACGATATCAGCACGCAGTGCAACCGGATTACCGCTGGCCTGTTCCTCTGTCAGGATTCCCTGGGTAACTGCAATGGCCAGTGCATCTTCGTAGCTGTGTTCGATACCCAGTACACGCATCATCATCACGGCGTAATCCCGTTTGGTTACATCACTGGCACCGTAAGTGGTAGCACTCTGCCCGGCAGCCAGTTTGTTATCGTATAAGAAGCCGATGGACGATTTTGCCCACTGCGGCACATCGGTGAACGGACAGATTTCTGCGTAATAGCTCCCGTTTTCGCGCAGTGCAGCAACGCCGTCATTCATGCGCATTACCATAACGCCCATTTCCACACGGGTCATTTTATCGGCCAGGCGGAAACCGCCCTCATCACCGGCAAACAGCCTCATTTCTTTCAGGGCAGAGGCTTTCGCTTCGGTTGACTTGCTGATAACAACCGGTTTTTCAATTTCCGGCTGCGGTTTCCATTCAGATGGTTTCTCCGGTTCTGTTAACTGATTATTTTCCTCAGATGTTTTATTTGCTTCCGATGTTTTCAGACTTGCATCGGGCACATCACCGCTGTATGCGTTGCGGAGCGACAGATTATCAAACGGCACGGTAACATTTCGCTGTCCTTCCGTGTGACCGGTGTAGATTTCTTTACTCATTTCAAAACCGTACTGATTATATTCATGTGTGCCTTTCTGTGCAAATGCATCCATATCCAGCAGGAAGTACGACCAGCGATCCCGGCTGGATGCATTGCCCATCGGGTCATTAAAGGTAACATCCAGCATCCACCATTTATCATTCAGATAGACTGCATTCCAGATATGGTCGCCGCCGTAGGCGGTACCGGTGACTTTTATGCAGGGAATCTCCAGCCTTTCACAGAGCAGCTGTACACTGTTGGTGTAACCCTCGCATACTGCCCGGCCTTCAATTAGACAGCCGAATGTGGTAAATGCTTCCTGATGGCTATCTGGATTTTCTACAGCTTCCGGCACATAGTCACAATGATCCACCAGATAATTATTGATATAGCGCAGTTTTTCGTAATCGGTGCTGTAAATCGATGCATGGCTGACAATTTCTTTTGCTTTGTTCTGCACATACTGGTTCAGGTCGTTATAATCACGGCCCCGGAATGTTACAAAAAATGTGGTTGGATTTACATTGGCATAGTAGGTCATGCTGGCATCCAGGCTGAACGGCAACAGCCGGGTGGATAAATCCAGCACATTGTTCATGTAATCCTCTGCATCGGGATTTTTTCCCGCTACATTGGTATTGAGCCGTATTTCCCCTTTTGCGCCGTCGGTCAGATATTGCTGATAAATTGTGGTGGCTGCACCGATTTCATCGGTTTTAATATTTGCCAGCGCCGGCGATGCCGTCGAAAACAGCATCACAGCCGTGCAGAGTAACGATGTCAGCTTTTTGAATTTCATAACAGCAGCACTTCTTTCCTGTATATTTTAATCTGTTCTGATTTGTTCTTTGCAAACTGTTTGTTACAGTATAGCATATTTTTGCAGAAAGAATGTATGAATTTTGTTAAGATTTACACAGAATAAAAAAATATATTGCAATTCCGCAGAAATTTTATGAATTGTTATTTGCCCTTATGCACGTTTTGGATTATAATAGATAATATATGTAGAAACAGAATCAACTTTACAGAACCATATAGAAAGCGTGATAGTTATGCCAGACGAAAAACGATATTACGGAATCCTGTTTAAGCAGCTTTCCATTGCATTTGAAAACAACCTGCAGCGCACAGCAGCCCGGTACGATTTAACACCGGCACAGGCAAGTATTGTTGTGTATCTGGAAGATGTAGATCATCCGGTGAATCAGCGGGAGCTGGAACAATATTTTAAACTGAGCAATCCGACCGTAACCGGGCTGATGAAACGCATGGAAAGCAAAGGCTTTATCCAGCGCGTTGCCAATCCGGAAGACGGCCGCTCCAAATATATTCAGCTGACTCCAAAAGCCATGGAAGTTGCCAGCAGCGTGCGCCAGAATCTGCAGACACTGGAAAAAGACATGACCCAGGATTTAAGCGCAGAAGAAGAAGAAATTTTCCACGATATGCTGATGCGTGTACTGCAGCGCATCTGCCCATGCAGCAAAGAGAAAAAAGAATAAGAAACAAAATAAAAATTCAGAGATTCCGTATTGCTTACGCAGTGCGGAATTTTTTGTTGAGATAAAAAGTGCAATATTTTGACAAAACAAGTCTATAGCAGAGACATAAAAAACAGGGAACACACAAATCTGTGTGTTCCTTGCTGCCATATTACGTATTCTTTGGTGCGCTGAATTTGCCGGAACGGCCTGGTTTCTGCTGGCTTTTTGTGCCTTTCTGGAAGCCGGATTTTTCGTTCTGAGCGTTGTAACCGCCTTTATTGGAGGTTTTGTATGCCGGTTTCTTTTCTGTGCTGTGTTCGGTTAATTTTGCTTTTGCGCTTTTGCCTGCATAGTCTGGTTTTGTGGATTTTGCCGGTTTGCTGTTCTGTTTTTTCGCTTCTGCGTGTTTGGCTTCCGTGTTTTTTGCTTCACCGCTGTGTTTTTTCTTGCGGTTCGGGTCTTTGTAATAATCTTTGGTTGCACCGGACAGGATTTTACCTTTTACCAGATGCACCGGAGCCACCTGAATGCCAAATTCGCGCTGGTAGATGCGCAGTGCTGCCAGTTCGCGCGGATTTACCAGGCTGTAGCACTGGCCTGTGCGGGTTCCGCGTGCGGTACGGCCGGCACGGTGAATGTATTCGTTTGGCTCAGCCGGGAAATCCATATTGATGACATGGGTGATATCCGGAATATCTAAACCGCGGGCTGCCAGGTCGGACGATACCAGAATTTTAATTTTACCTTTCCGGAAATCCTCCATGGCTTTCTGCCGTTCTTCTTTGCTTACGATACCGTGTAAGCTGTAGGTGCGGATTTTGTGATAATTCAGTTTATCCACTAAAAAGTCCAGTTCAGGGCCATCGTTCATGAAAATCAGGATGCGTTCCGCTTCTTCGTCCAGTGCGTGTAATAATTTACGCAGCTGCACAAATTTATCGCGCTGTTCGCCCACCAGATAAAAATGGTCAATGTTTGGGTTCATTTTTGCCTGAGCCTCGATTTTTACAATGGCAGGGTCGTGCATATGCTGCAGCAGTAAATCCATGGTGTGGCTGCTGGCTGTTGCCGAAAATGCAGCCAGCTGGCGGTCACGCAGCATACTTTTGATGATATCCAGAATGGTCTGCTGATTGGTGTTATCCAGCAGGTTATCCATTTCGTCGATGATAACGGTGCGAATGGTCTGGCAGTTGATTTTGCGTTTTTTGATTAAATCCAGAATGCGGCCCGGTGTTCCTACGATGAGCTGCGGTTTTTCTTTTAATTTTGCAATCTGGTTGTTGATATTGGCTTCACCGATGATACTCTGAGCGGTGATATCCAGCCCGGTATCCTTGATAAGCTGCTGGGCCTGGCGGTAAATCTGCATAACCAGTTCGTGGGTCGGGGCTAAAATAAGCACCTGTGCCTGTTTGGCTGCTGCATCAATTTTCAGCAGGGCCGGGCATAAATAAGCCAGTGTTTTGCCGCTGCCGGTGTGGGACTGGCCAATGACATCGCGGCCTTGTGCAAGCAGCGGAATTACCTCCTGCTGAATAGCGGTCGGTTCAGTGATGTTCTGTTTTTCCAGCGCCTGTGCCATGGCGTCGTGCTGCAATAAATCGTAAAAAGACATAAGGGAATCCTCCATCTGTATGATTCTGGTTTGTCTGTATTTTATGAATTGAATTGATGAATTATTATATCACGAAATCACTAAAATGTCATCCTGTAGAGGTTGACCTTGAGCCATTTGTGGGATAAAATAAAGGATAACGATAACTATCGCAGAAAGGCATTGGAGGTGGCAGGAATGTTTACCGGTAGAAAAATTGTTTTAGAGAAGCCAGCCAGAGAGGATGCATTTTACTTCCAGAAATGGTTTTTGGATAAAGAATTCCGGCACTGGTACGACAGCTACATGAGCGTATCGCTGGATATGATTGAAGAAGAAATCAGCAAAATGAAAGATATCACCGATCCAAGTGCGGACCGTGTGGATTTTGTTGTAAAAAATAAACGCAACGGTGAAATTATCGGCATTGCGTCTATTAAAGATATTGACCGTCAGAACGGGCATGCGGAAATCGCACTGGGTATCGCAGATGAAAACAACCGTCGTGCAGGGTTCGGGGTTGACCTGATGATTGTGCTGGCGGATATTCTGTTCTATCACTTCGGTTTTGAAAAATGTTATACCAAAGTGAACGACAACAACCGTTTAGGGCTGAAATCGGCTATGAGCTTCGGCTTTACCGCAGAAGGCAAACTGCGCAAGCACACATTCATCGACGGCCAGTATATCGACCAGTGGATTCTGGGGATGACCCGCGAAGAATACGAAGGTCTGGCAATTGTACCAAAATGGAAAGCGCGTGCATAGTGTATTGGTCATGCATTATGTATCCATGAGCAAATTTGCTTTACAATACCGGTCGGCTGTGGTATAGTAGGCGAAACAGAAAACAGAATAAAGGTCTTTATTATCAAGAGTGGCGGAGGGACTGGCCCTGTGAAGCCCGGCAACAGCCAGCAAGACTGGAAATGTGCTAAATCCTGCAGACCAAGGTCTGGTAGATAATGGAGTGTAATCTAGGTGTAATCAAAAGCCATTTTCTACCCAAAAGAAAATGGCTTTTTCTGTATATTTTTTTAGGAGGCGTTATTTATGGATTTAAAAAACTGTAAACCAGGTACTGTTTGTATTCAGGGCGGCTGGGAGCCGAAAAAAGGCGAGGCTCGCGTTCTGCCGATTTATCAGAGTACCACATTTGCATATGAAACCAGTGAACAGATGGGTCGCTTATTTGATTTAGAGGACAATGGCTTTTTCTATACCCGTCTGCAGAACCCTACCACCGATGCGGTAGCTGCCAAAATTGCAGCTCTGGAAGGCGGGGTTGCAGCGATGCTGACATCCTCCGGTCAGGCGGCAAACTTTTTTGCAGTGCTCAACATCTGTGAGGCCGGCGACCATTTAATCTGCTCCAGCGCAGTATATGGCGGCACTTTTAACCTGTTTGGCGTTACCATGGAAAAAATGGGCATCGCCTGCACATTTGTGGACCCGGATGACACCGAGGAAAATCTGGCAAAAGCATTCCGTCCAAACACCAAATGCGTGGTGGCGGAAACCATTGCAAACCCTGCATTAACCGTACTGGATATCGAAAAATTTGCGCGTCTGGCACACAGCCACGGTGTTCCGCTGATTATTGACAATACCTTTGCAACACCAATTAACTGCTGTCCAATTGAATGGGGGGCTGACATTGTTACCCATTCCACCACCAAATATATGGATGGCCATGCGGTAGCGGTAGGCGGCTGCATTGTAGACAGCGGCAACTTTGACTGGGAGAAATATCACGACAAATTTAAAGGCCTGACCGAGCCGGATGAATCTTACCATGGTATCGTATATACGCAGAAATTCGGCAAACTGGCATACATCACAAAAGCAACCTCTCAGCTGATGCGTGATCTGGGTTCCACCCCTTCTCCGCAGAATGCGTTCCTGTTGAACATCGGGCTGGAAACACTGCATCTGCGTGTGCCTCGTCACTGTGAAAACGCACTGAAAGTGGCACAGTATCTGGAAAACCACGAAAAAGTGGCATGGGTGAGCTATGCAGGGCTGCCAAGCAGCAAATACTATGACCTGGCACAGAAATATATGCCGAACGGTACCTGCGGTGTATTATGCTTTGGCGTAAAAGGCGGCAGAGAAGCATCTATTCAGTTTATGGATAAACTGCAGCTGGCTACCATCGTAACCCATGTGGCCGATGCTCGTACCAGTGTACTGCATCCGGCAAGTCATACCCATCGTCAGATGAATGAGGAACAGCTGAAAGAGGCTGGCGTTGCACCAGACCTGATTCGTTTCTCTGTAGGGATTGAAGATGCCGAAGATATTATCGCCGATCTGGAACAGGCGCTGGCTCAGATTTAAGCGATTATAACAATTACGCAAACAAGTATCACATAATGATTCACATAAGGAGGACTACCATATGCCTGTTATTATTCCAGCGGCGCTGCCGGCTACCGAGACCCTGACCAATGAACAGATTTTCGTCATGCACGAGCAGCGGGCCAGAGAGCAGGATATCCGTCCGCTGAAACTTGCCATTGTAAATCTGATGCCTACAAAAATTGTAACCGAAACACAGCTGCTGCGGTTAATCGGGAATACAGCTCTGCAGGTAGAAGTGGATCTGATTCGTATGGCGAGCCATGAGAGCAAAAATGTGTCGGCAGAACATCTGAAGACCTTTTATAAAGATTTTGAGGATATCAAAAACACAAAATATGACGGTATGATTGTAACCGGAGCACCGGTTGAGCATATGTCGTTCCAAGAGGTAAACTACTGGGATGAGCTGAAACTGATTTTTGATTTTGCTGATAAAAACGTATTCTCCACCATGTTTATCTGCTGGGGGGCACAGGCGGCGATGCATTATTATTATGATGTGCCGAAGTATGCGCTGCCGGAAAAACGGTTTGGTGTATTTGAACACGATGTGCTGGTGAAACGGCCAATCGTGCGCGGCTTTGATGATGTATTCTATGCGCCGCATTCCCGCCATACCGAGTTCCGTGCAGAAGACATTGAAAAAGTGGATGATGTGGAGATTATTGCACAGTCGGAAGAGGCCGGCGTGTATCTGGTAGCCAGCAAAGACGGGCGCCGTGTGTTTGTATCCGGTCACTGCGAGTATGACCCGCTGACTCTGGATGCTGAATATCGGCGTGATGTAAATCTGGGCAAACCGATTAATGTGCCGAAAAACTATTATCCAAATGATGATGATACAAAGGCGCCGATTGTGCGCTGGCGCAGTCACGGCAATCTGCTGTTTGCCAACTGGCTCAACTACTATGTATATCAGGAAACACCATACGACTTATCCAATTTAGATAAAGAATAGAGGGAACATGTATGGGTCAGATTTTAATTTTTGACGGTGCCATGGGCACTATGCTGCAGCAGCGGGGGCTGACTCCTGGGCAGAGCCCGGAAGAACTGAACCTGACAATGCCGGATGTGGTGGAAAGTGTGCATCTGGATTATCTGCGGGCCGGTGCCGACATTGTTATCACCAATACATTCGGCGGAAGCCGTTTAAAATTACAGGAATACAAACTGGAGGACCGTGTTGCGGAAATCAACCGCCGGGCGGTGGAAATTGCCCGCGGTGCCTGTCAGAAGGCAGGGCACGGGATGGTTGCCGCATCACTGGGGCCGACCGGGCACTTTGTATCGCCGGTGGGCGACACCTCCTTTGATGAAATGTATGCCATTTATCTGGAACAGGCAGAGGCCATTGCTTCTGCTCGGCCGGACTACTTTCTGCTGGAAACCTTCAGCGACCTGGGGGAAATGCGGGCGGCACTGCTGGCCTGCCGTGATGCCGGGAACGAACAAATTCCGGTAATCTGTAGCATGACCTACACCAATGGCCGTACACTGACCGGTGTGAGCCCTGCGGTGGCAGCGGTAACTCTGGAGGCTATGGGTGCATCGGTAATCGGGTGCAACTGCTCTGGCGGCCCTGATGAACTGCAGCAGGTTGTGGAGGAGTTATCCCGCTATACTGAACTGCCTCTGGTTGCGCAGCCAAATGCCGGTCTGCCTTTGATGGTGGACGGCAAAGTACAGTATCCGCTGGGTGTAGAACAGTTTGCAGATGAAATGAAAAAATTCCTGCCGTATCAGGTGGCATTTCTGGGCGGGTGCTGCGGCACCACACCGCAGCATATCGCCGGTTTGAAGGCCGCAGTGCAGGATTTTGATGTGCAGCCGCGCAGTGTGGAACCGCTGGGTCGGTTATCCTGCCGGGAACATATTGTGGAAATCGGCGGCAATACGCTGCCGAAAATGATTGGGGAACGCATTAACCCGACTGCCCGTAAAAAACTGGCACAGGGACTGCGTGACGGCGACCTTGCTATGATTGAAAAAGAGGCTGAACTGCAGGAAGAGGCAGGGGCACATATTCTGGATGTCAATGTGGGTACTCACGGCATTGATGAAGTTCAGGTGATGGCGGATGTATTAACACTGCTGCAGCAGAGCATCAGTATTCCGCTGTGTCTGGATTCCACCAAGCCGGATGTACTGGAACGGGCTCTGAAACAGTATCAGGGCAAGGCTCTGATTAACTCGGTAAACGGCGAACAGGCAAGTCTGGAAAATATTCTGCCGCTGGCAAAACGTTACGGTGCCGCTGTGGTTGGGCTCACACTGGACGAAAACGGCATCCCTGCAAAAGCGGAAGGACGTCTGGAAATTGCGAAACGGATTGTGGAAGCCTGTGAGCAGTACGGCATCAGACGACAGGATATTTATATCGATAGCCTGGTACTTACTGTTGGTACCGATATCAACGGGCCGAAGGAAACGCTGCGTACTATGGAGCTGATTCGTCAGGAACTGCCCGGCGTAAATCTGCTGCTGGGTGTCAGCAATGTATCCCACGGTCTGCCGAACCGGCCGAAAATCAACAGTGCATTTTTAGCAATGGCGATTGGCAAAGGGCTGGATTTATCCATCATCAATCCGCTGGATGAGATGATGAAAAATGCATGGCAGAGTGCGGCACTGCTGGCCGGGCGTGATGAAAATGCAGAGAATTATCTCATGCTGAACAGCGAACAGGCGGTATCGGCTCCGGTGACTGCCGATGAAACACCGAGTCTGGAGCTGGTTACCCGCTATGTGGTGAAAGGAAGCTCCGGTATCGCGAAAGTGGTACAGGCTCTGCTGGATCAGGGCATAGAAGCCATGACGATTATTAACGACGGGCTGATTAAGGGCTTAAATGAAGTGGGCGAGAAGTACGAGAAAGGCGTATTTTTCCTGCCACAGCTGATGCGTAGTGCAGAAGTATCCCAGCAGGCATTTGACCTGCTAGAAGGCTATTTACAGAGCGGAGAGGGATTCCAGAAAGGAACCCTGGTAATCGGCACTGTAAAAGGCGACATTCATGATATTGGAAAAAATATGGTGGCTGTAATGGTGAAAAACCACGGCTATCGAGTTATCGATTTAGGAAAGAATGTACCGGCAGAAACATTTGTGGATGCGGTACTGGAATATAATGCAGAATTTTTAGGGTTAAGTGCACTGATGACTACTACCATGCAGGAGATTCCGGGTGTGATTGCGCAGATTCGTGAAAAATCGCCGAATACAAAAGTGATTATCGGCGGTGCTGTTATCACAGAGGAATTTGCAGAAGAGGCTGGTGCAGACGGTTTTGGCCGTGATGCAGTGCAGACCGTAAAACTGATGGATGATTTTCTGAAAGAGGGTGACCCCCTGTGTTAAGAGAGCAGTTAGAACGCAAAGAGTTTGTAGTTACCATGGAAGTTGACCCGCCGCGCGGTGCTGACCCGTGGCCGGTATTTCTGGCTATTCACGATTTAGCTGCAAAACTGACCGCGGTGAATATTGCAGACAGCCCGACAGCAAAACTGCGCATGAGCCCCATTGCTCTGGCGCATCTGGTACAGGCTCAGCTGCATCTGGAAACGATTTTTCATCTCACCTGTCGTGACCGCAACCTGATGGGGTTGCAGGCAGAGCTTCTGGGTGCCCATGCCATGGGTGTACGCAATATTCTGACCTTAACCGGCGACCAGCCGGAACTGGGTGACCATCCCGATGCCTCCGGTGTATTTGATGTGGATTCCAAAGGGCTGGCGCAGATGGCGGCAAGTCTGAATCTGGGGCAGGATTATTACGGTCGTGAACTGGACAACGGCACGAATTTCTTTATTGGTGCCGTAGCTAACCCGGCGATGGCGGATATTGCCCATGAAGCAGAACGGGTGCATGATAAAATTGCCCACGGTGTGCAGTTTTTCCAGACACAGCCGGTATACAGTCTGGAGCAGGTGGAGCGCTTTGCCACAGCTGTAAATACCGATGTGCCGTTTATTTACGGCATTATGCCGCTGAAGAGTGTGAAACAGGCGCAGTATATGAATGCCAATGTTCCAGGGGTGCATGTGCCGGATGAAATGATTGCCATTTTAGAAAAAGAGGGCGCAGAAGGCGGTATGCGCTATATTCAGAATCTGGTACAGCAGCTGAAACCGGTTGCTGCCGGGATTCATATTTTCCCGATGCGTCAGTACAGTCTGGCGGAACGGATTATCGAGGTGCTGTAAATGAGTGCAGTGCATCATATGCAGAATTTTTTTATCCCGTTTGATGTGCAGCAGTTTATCCAGACCCGCAAGGATTGTCCTGATGATCCGCAGCTTCTCAAAGCGCTGTGGCGCAAGGTGAAACCTTCGGTATTCTGGCGGGAAGAGGCAATCAGCAGTAATAATGGAGAAGTATTAACACTAGGCAATGGAGACTTATCCATTGCCAGTTGTTATGTCTGCAAGGGCCTGGCACAATGCAGCCGTGCAACCATAATGGCACTGACAATCGGCCCGGGGCTTCCTGATGAAGCACGGATATCTGCACAGGACGGGCAGTTATATCGAAGTACAGTGGCCGATTATCTCGGTTCTCATGGTGCTGAACTGTTTGCAGAAGCATTCTGTCAGTATCTGCAGCAGCAGGCAGTGCCGAAAGGTATGTATGCCACTCTGCGTTACAGCCCGGGATACGGTGACTGGGCGCTGGGGGCACAACCGGAGATTTTTAAATTTCTGAATCAGTGCAATGGAGAAATCCGGCTCAGCGATAATTATCTGATGGAACCGGTGAAAAGCATCACGGCAATCATTGGCTGGTCAAATCAGTGGCAGAAGCAGGAGTACCCGAAAGGGGAACACAATGCCTTCTGCAATGGTGGACATAACTGTGCAGCCTGTGTTACCTGGGCATGTCGAAAAGGAAAATAAGCGGAAGTGATATCCCTGTCTTGACTATTGAAATTTTGTGCTATAAAATAAAATAGTTAGGGCACTTTTCCGGTTTTGAATCAGTTTTTGACAAAGCGAAAAGTAAAATATGTGAAAAAGGAAGTGAGTCAGATGGATCTTGGGCCCGGTCGAGCGAGAAACTGTAAACAAATGAAATCTGGCTCACTATTTTTGTGTCGATAGCGCTGCTGTCGATAAGATAGAAAAATGGTGAGTCACAGGAGGGAAACACTGTGAAAGCCATTTATAAAACGTCTCTGGAAGACGGTCGGCTGGAAGAAATCAACGAGTACTGTGACGGCAACTGGGTATGCCTGATCAGCCCTACTGCAGAAGAAGTACGGGATGTCAGTGAACATTTCGAAATTGAGCTGCAGGATATGATTTCGGCACTGGACGAAGATGAAAGAGCCCGTGTCGACGACGACGACGATTATACACTGATTATCATTGACGTTCCGTATCGCGAGGAGGAAGACGGCCGCGACGGTTACGGAACGGTGCCGCTGGCCATCATTCTGGGTGATAAAGGCAAAAAATACATTATCACCATCTGTCTGCGGGAACTGGCATTGCTGGATGACTTCCGCAACGGCCGCGTAAAAAAATTCTACACCTACAAGAAAACCAGATTTATTATTCAGCTGCTGTACCGCAACGCTACCTACTATCTGCAGTATCTGCGTATGTTGGAGCGTTCCAGCGGGAAAATCGAGCAGGAACTGCATCGTTCCACCAGAAACGAGGAGCTGTTCCAATTGCTGAGCCTGGATAAATCGCTGGTATACCTGAGTAACTCCCTGCGCGCAAACGAGCTTGTATTAGAGCGTCTGATGCGTCTGGAAAGTGTTAAAAAATATCCGGAAGATGAAGACCTGCTGGAAGATGCAATCGTCGAGAACAAACAGGCTATCGAAATGGCCAACGTATACAGCAGCATCCTGGATGTTACCATGGAAGCGTACAGCTCGGTCATCTCCAATAACCTGAACACGGTTATGAAAGTGCTGACATCGCTCACCATTATCATGACCATTCCGACTATGATTTTCAGTTTCTTCGGGATGAATGTGCCGCTGCCGCTTCAGGGTGGTGCCGGTGCAACCGCAATTTGCGGGCTGTCACTGGTGGCCGTTGGTGTTGCCGCTATCGTGATGAAATGGAAGAAATTATTCTAAAAAAACTGCTGACCATATTACACACAGCAATATGGTACAGCAGTTTTTTTCTGTTTTTTTCATCTGATTGCGACTATTTACCCAGCTGCTGAATAAACAGCGTTGCCAGTACTTCGTCTTCTTCGCCGGTAACATCCAGCAGAGCGGTAGAAACTACGCGGACAGCCACTGGAGCACAGACTTCCAGAATGGTTTCACCGGTGATGGTGGTTGGGGTATCCGCTCCTGTTTTGGCTACTGCGCGACTGGTACCTTCAATGGCCTGACGGTTTGCCTGCAGAGCAAACGTGGTGGTTATCACAGTCTCAGCCGGCAGGTTTACAGTGTAAACGATGTGATACGTGCCCGGGCGCAGAATCTGCACCTGACTGCCGTCAGAATAGAAAGCACCGGCTGTTTCCTCTGCGGTCTGTGTGATGTCGATGCTGCTGTTGGCAGCAGTGTTAAACAGGGTTTCTGTCTGATAATACAGTGCATAGGCCGGGCCGTTCTGATGTGCAGAGCCGGATGGCTGGCAGCACGAATTTGGACGGTTTCGTTCCTGCATGATTATCACCTCCTCGCATTACTATATGCAGAGATTACCTGTTATGTGTTATAAATCTGAGGCAGCGGTACCGGTTTGACGCACCGGCAGCAAAGCGATATAATGATGACAGAAAAACAGAATGGAGGACTTGTTATGGAGTTTCTGAAAAAACATAAATATCTGTATGTGCTTCTGATGCTGGTTCTGGCAGCCGGGCTGCTCTTTACCGGCTGCGGAGCGGATGATATCAGCAGCACAACGGTTGTCAGCGGGGATGAAGTGGAACAGCCGGTCGGCATCGCAGAAGACGGGCACTATACCGCACCGCAGGATGTGGCCGATTATCTCTATGAGTTCGGGCACTTGCCGGAAAACTTTATCACAAAAAATGAGGCTCGGGATTTAGGCTGGGACAGCCAGGAAGGCAACCTGGATGAAGTGGCACCGGGGATGAGTATCGGCGGCGACAGTTTTGGCAACCGGGAAGGGCTTCTGCCGAAGGAGAAAGGCCGCAAGTATTACGAATGTGATGTTAACTACGAAGGTGGATACCGGGGCGGAGAACGCATTGTGTATTCGAACGATGGTCTGATTTTCTATACAGCAGATCACTATAAAAGTTTTGAACAGTTATATTAATCTGGCGAAGGAGTGACAATCAATGGAATTGCGTTTAGACAGCCGTATGCTGGATGATAAAGAGGCGCTGCACAAGGAGATTTTCCGCCAGCTGCAGCTGCCGTTATATTACGGAGAAAATCTGGATGCCCTGTGGGATATCCTGACAGCCTGGGGGAACCCGCTGCAGATTATCATTGAAAATTGCGGTGAATCGCTGGCGCAGGTAGGCACTTACGGGGAAATGGTCATGCAGCTGTTTCAGGAGGCGGAGGAGGAAAACAACAACCTCTCCGTGGATTTCAGACTGTAACCTTGCCGGTATATAGAGGTATATAATCGATATGACAAAACAGGAGGAATGACAGCATGTTAACCTATCAGTTACTGAACGCAGAACAGGTGGCTGACATTTATCACAATCATATGAAACAGGATTTCCCGCCGGCGGAAGTGAAACCGCTGCTGCTGATTCAGCAGCTGATAAAAAAAGGCGTGTATCAGCCTTACGGCTGGTATAATGAGGCAGGCAGCCTGATTGCCTACAGTTTTTTTGTACAGGCTCCGGAAGGAAGTGTACTGCTGATGGATTATTTTGCAGTGTGCCGCCAGTATCGAAACAGCGGATACGGCAGTCAGTGTCTGGAACGGATGAAAACATTATGGGGCGGCGTTGCCGGTATTCTGGCAGAAGTGGAAGACCCGGCCAAAAGCAGCTCGGATGAAGAGGCTCATACCCGTACACGGCGTGTGGCCTTTTATCAGCGCAACGGTATGCGGCCGACAAGAGTACATTCTGTGCTGTTTGGTGTGCCGTATATTCTGCATTATCTGCCTGTTGGCAGTGCATGTGCCGATGAAAAGATTTACGAGGAACTGGATGCCATTTACCGCACGCTGTTCCCGCTGCCGGTTTATAAGGCAAAAGCGCATATTACGCTGGTGGAAAGCGAGGCGTAATGTTTGAAAAACAATGAAACGATTCATACCTTGCAGCGAGGGCCGGTAATTATTCTGCTGGCCCTGTTCTGTACGATTTTGTGGGGAACCGCATATCCGGCTGTGAAAATCGGCTATGAGCTGTTTGCCATTGATGCCGCAGACGGATTTGGAAAACTGCTGTTTGCCGGCTTGCGATTTACGCTGGCCGGGCTGATGACGCTGGCAGTCAGCATTGTGCTGCAGAAAAAACTGGTGGTGCCGGAACGTCGGCACTGGAGCGGTATTGCGCTGCTGGGCATTGTGCAGACAACATGCCAGTATATTTTCTTTTATCTGGGTCTGGCCAATACATCCGGTGTGACAGGCTCCATTTTATATGCACTGGCTACTTTTTTTGTAGTTATCTTTGCCCATTTTATGTTTCCGGATGACCGCATGACGCTGCAAAAAATGATTGGCTGCTGTATCGGTTTTGCCGGAGTGTTTTTAATCACGTTTGATGGCAGCGGCATGGGCGGCGGCTTTGTATTTACCGGAGAAGGATTCATTATGCTATCCACGCTGTCATCGGCACTGGGTTCTATTATCAGCCGCAGCGTTACTCAGGGGCAGGACCCGGTCGTTGTTACCGGCTATCAGCTAACCGGCGGCGGTCTGCTGCTGATTCTAATCGGGCTGTGTGGTCATGGGCAGTTTGGTGCTGTAACGGGCAGAGGCTTACTGCTGCTGCTTTATATGGCATTTTTATCAGCTGCAGCATTTACCGTGTGGACCATGCTGCTGAAATATAATCCAGCCAGCCGGATTGCCATCTATAATTTCCTGATTCCGATTTTCGGTACCACATTCTCTGTTATGTTCCTTGGAGAATCGATTTTTAATGCACGCAGCCTTTTAGCACTGGTTCTGGCCTGTGCTGGAATCTATATCGTTAATAAAGAGTTTGTGCGAAAAGTTACCAGGTAAGCTATATAATCCATAGAGAAGCACGATGGCAGATTCTGTGAAGAACAGGCAGAATCTGTGTAAGTAACAGTAAGCTGATAAAGCTAAAACCATTACAAAAGCGAGGTTCGAAAGAACCAGAAACGAGAAGCAGGACAGATTTTCACCGAGTCTGTCCTGCTTCTTTTAAATTCCAATCGCAAGTGCATTAATCTGACATTGTTCAATAATATAATTGTTTCACGTGAAACAATTTGTATTAGTGTTGGCAACATTGTTACAATCAAAATGCACAAAGAGTCATCCGGAATATAGCGGACAACAAAAAAGACAGATACCGTTTCTGGTATCTGTCTTAGGGGTCTCAGCGAGACTTATTTTTTGATTACTTCTAAACCGCCCATGTATGGACGCAGAACTTCTGGAACGATTACGCTGCCGTCTGGCTGCTGATAGTTTTCCAGAATTGCTGCAACGGTACGGCCTACTGCTAAACCGGAACCGTTCAGTGTGTGTACAAAACGTACTTTGCCTTCTTCATCGCGGAAACGCAGATTTGCGCGTCTTGCCTGGAAGTCTACGAAGTTACTGCAGGAGGAGATTTCCTTGTAAGCGTTGTAGCTTGGCAGCCATACTTCGATATCGTATGTTTTGCAGGAAGAGAAACCGATATCGCCGGTTGGTAGTGTAATAACGCGATATGGCAGTTTTAACAGCTGCAGTGCTTCTTCTGCATCGTTTGTTAAGGATTCTAATTCCTCGAAGGAATGGTCTGGGTGTGCAAATTTTACCATCTCAACTTTGTGGAACTGGTGCTGACGGATAATACCGCGGGTATCACGGCCTGCGGAACCAGCTTCTGCACGGAAGCAAGGGCTGAATGCACAGTGTTTGATTGGCAGTTCTTTTGCACTTACGATTTCATCACGGTAGTAGTTGGTTACTGGAACTTCCGCAGTTGGAATCAGGTAGTAATCGGTGCCTTCCAGTTTGAACATGTCTTCTGCGAATTTTGGCAGCTGACCGGTACCTGTCATACTTGCGCTGTTAGCCATGTATGGAGGAATCAGTTCTTCGTAGCCGTGTTTCTGAGTGTGCAGATCCAGGAAGAAGCTGATAACCGCACGTTCCAGACGAGCACCTGCACCTCTGTAGAAGGTGAAGCGTGCGCCTGTTACTTTGCCGGCACGTTCAAAGTCCAGAATGCCTAAACCGGTCCCTACATCCCAGTGAGCCAGAGGTTCGTAGTCAAATTTTGTTGGTTCGCCCCATGTGCGTTCTACCACATAATCTGCTTCGCCGCCTTCCGGCAGGGATTCATGCGGGATGTTTGGAATGCTCATGATGATTTCTTCCATTTTTGCATCCACTTCAGCTACCTGCTGGTCTAATGCTTTGATGTCTTCGCCCACTTTGCTCATCTGAGCTACTAATTCATCAGCATTTTCACCGGCTTTTTTCATTTTGCCGATTTCTTTGGAAACGGTGTTTCTTGTATTTTTTAACTGTTCTACTTCTGTTAACAGTGCTCTGCGTTTTTCATCTAACGCCAGGAATGGTGCCAGGTCTAAATCCATTCCTCTTTTTTTCATACCGGCAACAACCACTTCCGGATTGGAACGGACAAACTTAATATCTAACATAATTGCGACTCTCCTTTGTAAAATTCACTTACCTATAATTAAACGGCAAAAGCGCGGCATTGTCAAGATTTGGGCCTCAAAATTTGCTAAATTTCACGGCTGTTTTTCAGTGTTTCCACCATTTCAAGCCAGTACTGATAAATTTCCTGCTGTTCAGTCCATTCTGCCAGATAACTGCAGGCTAAAATGTCCCCCTGGCGGATAATCACCGGGCCGTGCAACGGATGATGGCACAAAATCCCCAGACTTGGTGCCAGGTCGGCAAAACAGATTTTCGGTTGAAAAAAAGCGGCAAACCGACTCTTTTGAAAGCAGGGCACATCCAGCAGTGATGTTGTAAACGCGGAGGCTTTCTGGCAGTATGTCCGGCAGTTCAGCAAAGGCAGCAGCTGATTCTGCCCCAGAGCGGCAGCTCCGGCAGCAATGCCGAACAGAGCAAAGGAGTCTGCACAGCATTTTATCGATGTGCGGAGCCGATACAGCTGGCAGGCATAATCTTCCGGGCGGCAGCCGGTAATCAAAAGTCCGTCGATTTTCTGAAGCTGCTGTGCAGTCCGCAGCGGAAATGCCTCTGTGTCTCTCTGCTGAAAAATTCTACGGTTTTGCTGTAAAAGTAATGGCGGGCCAATCATACCGATTGACAGCATCTCAATCGCCTCCTTTTGCAAAGCAGTTGTGTGCTGTGTATATTGTATGAAACAGAACGGCGTACAGATACAAGGAAATATGTAAGCCGATGTAAGCGTAATGCAGGCGTACATGCAGGCACTTTTGTGTCAACAGATAGTGCTATGTAAGCACATGTATACCTTTCACATAAAATATAAAAAAATAAGAAACAAATAGAAAAAAGAATATCGAAAGGCTTACATAGCTTACATGAGGCTACATTTTTCTGAAAGCAGAGAACAGTGGCAGGATAACATGGGGATATGGTATAATAAGAACAACGTATAAACAAAGGGAGGGGATAGCGGTGTATTTTCCGGAAAATATGGAGGAGTTGGAACGCGTTAAAACAGAATGTATGCAGCTGGTAAACAAGCGGGCAGTATTATCCGGTGCAGCTGCTGTAATCCCTCTGCCCGGGGTGGATATTTCTGCCGATATCACCATTATGGTGGAGCTTTTAACCGAAATCAACAAGCGCTTTGGCTTATCGGAACAGCAGCTGAATCAGATGGATTTGGAGCGCAAAAAAGTGCTGCTGGTTATTATCTCATCGGTAGGCAATGAACTTGCCGGAAAAACCGTATCTGCCAGCCTGGTGCGAAGCCTGTTAAAGCGAATCAGCAATCGTATTGTGGCAAAGCAGGTGAGCCGCCTGGTGCCCCTTGCAGGCCAGGCCGTATCAGCCGGAGTCAGTTTTGCAGCCATGCGCTATCTGGGCCGCAATCATGTAGAGCAGTGTTACCAGATTGCCCTGCAGTATATGAGCAATATCGACCGGCGGTTTACCGGCGATGTGATTGATATTAATTAATTTGCTAACAATAAAAATAACGATAAAAAAGGTGTAGTTACTCTTTTTCGAGTGACTACACCTTTTATGATTTAGCTAGAAACAGTATAAGCATCTTTTTAGCAAGTTCCAGTTCGCGTTCAGAACATTGATAAAGCATATCAATTACTGCGTCAGGATTTGCCGGTTCATAGCCGGTACCGAATAAAATATATTCCATCGGTAAATGGGCTGTATGAGAAACTTTGATTAATGTATCGATAGACATTTGAGAAGTGCCAACTTCAATCTGACCGTAATAACCTGCACCAATATCAGCTAATTCAGCGAACTGTTCACGAGTTAAGTTCAGCTCGGTTCTGCGTTGACGCAGTCTTTGTCCGATTTCTTTCAGTTGTTGTTTTTCCATGTATGAACTGCCCCTTTCCCAATTATTTAAGTATCAGGATAGTAGCTAACAAAGAATGATAATGATTTTTATTTTGTCAATGGTAGTGTTTTTTCGATTGCCTTAATCAGTTCTTCCGTCAGTTCCAGATAAGGCTCCGGAAAACCATCCAGTGTTTTCTGAATCGGGTCGGAGAGCTGGGAGGCAGATGTTTTTCCTAATAAAATATAGTCAGCAGATAAATCAAAACGAGTGCAGATTTTGTATAACGTATCGGCAGACATCCCCTTTTTGCCGTTCTCAATTTCGGCTAAAAACTGCGGAGAAATACCAACCTGTTCCGCAAACTGTTCTCTGGTAAATTCCATCTGCGTACGAATCCTGCGTAATCGTTTGCCGACTAAATCAAGCGATAATTCTTTCATATGCGCCCACCTCCACTATAGTATTATAGCTATTGCCTGTAGCGTAATACATAAGCTATAATGGAGGTGCGGAAGCTGTGAGCGTATGTAGAAAATATAAGTTAAAATTTGACTATGACATACCGATGTCGTGTGAAAGTGGTATAATAAAAATAAGGAGTAAAATACAACATAATTTGTTAAAGAGGTGGACGATATGGATGACGCTCTGGAACGATACTTGAAAGCAAAAGAAGCATATGATAAAACCACTGCGCAGTTAGATAAAGAAATTGCCTATCATCAAGCTGCGGCAAAGCATTGGAGTAGTGAAGCAAAAAGGATTGAGTATAATCTAAATAATGCAGATAAAATATTATCGGAATTATCAAATGAATTTAAAAATGGAACATCTTTGAATAGTAAAGATATGGAGTTTCTTTTCTTCGCAGTTGCGTTACAATGCTGCAGGTGGATTGCACAACCAAAAATCAATCCAGAATTTGAACGAAAAGCAAACAGAAAAACCTCTGACGAAGGGGCGGCAAAAGAAAAAATCGCAATGCGCGAACATGCACAAAAAAATGCGGAGGATGTAATTAAGTCTAGAAAATATCCAGATAAAGAAAAAATATTTATTTATTCTGTCCCATACGATGCTACAGAAGGCACACAAAATATTGTTATTAAAGGTGTAAGTGATAAAGGACGAAATCTCAATGGGCGTAATCACCATGTAGCAACATTAGGGCATGACCCTATATTAGGATATATCTTTGGTACAATAAATATTCTGACTCGTACAATAACATTTAATACATTTCCGCCTGTAACTAACACTGTTCATATACATGCGGGAACAAAAAATAAACAATATGTTGGCTCGCAGATAAGTTTTGCGGAGGTTTTGCAAAAAACAATAGAGACTTCTTCTGAAGATATAATGAGAATTCCCGCGGCTATAATTCGACAGGCAATCCATATTCAATCGGATGAGCAATCCAAGCAGGGATTAGCGATACCTTTTATACCACCCGATAAAGCACAACAATTGTTGAAATATGGATGGAGCAGTTACGAATTAAAACGATTAACACAATTTCTTGCTAAAAATGCGGCAACAATTAGTGTACAAGCTATGTTAAGTATGTTGATAAATGTTGTAATAGAGACATTATATAAATTGGCATATGGCATGGAAGAAAAGAGCGAACTTGTAGAGGTGAAATCGAGAAAAATAATTATGTATTCAAATACAATTGCATCTACGAGTAATGTTATCTATACAGCCATGACAAGAAACCTTAGCAACTTAGATATTGGAGGATTGTTAGTCACTATTCATCGAATTGCGACAGACACTAAAATAATAAAACAAATTAGGGATGAATATGTGTATGGCACATATGAAAAGAGCCTTGAATTAAGAGGCTTTACTTATGATGAGTTAATATAAATACTGGAGAGTGATGAAGAAAAATAATGTTCGAGTGCGATAAATGTGGGTTATGCTGTAAACAAGTTGGGAAATCAGATATTTATGCGTGGCTTGATAGAGGAGATGGTGTTTGCAAATATTATGATAATGAAACAAAATTGTGTTGTATATATGACAAAAGACCAATAATTTGTAATATTGACGAAGCATACAAAGTTTATTTCAAAAATCAATTGTCATTGGAAGAGTACTATCAACTCAATTATAATGCATGTCAATTGCTAAAGGAACAATCCAAGGAGGAAAAGTAAATGTTTTTAAATTTATTGAATGAAGAACAGAAAGAATGTTTTTTTAAGTATGCATATAAATTGGCGACAGTAGATGGTCAATATACTAAGAGCGAAGAAGAAATGCTCTTAGCATATTGTGATGAAATGCATGTACCATTCAACGTCGAGGCTGAAAAGGCAAATGTAGAAGAATTGTTAGAAAAATTAAATTCCGTTTGTGGGGAGCAGGAAAAGAAAATTGTGCTATTTGAAGCAATAGGCTTAGCTCTAGTTGACAACAAATATGATGAAAGTGAAAGCAAAATGTTGAAAGCAATGGTGCAAAAATTCGATTTAGAAATGTCTTTTAAAGAAGATGCAAAAAAATACGTAGAAGAGTATATTCAATTGCAAGCGAAAATCAATACATTAGTTTTGGGTGCTTAAAATAATCGACAGGAAAACAAAAAGGAGGAAATCATATGCCATTACCATTTTTAATTGGAGGAGCAATAGCAGCGGTAACTAGTACAGCCGCTGCTGTGGGTGGAGCTGCCGCTGCTGTGGGTGGAGCTGCCGCTGCTGTAGGCGGTGCTGCTCTTGCTGCAGGTACAACAGTCGTAGGAACGGCAGCAACTATTGGGACTGGTGTAGCAGGTGCCGCTGCTGCTGCAGGATCAGCGGCTGTTGGTGTTGCCACCACTGTTGGTGGAGTTGCTGTTGGCGTAGCAACTAATCCGGTTGTTGTTGGAACTGTTACCACAGTTGGGACAGCTGCAGTTGTTAGTGATTCTTTTGATAAAGCTCAAGAAAAAGCTACAAGAAAGGGTTACGAAAGGGGATTAGAGGCAGGGCAAAAAGGTTTAGATGAAATAAAAAAAGCACATGAAGATGAAATTGATGCTAAAGATAAAATCATCAAAATTCAGAAAGAACAGCACCAAAAAGATAAAGAAATGATTGAAATACAGGATGAAATTATTAGAGGTACAAATAGCAAACCCGATTTGTGAAATGATTTTATGACAATCGAAGATTTATCGGTAGAAACAGAAGGGTTTCGAGAAGCCGTTGCAGAAGAGTTTATTGAGCAAAATGAAGAGGCGATAATCGAAAAAAATACGAAAACAGAAACAATGGATGATGCGTTAAATCGTTTTAAAAACTCATTGGAAAACGCATATGGGCTTAAAAGTGACTCTAAGACACCTAAAAAATCGACCTCAAAAAAGAAAAATAAACAATTTGATTTTGAGCTAACCAAAAAGCTTGCTGAAAGTGGTGATAAAGAAGCTCAATATCAATTGGGTAAGTGTTATGAACACGGTCATGGCACGCAAATAGATAATCGCATGGCAATATATTGGTATACAAAAGCAACTATGAAATATCATGGTGAAGCAATGTGTTGTTTAGCAAAATATTATTATAACGATATGATTGCTTATGAAAATGTTGTCTATGACAATGAAGAAATAGCAGAAGCTTTGTTATTAATTTCGTCGGCTAGAGAAACAGCTAACAAAAAATTAGACCAGTGGTTTGACATTGATTATGCTGATAGTGAAACTTACAATTATCACAGCTCCACTGCTAACGCGATGGAAACTGTAAGATTTTTTATTCAACATGCTCAAAGAGATATTATTGACGAAATAGAAGCAGAAATTGCTGATGAAGAAGCAGAAGACGACGATTGGGATGAATACTAAAAAGTAAAATGAGGATACTCCAAAACGGGGTATCCTCATTTACATTTTACTCATAATTCCCTATCATTTTTTCCACCTCTGTCTTCATTGCTTCCACAAATGACGCCGGGGAGAGCACTTTTACCCATGAGCCCTGGGAAAGCAGATACATTCGAATGCCGTTGCCGAATACTTCGGCTTCTATCACTGGATTGCCGTGGTTCAGTTCTACGATACGGGCAGTAGGGATTTTGTCCAGGATTGCCTGTACCGATGGGCCGGAGAATTCAAAGCGGATTTTCTGCAGTTCTCCCGGCCACATGAACTGGCAGCGTTCACGCAGATAGCCTTCATCAAATTCCCTATTCCGTGGCAGACGGATTTTTTCACGATGTGCCACAATGCTAGTGATGCGGTCAATGCGGTAATGTTTGGCATGGAACGATTCATCATCGGCATCATAGGCAATCAGATAGAAATAATAATCACTGAACATAATGGACTGGGGCAGAATTTTGCGTTTTACCTGTGTTCTGTCCATACGGTTGTACTGAATAGTAATCGGTCTTTTTGCCTCAATGTGTTCGGTCAGTTCCCAGATAGTGCCCAGCAGGTCTGCGCAGTCCAGATGGATTTGTTTGTAATGATACAGTTCTTTACGGATAAAATTGTCCAGTTTTTTGCGTTCCTCTGGCGAGGTGTGTCGTTTTAATTTTTCTATCAGAGTAAGAATATCCTGTGTGTCAAATGGACGGCAGCCAATCAGCACTTTCGCGATTGCGAACAGTTCTTTACTGGAGATAAAATCATCCAGATAAAGCTGATAGCAGCGGTCTTTGCTGGAATAAGTGAGTTCCGCGTTGCCTACCAGTTCCCGATGTTCTGCTAAAAATGCTTTCAGCTCAGCAATATCCCGGGAAATACTGCGGGTGGATACTTTATATTCATCGGCAAGATGACGAACGGAGAGCGATTCGCCACGCAATGCACGGAAAAATAATTCTAACATACGGTTGGATTTCATATCAGTCATATGTCCTGCCCCCTTTACAATCTCATTATAATAAAATACAAAAATCATTTCAACCGGACACATAGCTGTCCGGTTCTCTTTTTATAATGAAATTAAATAGAAAATAAAGCAGACAGAAAGCAGGTGATATATAGATGCGAAAAAATATTGTTGCTCCGCAGGAGGATGGCTATAAACAGTTAAAACGGCTGAAAAAAGAAAAGAATAATAAAAAAGGGCTGAAAGAGGCTGTTTTACAGAATATTCGGGAAATGCTGATGGATACAAAGAAATATTGAAAGCGAAAGGATGATTAATATGGAAAAAGAAACAATCAAAAAACTGGTGGAATACTATCTGCCATATATTTCAGCGGTTAAAGGAGCTGCATATAAACAACAAGACATTTCTGAAAAACAACTGAATCATATTTGCTCATATGCAAAGAACGTAGAGTACGAGGACATTCTTGGTCTGATTGATTTTACGGTAACCGGAAGTGCTAAAGACGGAATGGTGTTTACAACAGAGGGGATTTATTACAAGGAGATTGGCAGAAAACCAAATCATATTCTGTATAAAGATATCCGCAAAGTGGAAATCAATAACTTTGCAAAGAAAGATAATGACAATGAAATTCTGTTCTACTGTAATGATGAGGGCACATGGGATGACCAGATAATTACCTCTTTTGTTAGAAAAACGCTTCTGGCTGAACTTCTGGAGGAAATCGCAGAGCAGGTAGCTCAGCCTTTCGAGATTTCGTTCTCAAGCGAGAAACAGGATGAAGAGAAGGAAGATACTTCGGGCGTAGATGAGCAGGAGGAATGCCAAACAGAAACGCTTAGTGAAGCAACTGAACGATTCAAGAATTCTTTTCAGAAGGTACATGGTGTAATGGAACCGGACAAGAATAAGAAAGCAAAACAAAGTGCAGAACTGTTCAGAAATCTGAAAGCGGCTGCAGGGGACAATGAAGTAGAGGTGCAGTTCCAACTTGGGAAATGCTATGATGAAGGGATTCTTACAGAACCGGATGAACGTCTGGCGGTTTACTGGTATACAAAGGCAGTGATGCAGCAGCATGGGGCAGCTATGTGTCGATTAGCGGAATATTATTATACCGGAAAATATGTCTATGAGGATGAGGCACTGGCAGAGGCTTTGCTTCTGGTATCAACCGCCAGAGAAATGGCAGCGGACAGGCTGCAGAAATGGTTCGATATTGATTTAGCGAAAGACGGAACTTACTGTCATCATACATCTATGGTAGATGCGGTAGAGCGTGTAAATGAATTTATCAGAAATGCCAATGCTGATGTTCTGGAAATGATAGAGGATGAAATCATTGACGAGGAATATGAGGACGAAGAAGATGATGATTGGGAACCTTATCCAAAGCCAAATAAATATTTTCAGCCGAAAACAAATGTGGAACTGTTCATCGGTAATATCAAACGGAAGTTAGGTTTATAATGCACAGGATACGTCACAGGTGACGAGAGACACCACAGAGGTGACAAAGGACAGGGAAATTCTTGTCACCTGATGGTACCAGATGGCACTGGGTACCAATGGCTAAAAATCAAAAAGAGAACAGCAAAGAAAATGGGCAGAACCGCGCAAATGCAGTTCTGCCCTGTGTTTTGAGGTATTGCATAAACAAAAAACGCCGAGATAAACTCGGCATTTTTTCTGGCGGAGAGAAAGGGATTTGAACAGCTAGAAAGCCCAAAACTTTCCAAGATAAAGGTTACCTTTCCATATACTCTGCCTAGTGAAGAGCGGTCAACAACCGTTCTTTTTTTCTTTTCTATCAGTCAGAGGTGACGGAGAGGTGACAAAAGAATATACGAAACATTCTGCTAATCTATCAGCTATCTTTAGCCAGAAATCAATCTGTTCAATTCCGTGATAGCTGTTCGTTTTGATTCCTCGAACCCATGTGTATAGACATTCATGGTTGTGCTGATATCGCTGTGCCCTAATAGTTCCTGCACATCTTTGACAGGAGTATTGGCAGAGGCTAGCATGGATGCGAATGTATGACGTAACTGGTGCAGAGTACAGTATGGAAACTCTGGATGTTTCCGCATGAATTTGGTGTAGCCGTTGCTGAGAGTGCAAACCTCATAGCTTGAGCCATCATCTTTGAATAAGACACAGTTGGAGTTCTTAAAATTAGAACCATATCGCAGTTTACATTCATTGTAACGTCGTTTTTCCTGTTTAAGAATTCGTACCAGAGTATCAGGCAGTGGAATGGTACGAATACTAGCAGTTGTTTTTGGTGTCTTTACACCAGAGGATTCTGCTAAACCGAGTGTTTTGCTTACATGATACTTGGACTCTTTGATTCTAATGGATGGCTTTTCATCCAGATTTACATTGTCCCATGTGAGAGCAGCCATTTCTCCTCTGCGCAGACCTGCCATTGTTCCCAGTGCAATCACAGTGTGGATGAAATGGTTGTTCTGCGAAATAGCCAGTAATTGCTGAACCTGTTCCGGCGTGTAGGCTTTCACTTCAAGATTTTTAACCTTTTTTGGAAGGGTTGTACCATCCACGGGATTGCGGCTGATATACTGCAGAGCAACGCAATGTTTCATGATGGTGCGTAACAATCCAATGGTGTTGGAAATTGTTTTAGGTGAATTGCCGGAGGTGTGAAGCCGCGTGATGTACATCTGAACCATGTTGGTGTCAATCTGTTTCAGCTTCATTTTGCCAAAGAATTCTCGCAACCCTTCTTCACGCTGATAGATACTGCGATAACCGCTGATGGTGTTAGCCTCTAGGTTGATGCAATAGTGTGCAAAATAGAGGTTTGCCGCTTCTTCAAAGGTAAGGCTGTGATTGTTGACCGGCTGCATAGACAGTGCTTCAGCCTCTTTGATTTTTTTAAACTGTTTGACCTCACGTAATGAGGTGCCAACAGGGAATGTCTTTGATTCTCTTTTTCGTTTCTGCCCTGGCAGGGTAGGAACATCATACATAACTTTATAGCGTTCTTTTTTTGTACCTTCATCCAGTACTACGATGTTTGCCATGATAAATACCTCCTATCGTACATTGGAATTGATAAACTGATTCACATGCTTTGGATGGATTCTATACTGTCCTGCCACTTGGATATATGGGATAGAATCCTTCATCACTTTCAGTGCTGTCTTATAGCTGACCTGCAGGATATCCGCCAGTTCCTGTACGGTCAGCATATGTTTCATTTTGCTCATAGATAGACCTCCTCAAAAAAATAATATTTGAACGAAACCCGATTGGTTGCGAAAAAGAGGCGGTTGCCCGAAGTGGACAACCGCGAACAGAGAGATTGGTTAGAAGCATTGAGGCAAGGTGAGTGGATAGGAAGTATCAATTTCAAAATCGCAGTAATAATCGTAGCCTTTGATTTGTAAAGTTTTGGTCGTTAGGTCAGATTCAGCAAGACACTCTTTAAATCTGCGATGAAACTGTTGGTTCCCATGGAACCGCTGATTCTTTACATCATGAAACTCAGCCCAGCTGTGATAGTGAGAAACGACTTCTGTGGTCTTAATACGATTCCCAGGCTTATTTGAAATACAGGAATCTAGAAAAATCTTTACCGGATTTAGATTAAGCGCAAAGTCTTCATTATAACGTCGAACTGCAGCAGGCATGGAGAAGACATAATCATTATTCAGCAGACGTTGTGTGCCAATGAGTGCCCAGTTCAAAATACCGGCACGTTCCTCGTGCAGTTTCTCAAAGAGTGTATGGTCTTTGAGAAACTCATTTTTGCCCAGTACATATCCATTGTTGTTGTCAACGAAACGAGCTTTGAAATTGAAGATATGAATGCGCCGGAGCATCCCGTTACTGTCATCGTTAAATTGCGGTAACTTATTGGTACTGCACACCAGTTTTACATAAGGAACTGCAGAATAGGAATCCTGATATTTTCGTTCAATGTCAACGCTGTCGCTGCTGGCAACGGCTTTGTAGATGGCAGTATCAGTAATTACCTTTTGGTTCTCTGAGCTGATGTTAACGAATTTATCGTAGATGGTGGAAAGGCTAAATTTCTGTCCAATATTTGCAAATTCTTTAGCGGAACAATTTTTTTCCGTAAGCACATCTTTAATCACATTCGTACACAAACTTTTGCCGTTAGAACCATTCCCATACAGGATGAACAGTTTATCTATCCCCTGTCCTTTTCCATGTATCAAGAAGCATCCGAACATTTCTCGAAATGACTCGATTACAGCCTTGTCGCCCAGAAAAATCTTATTCAGGGTATCTTCCCAGAGCGGACACTTCGCTGTTTTATCGTAATCATATCCAAGGTAATTCGTTGAATTGAGAAATGGCGAATGTGGCAGGGTTTTCATTGTTCTTAGGTCAAGGGTACAATTGTTAAAGGAAAGATAACGGCGGTTATAGATGAACGTTGCGTACTGCTCAGCTTTGTATTTAAATGCTTCAATATATTCTGCTTGCTGATTGCGTTTCCAGACTCCATCACCAATCTCATTCAAAATTCTGTAAGTAATTCGTTTGAACTCTGCATCTGAGACTGGTTCGAAGATGCCTCGACGCTTGTTGTAAAGAAATAACTGCGTATTGAAAATTTTTGCAGTCAGCTTTTTAGTTAGCGCTTTAGCAAATGTAGCAGTATCCAGATTGAATTTGCGTCCATTTTTTTCAACACCATAGAACTCGAATTGCTTGCGCTGAAACCAAATGTCTGTAGGGTCTGCGTTCACCTCGAAGTCTAAAAAATTAATATAGTCTTCTGGACGGAACAGATTTTCCCCCTCATCTGGCTCAGGAATTGTGTAAGATGAGATAGATTTTCTACTGTTTAGAGTGACAGTAGAAGGAAGGTTTTCGATAGAGCAGGATACCTGCTTGACCGTTTCATTTTCATCAACCACAAGAGACTTTCTATTTGTGTCAGATGATGTAAAGTTTTCATACAACCTGTCACTCTCGTCACCCTCGATAATGGATTCCTCTACAACCATTGCCACATCTTTTTCTAATTCATCAGGGTCGTATGATTCCTCTGCATCGTCGATGTCATCATCGTCGTCAGCGACATACTGAAGTTTTTCACGCTTGAGCATTTCTTTAATAGAGGAATCATTTTCTTTATAGGTTGATTCTTCTTCATCAGCAATTTCCAAACCTTTAAAATCGCTGTCCTCCTCTTTCTTGGTTGCTCGTCTAACGACAGGTGCAACCTCGAAGCAATCATCGGCAGGAAAATCGACTTCAAGCTGTTCCTCAGGGGTGAGTTCAGCTTCTTCATAAGACCCTGTATCCGCAAAAGCATCATCTGTAGCAATGTAGCTTTTTTGTGGTGGCGGCACTACGATGTTTCTCTTGCGACGACCCGCACCGTAAGTTTTCATTTCAGCTTCTTCTTCACGTTTTTTTCTATTTAACATTATGAAACCTCCTTCGGGGCAGGAATATCCCCGCCCCTCTATGAATTGTAGAATTTTTAAAATACGATTTCCGGATTTTCGTACAAAATTTGCAATGCATTTTCCACAACGGCAATAGCATAAGAATATTCACCTTGCACACTGTGAAGTAAAAATGATGCATGACGCAGGTCAAAATGGTCAAGAGCAGACATGTCGATAAATGTATCGTAATCATTCGCATAAATATACGAATTGACTATAGGACGACTTTCTCTTTTAAGGACATGTAGGATACTTGAGTCCATAAAGCGATGTTCTTCCACTTCTGCTGCGAGACATGGTTCCGCGGATGGAGTGTACAGACCTTCATAGTAAACCCGTACAAATTTTTTTTCAGCGTTATCATAAGTAAAGCCCAGGAAAATTTTGTCAGGACATTTTAATTCCTCACTAAAGTTTTGAATGCATTTTTCCATTTGAAATTCCTCCCAATCACTGTAGTATGGGCGTTAGAGCCCCGCGGGAAAGTGAATTAACCATCTTCACTTCCCCGCTATAAAATTTTCAAAGAGCCGAATGTCGCGGCATGCCGCTTGTGGCGAAGAATTGGCCAGTATCGCCATTTGGTTTATGCATCAGCTGATGAATTAAAGTATAGCAGAACCGACAGCAAACCGTCCCTGTGGGAAAAAGATTACCTAAAAAAGTAACTAAGGCCGATTGGATGAATGCCCAAAAAAAAGTTAAAAATTTTTTCTGCCTATGGTAAAATTATTTAGAGGTGAGTGATTATGACGAAGAAAAATAAAACTACTGAGAAAAAAGCAACAAAAGAAGGTGTTGCGTATAAGTTGATAGTACATTTTTTTTTAGAAAATGAAAAAAATTATTTAGCTGAGAAAGAAGCTGGTAAAAAAATTGGTGAAAAATCCTATGTAAAATTGAAAACTGACCAAGACATTATCTATGCACTTCAAATGCGCTATAATACAGTTGAAGATTTGAAAAATGAAAACAACGAGTGGTGCGCAATTTCTGAAAAAGAATATGCTGATATAGAGTCGAAGAATAACGATGATACGTGGAGTGGTCTGGACATTGGAGGGTTAAAATTTAGTGATTCAACACTTGATACTGCGATTCGCAAATTGAAAAATAGTGGTGAATTGTATATTGACGAAAATGATGAATTACACTATGCTGCTGATAGTTTACATGTAAAACGAAAAATATATCCAATATTAAATATGGCATCACAAATTAGTATTGAGTCTACTGACTATCGATTTTTTCGTTGCTTTTTTATAGAAAGACAATATATTGATGCAGTAGCAACATGGCTTAATGGAGAATTCAGTAATGATGATGTTAATGCGTATTGTTTAGCTGTTGAAAATGTTTTAATTGTATTTGCCGCGTGGCAAAAAGAAACTGAAGATTTTAATAGTTTAGATAAATATCTAAAAGAATTGTTTAAAAATGCAAAATTTAAATATCATTAATCATCATAGATAAAATTTATTCTATATTGTAAACAGGTAGTTCAGGTAGCCTACTTTTTCAAAAAATGATGATAAAAATAAAATATAAAAAGAAAATATTTTCATTCAACCTGCCTACCTATCCTACTCATCAATCGCAATAAAACATAATACAAACCTATATTATAAATCTGATAGCAATAATCAGCCCTAAGCGGAGTTCTGCTTAGGGCTTTTTGCTGTCTAAAACGATATAGGAGGCAAATAAAATGGCACAATCGCTAAAAACAATCACAGGAACGGTAAGGAGCAGTATGCTTTGCTCAGAGGACGGGAAACACACCTACATGGTGCGTAAGCAGTTCCCAGAGAGGACAGGAAACAAGGCTATGGTGATTCAGCTGTACCCGACACTGACAGAGGAAGACATTAATACAACTGACACGACTATGCTTCATTTTCTGAACCATCTGGATGACTTGCAACTAAGAGAGGTCACATTCGTAAATCTCTTTTCTAAGGTGTGTAAAGCAAGACCGTCCACTAAGGCACTGGCGGTAGATGAGGATAATCTGGAGCAAATCAGAAAGCTGATGCAGGAGAAGGACTTTGCGGATTGCAAGGTCATTGTGGCATGGGGCAGCAGCATGGAGAAGAACACAATCGCAACAGAAATGAAGCGGAGAATCATTCAGATGTACAAAGAAATTGTACCAAACGGAATCCTGTGGCAGTTGACTGCCGATGATATCTACATGAAAAATGAATCAGCTGTTCATGCTCTGTTCATGGGTATCCGCCATAAAAATTCTGTGTGGAAACTGGAAAAGTTCCAGATACCAGAGGCACTGATGCGGACAGAACCACCTAAACGGGGAAAAGGCAGACCAAAGAAAACAGAATCAGAAAACATTCCTGCCGAACCTACCAGAATCACAACCTTTCCGGTAAAAGAAAGAGTTGCAGGAGAGGTTCAGAATAATGCGAAGCAGGAGGTTGGTACAGATGTATAAGATAGGGACAACAGCAGAGTTAGAAGCTTTGCAGAGTGAATTGGAAACAAAACTCCAACCTCTTGTAGAGAACCAGAAGAACATCCTGTCTGTCATGCAGGCACTTCATATTGGTCTCACTCTGCTAGATAAACACTATGGGGCAGAACGTAACTGGGAAGAAGAAGGGGGCTATGTAGTTCTTTTCACAGAGCTGACGCAGGATGACAATCCGGAACTGCTTTCTCTACTGGAGCAGTACAATCAAAATCCATCCTGTCTGGAACTGTCCAGAACACTAGCAACCGTACAAACAGAAGACGGCATCATGGATTGGATGAGCGAAGTATATCTGATTGGAACGGAATACGGAATCACAATCATTCGGCCACGATTGAGAGGAATGTTTGATAAGAATACACCACGCTATCTGTCCAGAGATGTGGCAGAATACATTCCGGTGGAAATTCATGTGTTCCTTGAAAGGAGCATAGAAAAAATGCGAAATCGGGTCAACCTGGACTACCTGCAGGTCTTTGAGCTGTCAGTGGAGATTGCCAATGGAGTAGTAAAACTGGTTCATATGCAGGAAGAGCCGGAGTGCGAACAGACTACCTTCTGGACGATATCCAGTCTTGCAGGTGTTTTCGATAACATTGAAAAGTGGAATGGGAAGAAAATCTATGTGATTGATGATGGAATCGCCATCACAACATTGTTTCCATATGAGCGATAAGAAGAAAGGAGGAAAAGCTATGCCATACTTTGTAGGTGGATTCGCTTTCGCAGTGGCGGTCATCACTGTAATGAGTGAGTAGAATGATTTCAAATAAGGAGAAAGGAGGGAGAGCCATGTTAGCAGTTCCAGTAGTGTTTACAACAACCATCAGTTCTGCAGAGGCTACAAAGCTGTTCATTGCAGGTGTGACAGCAGGTACAGCCGCAGCCAATGCAATTAAAAAGAAAAAATAGATAGGCAAGAAAAAGTGTGATTACAGATTCATTGTAGTCACACTTTTTTTGTACGTTCTTTAACCATAATGTCTATCAGATTGAAAATAACACGCTTCTCATAATCGGTACACTGATTGAGTCTGTCCTCTATATCAGAGATGAGATAATCTTTCTGGCGATTTGATGTGCCAAGCAATAAGCAATCGGGAGTCACATCTAAAGCATCGCAGATGTTCATCAACGTCTCCAGACTGGGAATGGAACGACTGGTTTCAATATGGGATAAGTAGTTGTTGCTAATATCAGCCTTTTCAGCAAGCTTATCCTGTGTCAGTCCACGTTCTTTTCTAGCAGTAGCAACTCGTTTACCGATTAAACTGTAATCAATAGCCATCACACATCACCTCATAAATTATTATGTGGGAATTGTGGGCAAATAAAAGTATCTACAAGTATAATCGTACTTGTAGATATAAAAATATTGAGATATAATAAAAATACTATAGTACTAAAAGTGCAAAAGGGAGGGGTGAATATATGTTAGCAACTATAGTGCTGATTATTTCAGCAGTCTTAGCAATTGTTCTTGTTAATTTTGCTTTTAAAATGATTGCTACAATCTTAGGTGGGACATTGTTCTACTCGGTGAAGATAAAGCTGATTGCATATCTGTTAGTATTTTTAGTTATTTTTGGCTTACTAGGTGGAGGCTATTAATTAACAAAGCTGATATGTAGAAAATGATAAAATAGAAAGGGTGAAGTACAAATGTATTGTCCAAAATGCGGAAAAGAAAATGAAAATGATAATAAATTCTGTGACAAATGTGGAGCAAATTTGCAAGAGGAGCAGGTTGTGCAGAAAGAAGAAAAAACAAGCCCTCAGAAACAAAGTAAGTTGAAACTGGTGATTCCAATTGTACTGGTAGTGTGCGTTGGTTTAGCAGTTATGTTGTTTGGTTCCGGTGACAAATATGTGAAAGAAGTACGGGAAGGATATTTTGTAGACTATCCAAATGCCACGGTTGGTGCAGTAATCGAAAATTTGATGCCGAATGCTGAATGGACATCTGAGGTAACCGATGATTATCAGGTTGTAGTAGCAACAGGTGATTCAAATGAGAACACTTATGAGATTCACTTTATGGTAGATGCCGATAATGAAGAATTTGAAATATTAATGGTTGTAAAAAACGGAACTCCATGTTCTGTGTGGGAACAACGTGTAGAAATAGAAAACTGGTATGTTGACTATGCAAAAACTAATCCTGATGTTGAGTTCCATAGTGATTTCGCTGCGAGTTTCTTGTCTATGAGTTTAGAAGAGTTATATGAATTCTTTGCAAATGACTATGAAACTATGGGGTATTTATATGGTTCCTTACTCATTGAATTCACAGAAGATAATTGTCCTTATGTTTTCTGTATGGAGTCTATGTATGATAGTGAATATTATGAATATCTGACTTACGACAGTGCCGTTGAAGGTGTGATTGTAAGAGATGCTGATACCTTAATTAATGAGGAAGTCAAAGTAGGTATGACATATGATGAGCTGATGAGCAGTGCAAAACGAGGCATTACAGGTGTTCTGGAATGGAATGATATGAAGGAAGCATGGTGTGCATATGTTTATTATGATGGATATAACATCTGCTTTGAATTCACAGAAAAAGTGGGTCCATCCTACATGGCACTGGTGACGTTGACAGAATAAACGAGGTGATAAAATGTTTTGCACTAATTGCGGAAAAGAAATAAAGGATGGGGCGGCTTTTTGCACAGGTTGTGGGAAAAAAGTAAAAAGTGTAGAAACTGTTAGCCAGCTAACAGAAGCCAACAAACTCGTAGAGAAAAACGGCGCAACGGAGCCAGAAGAACGAGAAATAAAGATTGATGATACCAAAGAAATAGTCAAGGAAACGGAAACACAACAAATAAATAGTGGTGAGCTGGAAAGAGACCCTAATAAATTTCAGTTCTCGAAAGATGTATGGGAATTCAAATCAGTAACAGATGTAGAGATAAAAGGTGATACTGTTGCTATTGACAAGGGTATTCATTTTTTCAAAAACAGCAAACTGTTCAGAAAAAACTACGATGTGCGCTTGCAGGATATCGCAAACATATCATTGCGGAAACGAGTACCGATGGCATCCTTTTTCCTTGGATTGTTCTTTACAGTACTGACAATTTTGTTTGTTGCTGAATCGGGATTTTCTATAAAAGCCCTTGCAGTTGGTGCGTTGGCAATTGTAGGTCTGGTAACACGCTATTTTGCACTGGTGATTTATGATAGAAATAATCGTACAATCACAATTGCAACTGAAGCAGAAAATGCACAGGAATGCGAAAGATTCATAAATACAATCAATGTCGCGATGGATAGTAGAGGTATTCAAAGATATAATCCTGCCACATTCAAAGAGCCATTCTATCAATCGAATATTTTTCGCATGGCGGTTCCAATTTTGATTGCTATTTGCATTGGGCTTGGGATAAGTGGTTCTTTCTTAGGTGGTTCAGAAATTGCAGAAGTTCAAAATGGCAATTTTGAAGTATATCAGACAGCAACTGTGGGCGAAATTCTGGAATATTCGATTGATGAACTAACATGGGAATCATTCGAAGTTGCTGATGGGCAGATGGTTGTTAATGCAACTGGTTACTTTGAGGGCAGTGATATTTTACTACAATTCTTAGTTGAGGAGAATGAAAGTGGATTTGAACTGTATGCAATCCAGATAGATGGAGAAGTGTGTGATGAATCTATGCAAGGTCTTTTCCTGATGGCTCTTCTAGTGAACTATGATAACAACTTAGGTGATGGTACATTGCTGATAAAATGGAAGCAGAAATAGGAAATGCGTTGATAGACACAATGTATTACTGGTAAGAAAAGTAGGCTCTAATCATTTTGATTAGGGCTTATTTTTTGAGATGCCACAGGTATTGTGGTAGAGGCAACGTAGTGGGAACTGGTTTCCTTTGTACTCCCTTAACCTACTCTGCCTACTACTCTGAAAAAAGTTCAAACAAACGAATAGATAGTCGAAAGGCTTTCAAGTCTCTTAAAACCAAACCTAACGCTTCTCACAGCTAGATGCGTCACAGGTGACGAGAGACACCAGAGAGGTGACAAAGGGCAGGGAAATTCTTGTCACCTGATGGTACTGAATGACACTCGTTACCAATCACAAAAAATCAAAAAAAGAACAGCAAAGAAAATGGGCAGAACCGCGTAATCGCAGTTCTGCCCTGTGTTTTGAGGTATTGCATAAACAAAAAATGCCGAGATGTTCTCGGCATTTTTACTGGCGGAGAGAAAGGGATTTGAACCCTTGATACAGTTGTCCGTATACACGCTTTCCAGGCGTGTATACGGACATATTTTTTCTATAGTTTATTGGATTTGTTACAGTTTTTTAAATCTGTTGTCAATTTGTTGTCACATTGAAAGAATTGTCTTTTTGAAAGGTAGTGATATTGATTAGCGAATAAAAATACAAGGAATGTATACCTATGTTGGCAGTTGTGCAATTAATTAAATATAATAAGTGTATTTTAAGTAATGCTATGGGAAAACTATTTATAGTTTGCTTTTCATATGTAGTTTGGTTTATAATATGCTTGAAGAAAGGAGGTAACCTGGATGGAAAAATATGTTCTGAAACAGTACGACGATGATTTATTATACTTCTTCATGCATGTAGATAAACTGAATGGTTTAGAAGTGGAAATAGACTCTGTTGTAGAAGAAAATAAAATATTTTTGCCGAAAGATTTGGAAATATCGAATGAAGGTGTGCGGCAATGGCTGCAAAAGCGAGTGATTCCTAAAAGCAGAGCGTTTGTTCATGAAATTTTGAAATCTCTTGGGTTAAGCAGCAATGATCTGAAAGGCATTATTGATGTTTGTAAAGGGTTATCTCTGAATGACAGCTACTGGGTAGTTCCTGCAGATTTCAAAGGCACGTTTGCAGAGTATAATCTGTATGAAAACAAATTTGACAAAGTGCTGTCTTTGATTGCTTATACAGGTGCGGTACACACCTCTACCCATTTTACATCTTCACCGGAACTCACTACCAATGGCAACTTGCCAAAAGGCTGGCGAATTCTCAGTGATGGAAAGCGATACCTATTCAAAGGTGGCTCTACAGGTGCAGCAAATGCTGGAATGGAACCATATAGCGAATTTTATGCGTATCAGATTGCAAAAGCAATGGGCTTAAAGGCCGTTCCATATTATTTAGGTATGTGGAAAGGGATGCTGTCTTCTTATTGCGCGTTATTTACAGATATTCATACCTCCTATGTTCCAATTGGACGACTAGTGCCAACCGGAGGATTGCAGGCTGTTTTAGATTATTATAAAGCGCTTGGCGATGATTATTATGATGAACTGTGCAGTATGCTGGTGTTCGATGCTGTGATTTACAACACCGACAGACACTTTGGAAATTTTGGTCTGTTACGGGATAATCGTACAGGGAAATTCATTGCCCCGGCCCCTGTTTTTGATAATGGATACTCTTTATTCAATTTTGCAATGGAAGACGATTTTGAGAATTTAATCGCTTATGCGGAAACCCGAAGCACTGCAACAGGGGCAAATCATACCGATGTTGCTAAAATTGTAATGGGGCCAAAGCAGCGGGAACAGTTGAGAAAGCTGATTAACTTCAAATTTGAAGCTCATAAACCAAATAAGGCAAACGTAAAGTTTTCAGCAAAACGTAGAAAACAGTTAGAAGACTTTATTCAGTATCGAGTGAGGGAATTACTTGATGAAGATAAATAATGAACCAGTAGAGGCAGAGTGCTTCTACTGGTTTTTTGTATGTGGAAATATAAAAGCCTGGCACTTCATAAAATGCGGTAGTGGTGCAAGCTGCGGAGCAAAGAAAATGGGCAGAACCGCGCAATCGCAGTTCTGCCCTGTGTTTTGAGGTATTGCATAAACAAAAAATGCCGAGATGTTCTCGGCATTTTTACTGGCGGAGAGATGGGGATTTGAACCCCAGATACAGTTGCCCGTATACACGCTTTCCAGGCGTGCTCCTTCGACCACTCGGACATCTCTCCATGTGCTTTCAGCAAGGAATATATTATCATCTTTATGGAGACAAGTCAAGCGTAATTTTTCATTTTTTTAAATTATTTTTT
>JAFQEO010000031.1 GCA_017399005.1 Peptococcaceae bacterium | reverse complement strand
TTTTTGGTGCGTTTATGGTATAATATTTTCAAAAGATTTTTACAGCATGGAGGTGGCAGAGTTGGTTCTGAAAAAGAAAGGACGGAGACGGCGCAGACGGGTAAACTGGAAGAATGTATCGAAGATTTTGGCGGTGCTTCTGGTTGTGATTCTGGGCTCGATGGGATACAGTGTGGATGGTATATTTCCGTTCCATGATTCTGAAAAGGATTATGCGGGTACGGTACCGGTTGGTGTAAAGGAATATGAAGAAGCCACTTATATTGTTCTGGATGACAATATTCCATCGTTTACGAAGGAAGAACTGGCTCGGGAACCGTTTGAATATTACAGTGAACTGGATTACCTGGGACGCTGCGGTCCGGCTACTGCCATGATTGGCAAAGAGCTGATGCCAACAGAGGAGCGCGGAAGTATAGGGCAGGTAAAGCCTAGTGGGTGGCATACGGTGAAATATGATGTGGTAGACGGAAAATATTTGTATAATCGCTGTCACTTAATTGGTTATCAGTTGACCGGGGAAAATGCCAATGAGAAAAATCTGATAACCGGTACCCGGTTTCTGAATGTGCAGGGGATGCTGCCCTTTGAGGATATGGTGGCGCAGTATATAAAATATACCGGGCGGCATGTGCTGTATCGGGTGACTCCGGTATATGAAGGGGAAAACCTTCTGGCAAGCGGGGTGCGGATGGAGGCGTATTCCATTGAGGATAACGGGCAGGGCATCTGTTTTCATGTGTATATCTGCAATGCCCAGCCCGGTGTGATTATCAATTATGCCAACGGGGAAAGCTGGCTGGCGGAATAAAAGGTTAGACAGACAGGAGATACTGTGTTAAATCGTCTACGGTTTCGGCAATATAAAGGGCACCACTTTCTTCTAATTCGCCGGGTGCGGCAAATCCAAAGCGTACACCCACACAGCCAAAGCCCATTTCACGGGCACCGATAACATCAAATTTGCGGTCACCAATCATTAAAAGCTGGTCGGACGATGGATTGCCAAGCTGTGCCAGCACTTCGGCAATCACTTCTTTTTTATCAACACGGGTGCCGTCCAGATTGCTGCCTTCAATTACCTGAAAATACTGCGCCAGCTCAAATTTTTCTAAAATGCGGTGCACATAAACGCCTGGCTTGGAAGATGCCACAGCCAGCATTTTTCCCTGTGCCTGAAGCTGCTTCAGCATTTCCTGGATGCCGGGGTAAGGGAAATTTTCAAATAAACCAACGGTGCCGAAGCGTTCCCGGTAAACAGCAACAGCCTGCCGGGCCTGGTCTTCCGTGAAGCCGTAAAAATCCATAAACGACTGAATTAATGGCGGCCCGATAAAGGGTATTAGTTTTTCTAGATCCGGTTCATCAATCTGAAATGCCTTTAACGCATGCTGCACACATTTTGTGATGCCCTCCTGCGGGTTGGTTAAGGTGCCGTCTAAATCAAACAGAAGATAAGAAATCATGGAGAAACTCCTTTCGGAATAGTTTTCGTTTTTCTATATCAATATATCTTATCTGCGTGAATTTGGCTATCCCAAAAATACGGATTCATGTTATACTGTATAAAAATAAAATAATGGTTACATCATGAGAGAGGAGTTTCAGTGTATGAACTTTTTAGGGTTAATCATCAGCGTGGGTGTGTTTCTGCTGATTGGTGTGTTTCACCCGATTGTAATTAAATGCGAATATTATTTTTCAGACCGGGTATGGCCGGTATTTTTAGTGGGCGGGATTATCAGTATTCTGTGCTCCCTGATGGTGGATAACACTGTAGGTTCTGCGCTGCTGGGCGCTCTGGGCTGTTCGTTCCTGTGGAGTATCGGGGAACTGAAAGAACAGCGTCAGCGTGTAGAAAAAGGCTGGTTTCCGAAAAATCCAAACCGGAAATACGATTAATATAATACCCATTGCCGTTACTTGACGAAGAAAATGAAAAAGTTTATAATAAAAAGCGTGATAAGGGAGTAGTTGGCATCTGCCGGTTCTGAATATGGACAGGCGGGTGTAACGAAGTCAACATACTGACTGGGGAATATTGCAGTCTGGCTTGGTTTGAAATAACGAGACTTGTCCATTACAGGATAGATTCTGTGATGGGGAAAGTCTCTTTTTTTGTATCTGTACTCGACACAGAATCTATCAGAGATTATAGAACAGGAGTTGTAAGTATGGGAATTGTTGAATTGTTTTTAATTGCAGTAGGGTTATCAATGGATGCGTTTGCGGTGTCCATCTGTAAAGGGCTTTCTGTGCAGAGGCTGGAGTTAAAACATACGCTTCTGGCCGGGCTGTGGTTTGGCGGATTTCAGGCACTGATGCCGGCTATCGGTTATCTTTTAGGCAGCCGGTTTGAACATCTGATTGTAAGCATCGATCACTGGATTGCATTTGTGCTGCTGCTGTTTATTGGCGGCAAAATGATAAAAGAAGCTCTGGAAGGCGATGAAGAGGAACTGGATGATGATTTTTCATTTAAAGCCATGCTGCTTCTGGCAATTGCCACCAGCATTGATGCCCTGGCAATGGGCGTTACTTTCGCGTTTCTGCGGGTTAATATTGTGGCTGCGGTGCTGTTCATCGGCTGCATTACTTTTATCTGTTCGGCAGCCGGGGTGAAAATCGGCAATGTGTTTGGTATGCGGTTTAAAGCAAAAGCTGAACTGGCTGGCGGCGTGATTCTGATATTAATGGGCTGCAAAATTCTGCTGGAACATCTAGGGTTTCTGGCGTAAATACAAAATAAAAACTCCATTTCGTCTGTGTATTTCGCATCACAGATGGAATGGAGTTTTGTTTTGCTTGTTTATTTTGTGATTAATGCATGTTACGGAATAAACCGGTTACTTTACCGGCCAGTTCCACTTCGGTTGCGTAGATTGGGTCCATAGCATCGTTTTCCGGCTGCAGGCGGATACGGCCTTTTTCCCGGTAGAATGTTTTTACAGTTGCTTCCTCACCAATCAGCGCCACCACAATATCGCCGTTGTTGGCAACCTTCTGCGGTGATACGATTAACAAATCACCGTCATAAATCCCCACGTTAATCATACTGTCGCCTTTTACTTTCAGCATGAAGGAGTTGTTGTTGCGAATCAGATGCATCGGGAACGTGATGGTGTCTTCCACATTCTGACTTGCCAGAATTGGAGTGCCCGCTGCAACACTGCCGATAATCGGCACATTAATCATTTCATCAAACGGTTTATCTTCCTCGTAGAACGCTTCCATCTCGTCATTGGTTTTTAAAATCATGATAGCTCTTGGTTTGGTCGGGTCACGACGGATATATCCCTTCTGCTCCAGCTGAGTCAGATGATTATGCACAGTCGAGCTGGACTGCAGCCCCACAGCCTCACCGATTTCGCGAACCGATGGCGGATAGCCTTTCAGGTTAATCTGTTTTACAATATACTCTAAAATTTCAGCCTGTCGTTTGCTGAGGCCCTGTGTTTTTGTTCTCATAGTATATGCCCCTTTATTGAAAAATAAAATAAACAGTATCGTTAGTTTACAGTGCAAGAAGTTATTTCCTGCAATATACAACTATATTATATAATACGAAAATCAAAAATGCAAACCTTTGTTCTGATAACGCGGAAAAATATTCTAGAATTTTTAGAAAAAGAAGCAGCAAAGAAACTGGCTGATGAAAAGAAAATTTCCAGATTTTATTCTTAAAAACTTTACAAATGCATACATTTTGGATATAATATTAAGGTGATTTGCGCCTGTAGCTCAGTGGATAGAGCACTGGCCTCCGGAGCCAGGTGCGTTGGTTCGATTCCAATCAGGCGTATTTTTAAAGAGATGCTTCACCGCGAGATGCGGTGGAGCATTTTTTCATGTGTGTGATTTTTTGTATGTGTGCGTATGTGAAAAATCTGTTGCGTGCGTTACTAAAAAAATTGTTTTGCACGAAAAAATGGAATGGAACTCGTGCAGTGAAATAGAAGGCTCGTGACGAAATTAATTTCAGAACATTTGATTTGTTTTTCCTTTTTTTTGCGATGAAAAAATGGTATAATTAAATTTCTGGAAATATGATTTTGTCTGAGGTGAAAAACATGGGCAAGACGAAAAATACAAAACAAATGACAATGGATGATTTAGAACAGGGTCAGAAAAAAACGAAAAAGCAGCCGGCCAAAAAACAGCCGGATAAAAAGAACAGTAAAAAATCCACGCTGGATATCACCAGTGTATTAACCGGCATTGGCCTTTTAGCGCTGACGATTTACAGTGGATGGCTGATTTTTCAGGCGCCGGGTGTTATCGGTACAGAACTGCGTGATCTGCAGGCGGAAATGGGATTTCTGGGCGGTATTATTTATCTGCTGATGCATGGCTTGATGGGGAATGGCATTGTGCTGTTTCCGTTCTTGTTCTGTCTGGCAGGGCTTAGTATGCTGTCGGGCAAACGCTTATCCCGGATGCAGATTGCCGGTGGCGTAATGGCGGTTTGTGCGGTTCTGACGCTGCTGCATATGAATGTGACTTATGTGGATATAAAAGATAATCTGCTGCTTGGTGCCGGCGGTATGGGCGGCGGGGTAATCGGTGCGGTGTTCAGCATGATTCTGCAGAAATTGCTTGGAACGGTTGGCACTTATATTGTGCTGTTTTGCGTAGCGGTAATTGCCATTGTGCTGGTGGCGCAGGGTGCTGTATTAACTCGTGGAGAAGATTTCTTTGCGGCAGTGCGTGCAGGGCTGGAGCAGATTAAAGAAATGCTGATTCATTTTATCTTTATTGAGGAAGATGACGAAGAAGAACTGGATAAAGAACCTGTAAAGCCGGCCGGAAAAGACAAAAAAGATAAGCCAGCGGCAGAACCGGAGGCAGGAAAGCCGAAACAGGAAAGTATCAAAAAAGAAGTGGTTTCCGCAGAAAAACAGACAAAATTTGAAGAAAAACAGGCAAAAGAAGTAACTGCCGCTGTTTCACAGCAGGAAGCTGCCAAAAAAGAAGGCCTCTTTGCTAAAATGAAAAATCTGTTTATCAGCAAAGAAGAGGAACCGGAGCCAAAAACACAGGAGCGGCCTCGCTATACCGGGTCTGAATATGTGGTAATTCCAAAAGAGAAACCGGTTATTTTAAACAGCCTGATGGAAATTCACAAAACACTGGATGAACAGGAACCACGCGTGGGTTTAAGCCCGAGGGAACCTCTGGTGGAGGAAAAGTATCTGATTGCTGATTCGGTAGACGATTTTCAGCAGCTTCTGGACAAACGTCAGGTAAATTATACCGTTACCAGAACTGCTCCGGAAAAAACAGAACCGGTGAAAATCCATACTATGGAAACGACGAAGGGAACAGCAAAGGAAGCATCAAAAATAGAAAAAAACGAGAAACAACCGGAATTACAGACTGCAAATCTGCATAAAGTAAGCAATAAAACGGAACAGGAACCAGCAGCTAAAAAAGCATCTGCATCGAAAAAAGAGGTTCCGGAACAGAAGGCCGATAAGACGAACATTCCAGAGGCTGCAGCAGAGGTGGAGGAATTATTCCCGGAAGAGCCTCTGGTGCAGGGTTATCAGTTCCCGTCTATCGATTTGCTGGATATCAATGAAAATACCGGGAATGGGCAGAATCGCAATGATATTATGGCCAATGTGGAGCGTCTGGAAAAAACGCTGAACGATTTCGGCGTAAAAGGTAAAATTGCCGATGTAAGCTGTGGCCCGGCAATTACACAGTATGAATTCCAGCCGGCTGCCGGTGTAAAAGTAAGCAAAATTGTAGGCTTATCGGACGATATTGCATTGAGTATGGCTGTAGCCGGAGTGCGTATTGAGGCGCCAATTCCGGGCAAGGCGGCTGTTGGTATCGAGATTCCGAATAAATCCACCACAATGGTTGGCTTGAGGGAATTAATCGAGAGTGATGCGTTCCAGAACAGCAAATCCAAACTGACGGTTGCTCTTGGTAAAGATATCAGCGGGCAGCCAATTGTTGCCGATCTGGCCAAAATGCCGCATTTACTGATTGCCGGTTCTACCGGTTCGGGGAAATCGGTATGCATTAATACATTAATCAACAGCATTCTGTATAAAGCCACACCGGATGAAGTAAAATTTGTAATGGTGGACCCGAAAAAAGTAGAGCTTGGAAACTACAACGGGATTCCGCATCTGATTTCACCGGTTGTAACCGATGCCAAAAAAGCAGCGGCAGCACTGCGCTGGGCAGTGCATGAAATGGATCGCCGTTATGAAGTGTTCGCCAATGCAGGTGTAAAAGATATGCCGCGCTTTAACAGACTGTCGGAAGAACGAATTGCAGCAGCGCAGACGGAAGAGGAAAAAGCGGCCATTGAAGTAATGCCGTATATTGTGGTATTAATTGATGAGCTGGCCGATCTGATGATGGTGGCCCCTGCTGATGTGGAAGATGCTATCTGCCGTCTGGCACAGCTGGCTCGTGCGGCAGGGATTCATCTGGTGGTTGCCACACAGCGTCCATCGGTAGATGTTATTACCGGCATTATCAAAGCCAATATGCCATCCCGTATTGCGTTTGCTGTATCGTCACAGACGGACTCACGCACTATTCTGGATATGGGTGGTGCGGAAAAACTGCTGGGTCGCGGGGATATGCTTTTCTATCCAACCGGTATGCCGAAACCGCAGCGTGTGCAGGGTGTGTATGTATCGGATAAGGAAATTGACCGTATCACAGAGGCTGTGAAAACACAGGCGCAGCCGGTTTATAACGAGGAAATCGGCACTGCTGCAGTACAGGCAGAAAGCAGCGGAAGTCAGGAAGAAGAATGGGATGATTTAATTCCAGAAGCGACAAAACTGTTTATCGAAAACGGGCAGGCGTCTATTTCACTGTTGCAGCGTAGATTCCGCGTGGGTTACACAAGAGCAGCACGTATTGTGGATCAAATGGAGCAGCGCGGTTTAATCGGGCCGTATGAAGGCAGCAAACCGCGTCAGATTAAAGTGACAATGGCTCGTTATAACGAGATGATGGAAAACGGCGAACTGTAAAATACAGAGAGCAGACCTGACGGCAAAGTACGGGTTAATTTTGAAGTTCAATTGTGAAGTAATGATTACAAAATGATGAATGTTTGGTAATTGCCTTGCGGGAATTCTGTTTCGTATGGTATAGTAAACTCAGAAGAATTATGGAATTCATCTGGAGGTGACTGATTTGCAGGGAATCGGAGAAATTCTGAAAAAAACAAGAGAAGAACAGGGAATTTCGCTGGATGAAGTTGCGGAAGCGACAAAAATCCGTTCGAAGTATTTAAGAGCACTGGAGGAAGAGCAGTTTGATGCCCTGCCCGGTGATGTATATGCAAAGGGATTTGCAACAGCCTATCTAAAATATCTGGGAATTAAAGATCGCCCGGATGTTCTGGAAGTGATGAAACCAAAAGTGAAGGAGCCGGAAAAACCAGTACAGGAAGAACCGGAAACGCCGTATAAACTGGCAGTAACTCCTAAACGAAAACAAAAAGCGGAGCGTTTTGAAGAAACCCCGCTGAATAAAAATGCAAAACTGATTATTATTCTCAGTCTGGCTGCTATTTTACTGCTGTTTGCGGTGCAGGGCATCTACAGCAAACAGATGGCGGCTCTGGAAAATCCAGATGAGCAGATTCAGCAGCAGGTTGAAGAACAGCAGGATGAACAGCAGGATGAACAGAACGGTGAAGCGGATGTTCCGCAGGAACCGGCAACTCCGCCGGAACCGGAAGTTCCTGTTTACGACAGTCTGGAAATGCGGCTGGAAATTCTGAATGTCAATCCGAATGCGAAGGATCAGTGCTGGATGCAGATTACGGTAGACGGCAAAGTGACCGAAACCACCATGTCGGAAGGTCAGATTCAGGATATTAAAGCGGCACAGAGTGTTCAGCTGAATTTAGGCAATGCCGGTGTAGTGAAAGTCACCGTGAACGGTCAGGATCTTGGCACTCTGGGAAATCAGGGGCAGGTTGTGAAAAAATCGTTCCTGCTGGAAGATTATGTGACAGTGGCGCAATAACCGATACAGGGGTCCCCGAGAGGAATCGGCCCCTGTTTTTCATGTATGAGTTATAGAAAGAGGGTAGTTCATTGCAGAAAGTAAGTATTTTATCGCTGGGCTGTGCCAAAAATCTGGTACACAGCGAGACGATGATGGGCCTGTTTCAGCAGCAGGGCTATGAACTGACAGAACAATATGATGAAGCTGAAATCATTATTATTAATACCTGCGGTTTCGTAAATGCCGCCAAAGAGGAATCCATCAATGCCATTCTGGAAATGGCCCAGTGGAAAGAACAGGGTGTTTGCAAACTGCTGGTGGCGGTAGGCTGCCTGGTACAGAAATATGCACAGGAGCTGGCTGCAGAACTGCCGGAAGTGGATATTTTTGTAGGTACCAACGATTATCGTCAGATTGTGGATATCATTGCAAATCATAAGGACGAGCAGGAGATTGTGGTGCATACCAACTGGACCGAGGAAAGCAAAGAGGGCAATGCGCCTCGCATTGTGACAACTCCGCAGCATTATGCGTATCTGCGTATTTCTGAAGGTTGTGATAATAACTGTACCTATTGTGTTATTCCGGAAATGCAGGGTCCGTACCGCAGCAAAACCATTGAACAGATTAAAGAAGAGGCTGTACTGCTGGCACAGCAGGGTGCCAGTGAACTGATTCTGGTGGCGCAGGATACCAGCTATTACGGGAAAGATTTATACGGCCGCTTTGCGCTGGTGGATTTGCTGAAAGAACTGGCATCTATCCCGGAAGTTCGCTGGATTCGTCTGTTGTATGCATATCCGAACAATTTTGACGATGAAATGATTGATTATATCGCCAGTGAGGAAAAAATCTGCAAATATTTAGATATTCCGTTACAGCACGGTGATGATGAAGTGCTGAAACGTATGAACCGCAAAATCACCGTGGAGGAAATCAAATCGTTAATCGGGAAACTGCGGAGCCGCATTCCGGATATTACCCTGCGGTCTACTTTTATTGTGGGCTTCCCGGGTGAAACCGAGGAGCAGTATCATAACCTGCTCAACTTCCTGGAGGAAATGCAGCTGGATTGCGTAGGCGCATTCCCGTATTCCAGAGAGGAAGGTACACCGGCAAATCTGATGGATGGTCATCTGGAAGAAGATGAAAAAGAAAAACGAGCGGAAAACCTGATGGATTTACAGTATGATACCATGTATCGTAAACATGAACAGGCTATTGGTCAGCGCCGTCTTGTAAAAGTAGATGAGCTGAGCCCGGATATTCCGGGGCTGCTGTTATGCCGCAGTCAGGGTGAGGCACCAGATGTAGACCCGTGGATTCTGGTATTTGAAGAAGAAGACCACGACTATCAGCCAGGAGATTATGTTACAGTTGAAATCACCGGACTGGATGAATATGATTTTGTAGGAGAGATTGTAGAATGAATTTGCCTAATAAATTAACCATTGCCCGTATGTGCATGGTTCCGCTGTTTATGATTGCGCTGATGATGAACACCGATGTTTCCCGTATTGTGGCTACCGTTATTTTTGCTCTGGCTTCGCTGACCGATATGCTGGATGGTCAGATTGCCCGCAAATACAATATGGTAACAAACTTCGGCAAACTGATGGACCCTCTGGCAGACAAAGTGCTGACCGCAGCAGCTATGATCTGTTTAGTAGAACTGGGCGACCTGGCTGCATGGATTGCAGTGCTGATTATTTTCCGTGAATATTTAATCACTGGTCTGCGTTCGGTTGCGGCATCTGAAAACATTGTAGTGGCAGCGAATATCTGGGGCAAAGTAAAAACCGTATGCCAGATGTTTGCACTGATGCTGCTGATGCTGAAACCTCAGATTATGGCGCTGTGCGGCGTAAATATCGGCCTGTGGCTGATGTATGTGGCTGTTATCCTGACGGTATATTCCGGTCTGGATTATGTGCTGAAATTAAATAAACAGATTACCTGGAACTAGGATTGGGTGGGAGAAACATGGAAAAAGCATTGTTATTTCTGGCTCGCGGCTGTGGTTCCGGGCTGATTCATCCGGCACCGGGCACATGGGGTTCGGCAGCAGCACTGCTGATTGGCCTTGTGTGGGGATTTTTCGGTGGAATGCCGCTGTGGTTTATTCTGATTGCCGGAATTGCGGGAATCTATATTTGTGACAGCGGTGAAAAAACACTGGGAGTTCACGATGCATCGGAAATCGTTTACGATGAATGGATTGGCATGTGGATTGCCATGTGGAACGTGCCTCTGATTCTGACACCGGTGGCGTTTGCGCTGTTTCGTCTGTTTGATATCAGCAAGGTGGGACCAATCGGTAAAATTCAGGATTTAAACGGTGGTCTGGGCATTATGGCCGATGATGTGCTGGCAGGTATTATCAGCCGTATTATTTTAGCAGTACCGATTTATTTCTTCTTCTAAAAATTTATAACTTTGTGATTTAGAACGCCGTAGATTTTTTCTGCGGCGTTTATTTTATCTGTCTGCTGGATAACATTTAAAAACATCTTATAAAAACATCTTAGAAATTTTTTCAAAAACTAAAAAAAATACGGTTTAGATATGTTCATTGACACAAAAATATAGTATAATAAAAGTTAATTTAGGCGTAGGAGAAAAAAATGGCGACAAAGAAAAAAAGACGCTTATATCTAAAAGATCATATCGTGAAGATTCTTTTGCTGGTCATTGTTGCCTGGCTGATTCTGACGCTGGCCGGCAATCAGATTCGTGCGGCTATGGTGCAGACAGAAGAGGTGCATACTGCTTTGCTGGAGCATGTGGAAACCGGTTACGGTTTGCTGCGTGGTTCGGAATCGCTGGTGATTGCACAGGCTGACGGAAAAGTGGAACCGGTTGTGCAGGAAGGTGAACGGGTACGGAAAGGCAGTGCTGTGCTGCGAATCGGTGAGGCCTATTCCTGGACCAATTATGCAGGGCGGGTTTCCTATCAGCTGGACGGGCTGGAAAGCACCTCTGATTTAAATGCAATCTGCAGCACAGATTTAGAAACACGCTACATCGAGCAGCAGGACCGTCAGAAACAGGACATGCCGGATGGTGTAAATGGACAGCCTGTGGCCAAAGTGATTAATGTTTTTGACGAGGTTTACCTGTATGTAACAGTACCGCGCAGTGCCTATACCGGCAGTCTGGAAATCGACCAGCGCATTAAGGTGCGCCTGGATGATCTGGATATGCAGATGACGGCAAGGGTTACGGAACTGTTGGATACTCCGGACGGGTTCCGGTATCTGAAATTAAAACTGGGCAATGTGAAGGAAACGGTATTTCAGCAGAGAATTTATAAAATTGAAATGCCGTATGAACAGATGAATGTCATAGCTGTTTCCCCGGATGTGCTGGTGGAAAAAGATGGTCAGACAGGCGTGTATTATCTGCAGAAAGGTTTTGTATTCTGGGCGCCTGTAACACTGGGGCCAGTCTGGGAGGAAACTGGACAGGTAGTGATTGAAAGCGAACTGGAAGACGGCGTCATTATTGTAACAACGCCGCATCTGGTGCGTGAGGGTGAAAATATAAAATTCTAGAAGGAATGAACTGACATGAGCATAGCAGAAAATATTGCAGAAATCCGAAAAAATGTGGAGGAAGCCAGAAAGAAGAGCCCAAATCCGGAACAGCCGGTAACCATTGTTGCCGTTACCAAAACAAGAACACCGGAACAGCTGAATGAAGTGCTGGCAGCCGGGCAGAGCATTCTGGGGGAAAACCGCGTGCAGGAACTGATGGACAAGTACGATGCTGTCAATCAGGGTGCGGTATGGCACATTATTGGTCATCTGCAGAGTAATAAAGTAAAATATATTGCTGACAAGGTTGTGCTGGTGCATTCACTGGAAAGTGAATCGCTGGCAAAAGAATTAAATCAGCGTATGCAAGCACTGGGGCATCCAATGGACTGCCTGGTGCAGGTAAATATTGCCGATGAAGAAAGCAAGTTTGGCCTGGCAAAAGAAGAAGTTGTGCCGTTTCTGGAAATGGTGAGCAAAATGCCGGGCATCCATGTAAGAGGGCTGATGAACATTGCACCGTTCTTTGAAGACACAGAACAGGTTCGTCCGATTTTCCGGGAAATGTATCAGCTGTTTCAGGAACTGAAAGAAAAACAGATTCCGGGCATCGACATGGAGATTTTATCAATGGGTATGAGCCACGACTATCAGGTGGCAGTAGAAGAAGGAGCCAATATGATTCGTGTTGGCAGAAGCATGTTTGCATAAGAGGGAGAGATTACAATGGGATTTCTGGATAAGGTTGTAGATGTACTGGGTTTTGTGGAAAGAGAAGAAATCGAAGAGGAAGAAGTAGTGGAAAGACCGGCAGCACCTGTACAGAAACAGAATGCTATGCCAGTGAAAAGTGAACCAAAACCGGTTGCAAGAATTAATAATGTAGTGTCCTTCACCAATCCAAACCGGGAACACAGCAGCCGTACGGAAGGCGGCGAAAATGCCCGTGTAGTTCTGGTGGAACCTGTTCGTTTTGAAGAATCGCAGGGTATTGCCGATAACCTGCTGGAACACAAAGCTGTTGTGATTAACATTGAATCCTGCGATACAGACATTGCAGCAAAAATTATCGACTTTGTAGGCGGCGTTGTTTACGCAATCGACGGTACCATTCAGAAAGTAAGCCAGGGTATTATTCTGGCAGCACCACAGAATATTGATATTGCCAGCGAATTAAAACACGACATGGCAGATACCGATGAAGAAATTTTTGCATGGATTACCCAGTATAACCGCAGAGGTGATTTCTAATGCAGAACACTTACCGGTTCGGGTTTATCGGTGCCGGTGCTATGGCTTCGGCAATTGCCGGTGGTATGATAAAACAGGGGCTCTGCAGCGGTTCTGAAATTATTATGTCGGACTGCAGTGCAGAAAAACTTGAAGAACTGCATCAGTCTCTGGGGATTCAGCCGGCTAGTGACAACAACCAGGTTGTGGCAGAGGCACAGTACATTATTGTGGCAGTAAAACCGCAGCATTTTGGTGCTGTTTGCAGCCAGCTGACAGTGAAGCCCCAGCCGCATCAGGCTGTGATTTCTATTATGGCTGGTGTAACGATGGATACACTGACTGAACAGCTGGGCGATATTGCTATTTTCCGTGTGATGCCGAATACACCGGCAAAAATCGGCTGGGGGATGACAGGCATTACTGCCGGGAGTCATACCACAGAAGAACAGAAACAGGTGGCGGCTGATATTTTTAACAGCGTAGGCCAGACAATTTTTGTAGAAGAAACCTATATGGATGCCGTGTGTGCGGTAAGCGGCAGCGGCCCTGCCTATATGTATCAGATTTTAGAGGCTATGGCAGATGGCGCTGTGCTGGCCGGTCTGCCGCGGGCAACCGCTTATCAGCTGGCGGCACAGACCATGGCAGGTTCGGCTATGATGCTTCTGGAAACCGGGGAACATCCGGGTGTGTTAAAAGACCAGGTAACCAGCCCTGCCGGTACCACTATCTGCGGTTTGCGTGTGATGGAGGAAAGAGGGGTTCGCAGCGCCATGATAGAAGCGGTGCAGCAGGCCTATATTCGTTCAAAGGAGCTTGGTGAAAAGAAATGATAACCAGTACGATTCTGCTGTTTTTACGTATGTGTGTCAGCGTGATGAACCTGCTGATTCTGGTACGGTGCTTTTTATCGTTTATTCCGCATAATCCGTATCATCCGCTGCTGCGGTATGTGTATGAAATTACCGAGCTGGTGATGGATCCATGCCGGAAAATTCTGCCCGATGCACTGAAATATCCGCTGGATGTTTCGCCGATTGTGGCAATGATTCTGATTGATATCGTGTATTCGGTGCTGGTACGTATCGTTTACATTATTTTATAAGCAGGAGGACGCCATGCTGACGCTCTCCGCAGAGGAAAAACAGTTTATCAGCCGGCTGGAAGACCGGCTGGACAGGGTGGAACAGCGTTATCAGGAGGAAATTACCGACTTTCTGGAGCCACGGCTTCAGCTGGTGGCAGAGGAATATCTGCGCTCCTGTAAATTTCAGCGGTATCTGTTCTGTGGCGGATATGAAAGCGCAGAACGGAAACGGCTGGTGCTGTTCCCTGAATATACCGAACCCGACTGCGAGATGGCCGGTATCCGGCTGTTTCGGTTTGAGGGAAAACTGGACTATGTGTCTGTGAACCATCGTGATTTTTTAGGCGCTATTATGAGCCTGGGGCTGCGGCGTGAAAAATTTGGTGATTTGCTGGTGTGTGACACCGGCTTTGACCTGTTTGTGCAGGATGAAATTGCCGATTATCTGCTGCAGAACGAGCTGCGCGTGAAACATGTTCCGATGAAGGCAGTGGAAACTGCGCTGGATGATTTTCAGCCACCGGAACAGAATGTAAAAGAGCTACATATTATGGTTGCCTCCATGCGGCTGGATACACTGCTGGCTCATGGGTTAAACATCTCCCGCACGAAAGCCATGGAGCTGATTCAGAGCGGAAGAGTAAAAGTAAACCATAGTGAAATTACAGACAACGATTATCTCTGCCGGCAGGAGGATCTGATTTCCTGCAGAGGCAAAGGAAGACTGCGCATCGGTGAAACATCCGGCGAGACAAAAAAGGGAAAATTAAAAGTCTGTATCTTGAAATATATCTGATTTAGAAGTAATATGTAATACAGAATTCCATATAGAAGTACAAGGGGGCTATCCAATGCTGAAACCAATGGACATTCACAACAAAGAATTCAAAAAAGCCATGCGCGGTTACGATGCAGAAGAAGTTGACGAATTTCTGGACGAGATTATCGTGGACTTTGAAAAACTGCAGCGCGAACTGGACGTGTTAAAAACACAGCTGAGCAACTACAGCGAAAATATGAACAGCTACCGGGAAAAAGAAATTTCCCTGAATAATACTCTGGTATCGGCACAGCGTTTTGCAGATCAGCTGATTAAAGATGCTGAAACAAAAGCTGCAAACATTGTGGCAGAGGCTGAAGCGGAAGCAGCACGTATTATTGGCGGTACAGAAGCAAAATATAATAAAGTTCTGGCTGATTACACCATGCTGGCAACCCGTTATAACGATGCAAAAGAAACATTAAAAGATTACTTCCAGAACCAGATTGCCATGCTGGATAAAGAAGAAGCAGGCATCAATACAGAAGAAGTGGCAAGCTATCTGAAACAGGCAGAAGCGCTGGAAGCTCCTGCAGAAGCAGAAGTGACCGAACAGACCCTGTCTGAAAACGAAGAAACAAAAATTAATGTAAAACTGAAAGAAATCATGGACAATACAGACGCAAAATAAAAATTACAGAATGTCATGTTAAGCGGAGGCGAATACTCTTACGCAATAAAAGGTTCGGCTTCGCTTGAGATGACATTGTTTTGTGTAAGTTCTAAAACCATGTATGATAATTTTGATATGAGGAGAACAGTAACGTGGAAAAAGTAGATTATGGTAAAACATTAAATCTGCCTCAGACCGAGTTTCCAATGCGCGGCAACCTGCCGAAAAAAGAACCGGAAATGCTGGAATTCTGGGACAGCAACGACATTTACAACAAAGTTGCAGAAAAAAATGCAGGCAATCCGAAATTTATCCTGCATGACGGCCCTCCATATGCCAACGGGGATATTCATTTAGGCCATGCATTAAATAAAGTATTAAAAGATATCATTATTAAACATCGCAGCATGACCGGCTATGATGCACCATATGTGCCAGGCTGGGATACCCACGGTCTGCCAATCGAACTGAAAGCAATCAAGGCTCTGGGCTTAGACCATCACGGTGTGGACAAAGTGGCATTCCGCAAAGCCTGTGCCGGCTTTGCTCTGGATGCCGTTGAAAACCAGAAAAAACAGTTCCGTCGTTTAGGTGTGCGCGGTGACTGGGATCATCCATATGTAACATTAGACCCTAAATTTGAAGCAGAACAGATTGGCGTATTTGGCGATATGGCTAAAAAAGGCTACATCTACAAAGGCCTGAAACCGGTTCACTGGTGCCCGGACTGCGAAACTGCACTGGCAGAAGCAGAAATTGAATACGCAGAAAAGAAATCTCCATCTATTTATGTAAAATTCCCTGTAAAAGATGCAAAAGGTTTATTTGCAATTGATAACGCATATGTAGTAATCTGGACCACCACACCATGGACACTGCCTGGCAACGTGGCAATCTCCATTCATCCGGAATATGATTATCAGCTGTTACAGTTCGGCGAAGAAAAATATGTAGTGGCAAAAGAAATGCTCAACAGCTTCATGGCGGACTGCGGCATCGAAGAAGCTCCACAGGTACTGGGCCAGTGGAAAGGTGCGGAACTGGAAAGAATGGTTTGCCAGCATCCGTTCCTGGACCGTGAATCTCTGGTTATCACCGGTGAGCACGTTACACTGGAAGCTGGTACAGGCTGCGTACACACTGCGCCTGGCCATGGTGCTGATGACTTTATCGTAGCAAAAAAATACAATCTGCCTGTTATTTCTCCACTGGACAACCAGGGTAAATTAACTGCAGAAGCAGGCCAGTTTGCAGGCCTGGCTACTGATGATGCCAACAAAGCAATCTGCCAGTGGTTAGAAGCCAATAAATATCTGTTAAAATTAAAATTCATCAAACATCAGTATCCACACTGCTGGAGATGTAAAAACCCAACCCTGTTCCGTGCAACTGAGCAGTGGTTTGCATCTGTAGACGGTTTCCGCCAGAATGCGCTGGATGAAATTGATAAAGTAAAATTCTTCCCTTCCTGGGGTCATGACCGTATCTACAACATGGTTGCAGACCGCGGAGACTGGTGCATTTCCCGTCAGAGAACATGGGGTGTGCCAATCCCTATCTTCTACTGCACCGAATGTAACGAACCAATCGTAAATGATGAAACCATCAGCCATCTGCAGGAACTGGTGCGTGAGCACGGCACCGATATCTGGTTTGCAAAAGATGCAGCTGAACTGATTCCGGAAGGACTGGTATGTCCAAAATGCGGCGCTGCTCATTTCCGCAAAGAAACCGATATCATGGACGTATGGTTTGACTCCGGCTCCAGCCATAAAGGGGTATTAAAAGTACGCGATGAACTGCAGAGCCCTGCAGATTTCTATCTGGAAGGTTCCGACCAGCATCGCGGCTGGTTCAACTCCTCTCTGTTAACAAGCGTTGCAGTAGACGGCGTTGCGCCATACAAAGCAGTATTAACTCACGGCTTTTTAGTAGACGAACAGGGCCGTAAAATGAGTAAATCTCTGGGCAACGGTGTTGACCCTCTGGATGTTGTAAAAGACATGGGTGCAGATATCCTGCGTCTGTGGGTATCCTCCGCAGATTACCGTAACGATATCGCAGTTTCTCAGGGTATCCTGAAACAGGTAAGTGAAGCATACCGTAAAATTCGCAATACCTTCCGTTACCTGCTGGGGAATATCAGCGATTTTAACTACAAAACCGATGCTGTTGCATTAGCAGATATGGAAGAACTGGATCAGTGGATTATGCTCAAACTGCATAAACTGCTGGAAAAAGTGAACAAAGGCTATGAAGACTGCGAATTCCACGTGGTTTACCATGCAGTACACAACTTCTGCAACGTAGACCTGAGTGCTTACTATGTAGATATCGCAAAAGACCGCCTGTACTGTGAAGAAGCGGGCAGCAAAGCACGTCGTTCCTGCCAGAGCGCTCTGTATGAAATCTGCGTATCTTTAGCACAGGTATTAGCTCCAATTCTGTCCTTCACATCGGAAGAAGTATGGAAATACCTGCCGAAAGAAGATAAAGAACTGAGTATCCAGCTGAGCGGCTGGCCAACTGTAAATGCCGATGCTATCAACGAAGCATTAGATGCAAAATGGGATAACATCCTGGCTGTACGCGGCGAAGTAACCAAAAAGCTGGAAGAAAAACGCGCAAGCAAAGAAATCGGGAAAGCATTAGATGCACAGGTAATCCTGTATGCGGAAGGCGAAACCATGGATCTGTTACAGCAGATGGCAGATCAGCTGGCAACCATCTTCATCGTTTCTCAGGTAACTGTAAAACCTATGAGCGAAGCTCCAGCCGATGCATTTGTAAGCGAAGAGGTAAAAGGCCTGGCTGTAGAAATTGCAGCTGCAAAAGGCGCTGCATGCGAACGCTGCTGGATTCACTCCGAAGAACTAGATGAAAACGGCCTGTGCCCACGCTGCGCAGCTGTAATGGCAAACAAATAAGAAATATTGTTTTTTACATGAATATAAACGGGATGGGAAACCCATCTCCTACAAATACCGTAGGGGACGGGTCACCCGTCCCGTTTTTACATTAACGCATTTCCTGCTTTAAAAATAACAACACAGGGGACGGTATCGGCGCAGAAACGCACACCCGATCGACGTTCCATGATTTTTTATTAATACTTTCAAAAAGAAGCTGATTTTCTTGCAATCTATCTTATTATCCTTAAATGTTATGCTGCCGGTGTTTCTCACCATTCTGCTGGGGACATTCCTGCAGAAAATCGGGATTCTGCCGCGCCGTATGGTGCGTGATTTAAACCGGCTGTGCTTCAAATGCCTGCTGCCTATTATGCTGTTTAACAATGTTCGTGAAACCGATTTTCGGCAGCATTTTGAATGGCACCTGATTGCCTATGCAGTAATTACCGTGCTGCTTTTATTTGCCTTTCTGCTGTGGCTTGTGCCAAAACTGGTGGAGAAACCAGAACAGCAGAGTGTGGTGATTCAGGGCATTTACCGCAGTAACTATGTGATTCTGGGCATCCCTATTGTGGGCAACATTTATGCCGGGCAGAGCATTGCAACCATTACCATGCTGATTGCCATTATTGTGCCCATGTTTAACCTGCTGGCTGTGTATCTGTTTGAGCGGTTTAACGGCCAGAACCGGCACGACCCGTTAAAATTAATACTGGGCATTGCAAAAAACCCGCTGATTATCGCCACAGCCCTTGGTATGCTCTATGTGGCTGCCGGTATTCAGTTCCCGGGCTTTTTAGATAAAACCCTGAACGATTTAGGCGCTGCCACCATTCCCATTGCCTTGCTGATTCTTGGTGCCGATTTAGACCTCAAGCTGGAGAATACCCATGTGCATTATTTAACCGCAGCCGTGCTGGGCAAAGTGCTGTTAGTGCCGCTGGTTTTTCTGCCGCCAGCCGTTTTATTAGGCTTTCGAGGCCAGGCACTGGCATCGCTGTTAACCATGTATGCATCCCCGGCAGCCATTTCCGGCTATATCATGGCGCAGAACGAAAACGCCGACCATCATCTGGCCGGGCAGATTGTGGTAATTACCTCAGTGGTATCCTGCTTTACCCTGTTTGTGTTTATCGCTGTACTGAAAGAATTTAATCTGATTTAAAACAATCCAAATATTCTGCCTGTTTTACCGCCTGTATATTTTCTGCCGGCCGGTTCATACTAGAGATGTACCACCAAACAAACTTTCAGGAGGTAGAAAACCATGACAGGTAATGTAAACCAGAGCATCAAATGTACCGTACAGCAGTGCAGACATCACGCACAGGGCCAGAACTACTGCTCCCTGCGTGAAATTCAGGTAGGCACCCACGAAGCCAACCCAACCGAAAAACAGTGCACCGACTGCCAGTCCTTCGCACTGAAATAAGCAGAACAACACAATAAGTAAAAAAGAAAGAACTGTTATATGGATTATCTGTGTAACAGTTCTTTTTATTATTTGGTGAGAAATATATTTTATAGAATTAGCAGATGGCTAGTGTTATAATTAACTATAGATTTTAGAAATTAATATCAAAAGGATAATACATTGACAAAAAAGGAGAAAATGAAAATGGACAAACACAAGAAACAGCTCAGTATAATTGTGCTGACAGCATTTCTGTTATCTATCGTGAATGTTCCTGTATTTGCGGAAGAAGTTGGTTCTGCAATAGAACAGATGGAAGCAATAGAAATGACACAAGCCGGGGGCACAACCTCATCTGTCGTACAATTATGTATGATGGAGGATGAAATTGCAACAGTTTCAACGGGAGAAACATCTGGCACATGCGGTGAAAATTTGACATGGACACTGGATGATGAAGGTGTAGTTATCATTAGTGGTACTGGTGATATGGAAGAAGCAGCTTTATCAGGTGGCTGGAGAAATATATTTGGATATGATCTTCAGTCTTCTGTAGAAGAAATAGTAGTAGAAAATGGTGTGACTAGCATTTGTGAATATGCTTTTCAAGGATGTAGTAATCTCAAATCTGTGACCATTCCAGACAGTGTAACGAAGATTGGGCGGGGTGCATTTCAATCGTCTGGATTACGGTCGATTTCAATCCCGGATTCTGTAACATTTATAGAAGGGGGTACATTTCAGGATTGTAACTATCTTTGGAAAGTTATTATTCCAGATAGTGTGACTGGTATTGGAAAATTAGCTTTTCAATTATGCCCTAACTTAAAAGAAATTACGATTCCTAATAATGTGAATGAGATTGGGGATAATGCATTTGCAGATTGTGATAACCTCACAATTTATGGCTATGCCGATTCTAAAGCACAAATTTATGCGACAACAAATGAAATCCCGTTTGTTTCCTTAGGTGTTTTTTGTAGAGGTGTTTGCGGTGAGAATTTGACATGGACACTGAATGACGAGGGTGCGCTGATAATCACTGGCAGTGGAGAAATGTATGATTATGAAAATGAGTCTACTGTGCCGTGGTTTGATTATCAGGAGGATATTACAGTAGTAGTGCTTGATAACGAAATTACGAGTATTGGTAAATATGCATTTTCTGGACTGCAGATAATAGAAATTGTGATTCCGGAAAATGTGACTAGCATTGGTCGCAGTGCTTTTCAGAATAGCATGTTGAGAGAAGTTGAAATTCCAAACATCGTAGCTAATATGGGATATTATGCGTTTGATGGATGCAAAAATTTAAAAGAAGTCGTGATTACAGAAGGTGTTACTCGCATTGCAGGGAACGCTTTTGAAGGTTGCAGCTTATTAGAAAATATAGTAATTCCAGAAAGTGTTGACACTATTGAAAGTTATGCTTTTGCTGAATGCGATAGTTTAACAGAATTCATAATTCCAGAAGGTGTTAGCAGTATTGGTGGAGCTTTGTTTCGAGGCTGTAATAATTTAAAAAGTGTGACTATTCCTGAAACAGTTACAAGCATTGGTATGTCTGCATTTGAAAATTGCGATAGCTTAACAGATGTAGTTATTCCTAAAGAGGTTATCAGTATTGGAAGTTATGCGTTTAATAGCTGTGACAGCTTAACGGATGTAGTAATTCCAGAAGGGGTTAGCATTATTGGCTGGAGTACATTTAGAAACTGTGCAAGTTTAAAAAGCGTGACAATTCCAGCTGGTGTAACGGATATCGCTTCTGATGCATTTTATAATTGCAATGACCTCACAATTTATGGTTATGAAGGTTCTGTAGCAGAAAACTATGCAAAAGCAAATAATATTCCGTTTGTTGCATTGAATGTAATTGCAAGTGGCACATGTGGCGATAATCTGACTTGGACACTGGATAATGATGGTGTACTGACGATTAGTGGTATTGGTGAGATGCATAATTACAATGCCTATAATAATAGTAATACGCCGTGGGCAGAGTATCAGAAACAGATAAAATCAATTATAATTCAAAATGGTGTGACCAGTATTGGCTCTGATGCATTTTTTAATTGTAGCAATTTAACAGATGTTACAATCCCGGATAGTATAAGCCGTATTGGAGCAATGGCTTTCCGCGCATGCTTAAATTTAGCTAGTGTAGAAATACCGGAAGGTGTAACTGACCTGGAATACAGCACGTTTTCTGGTTGTCAAGGCTTAGCTTCTGTTATCCTTCCGGATAGCTTGATAACTATTGGTTCCGAAGCTTTTTGTAATTGCCTCAGTTTAACTAATATAGAGATTCCAGATAGGGTTACAAGTATTGGTCATTGTGCATTTGAATATTGTCAGAAATTAAAATCTATCGTCATACCAGAAAATATAACAATTATCGAGCGCCATACTTTTCGGGCTTGCAGTAGTTTGGAGACAATCGCAATTCCAGATAATGTGACTAGTATTGGGCAAGAGGCATTTGGAGATTGTGATAATTTAAAGAAAATCATTATCCCGCAAGCTGTGACTAGCATTGAAACTTCTGCATTTATGGGTTGTAGCAGTTTAGACTATGTTTTCTATACAGGGGATGAAATCGTATGGAAGGAAGTTTCAATTAAAGGCTACAATACAGAACTAACTGATGCAGTGATTCATTATAATGCAACAGATCACACAAAAGTAGTGGATAAAGCTGTAGAACCAACTTGTTTGACAGTAGGGTTGACAGAAGGTTTTAGTTGTTCTGTAGATGGCTGTGACTATGTATATGAACAACAGGAAGAAATCCCTGCATTAGGTCATGACATGGTAACGGATGGAGCGGTAGCCCCAACATGTACCGATAGTGGTCTGACAGCAGGGAGTCACTGCTCTAGATGTGATGAAGCGACAACGAAACAGGAAGCAGTAGATGCATTAGGCCATGACATGGTGATTGATGAAGCGGTAGAACCAACCTGTACCGAAACAGGTCTGACAGCAGGTAGTCACTGCTCCAGATGTGATGAAGCGACAACAGAACAGAAAGTAGTTCCTGCATTAGGCCATGATATGGTGATTGATAAAGCAGTGGCAGCAACTTGTACCGTGGCAGGGTTAGCAGAGGGAGCACACTGTTCAAGATGTAATGATGCGACAACTGTACAGGAGATTGTAAATGCGTTAGGTCATGATATGATTATCGACGAAGCAGTGACACCAACATGTACTGCAACTGGTTTGACTGAAGGTTCTCATTGCTCCAGATGTGACCATAAAGTGGCACAGGAAGAGGTTCCTGTATTAGGACATACTTATGTAATTGATGGTGCAGTAAATCCAACTTGTACAGAATCTGGCTTAACCGCAGGCACTCATTGCTCTGTATGTAATGAGGTGTTTGTGGCACAGGAAGTAGTAGATGCTTTAGGACATGATATGGTAATTGATAAAGCGGTAGAGCCAACCTGTACCGAAAGCGGCCTGACATCAGAGAGTCACTGCTCTAGATGTAATGAAGCAACAACAGCACAGGAAGAAGTGCCTGCGTTAGGTCATGACACGGTAATGGATGAAGCAGTAGAGCCGACCTGTACAGAAAGCGGTCTGACAGCAGGCAGTCATTGTTCCAGATGTAATGAAGCAACAACAGCTCAGGAAGTAGTAGACGCTTTAGGTCATGATATGGTAATTGACGAAGCAGTAGAGCCGACCTGTACAGAAAGCGGTCTGACAGCAGGTAGTCATTGCTCCAGATGTGATGAAGCAACAACGAAACAGGAAGTAGTAGTTGCATTAGGACATACTTATGTAATTGATGAAGCGGTAAATGCGACTTGCACAGAAGATGGCCTGACAACTGGTTCTCATTGTTCTATGTGTGGTGAAATATTTGTTGCACAAAATGTTGTTCCAGCAACCGGACATACAGAAGTAGTGGATAAAGCAAAAGCAGCAACCTGTACAGAAAGAGGTCTGACCGAAGGGAAACACTGCTCTGTATGCGATGAAGTGCTGGTAAAACAGGAAGTTGTAAAAGCGAAAGGTCACACCGAAGTGATTGATAAAGCGGTAGAACCGACTTATACAAAAACAGGTTTAACGGAAGGGAAACATTGTTCGGTTTGTAGTAAAGTTCTTGTAGCGCAGAAAGTGGTTCCAGTGAAAAAAATGCAGAGTACACCTATGTACCGCCTGTATAATCCAAACAGCGGGGAACATTTCTATACTGGCAGTATCGAAGAAAGAGACATGCTGGTTACGGCTGGCTGGCAGTATGAAGGTATTGCCTGGAATGCCCCAACCCAGACAGGGGATCCGGTTTATCGTCTGTTTAATCCGAACTCTGGTGACCACCATTATACGATGAGTATAGAAGAACGAGATATGCTTGTTGGTTATGGATGGAGATATGAAGGTGTTTGCTAGAATAGTGCCAGTCCGGATAAACTTCCGTTATATCGTTTGTATAATCCAAATGCAGACTGTGGCAGTCATCATTATACAGGAAGTACTGAAGAACGGGAAAATCTTGTAAATGTTGGCTGGATTTACGAAGGTATCGGCTGGTTCGGCCTGGCGCAGTAAAAAAGCGTATGCTGAAAAAATGATTTGTTATTAACTATAAAAGAATGCCCGCTTTGCATGAAGATATCAGCAAAGCGGGCGTTTTTTGTTTTTACACTAACCAGGATAATCTTTATAGATTCCGTAAATGCGAAAAGATATTGGAATTACATAAAAAGTATGATAAACTGAAAAGGTATATATAATGTGTGTACTGTGCGTTTTTTTAGAAAATGATTCTGAGGTGAAGCGAGTGGACTTATCGATTGTTATTATAAATCATAATACACGACAGTTGACCGGGCAGACGGTAGACTCGATTTTAACAGTCAGACCTCAAATTACATATGAAATTATTGTTGTTGATAATTCAGATAAAGAGGAAGAGCAATATAAAAGCGATAGTCCGTTTGTGACAGTTCTTGAGCATATAGAAAATAAAGGATTTGCTCATGGCTGCAATACAGGTGCGGCAATTGCGAAAGGAGATTATCTGCTGTTTTTGAATTCTGATACAATTGTGCAGAAAGATACACTGGATGCATCTGTTTTGTATATGAAGCAGAATCCAGACATCGGAGGTCTGGGTGTACAGGTAGTGCTGAAGGATGGCCAGCTGGATCATGCCTGTAAGCGAGGATTTCCGACACCATGGAATGCTTTTTGTTATTTTGCACACCTTGATCGGGTGTTTCTGAATATGCCTCTGTTCAATGGATACAGGCTGGGGCATCTGGACAGAAGTAAAACACATGATGTGGATGCGGTGACAGGTGCATATCTCATGATGCCTGCTGGTTTGTACGAAAAACTTGGCGGCTTTGATGAAACCTTTTTTATGTACGGTGAAGATTTGGATCTTTGCTGGCGAATTAAGAATGCCGGATACCGGGTAGTGTATTATGCTCCCGTTACCTGCCTGCATTTGAAAGGTCAAAGTGGGAAATCTTCACAGAATCCGGTTGTACAGTATCATTTTTATAATGCAATGATTATTTTTTATGATCGATATTATCAGAATAAATATCCTGTTTGGTTAACAAATGCTGTGAAATGGGCTATCCGTAAAAAGATGCCGAAAACAGGTGGTGAAGCTACATGATAGATATTTTGATGGCTACCTACAATGGTGAAAAATTTTTGCGGCCCCAGCTTGATTCTATTTTGCATCAGAGCAATCAGGAATGGAGATTGATTATACGTGACGACTGTTCCACCGATAATACAGTGCAGATTATTAAGGAGTATCAGCTGCTGCGTCCTGAACAGATTTTTCTGATACAGGCTGACAGACCGAGTGGTTCGGCGCAGAACAATTTTTTTCAGCTTTTGCAGTACAGCAGAGCTGAGTATGTGATGTTTGCTGATCAGGACGATGTGTGGCTGCATCGGAAAGTAGAAATGACGCTGTATAAAATGCAGCAGATGGAACTGCAGCATGGAAAAGAGAAACCTTTACTGGTGCATACAGATCTGGCTGTAGTGGATGAACATCTAAGGATGCTGAATAAATCATTATTTCAGATGCAGGAGATGGATGCAGAGCGGAATCGGCTGAATAACATAGTTGTACAGAATATTGTGACAGGCTGTACAATGATGGTGAATCGTGCATTGCTGAATCTGGTTGCAGAAATACCGAAAAAAGCTATTATGCATGATATGTGGATGGCTCTGATTGCAGCTGCTTTTGGAGAAATTGGTTTTATCAACAGAGCTGTAATTATGTATCGGCAGCATGGAAATAATGCAAATGGTGCTAAAAATGTAAAAACACTGAAATATTTTTTATGGAAGCTGACAGGGGCAGACGAAATTCATAGAAATTTAGTAAAACAGTATCAGCAGGCGGACGAGTTTTGCCGGATGTACGATACTCTGCTGACACAGCAGCAAAAAGAGATGCTGCGTGCGTACAGCAGTTTCGAAAATAAAAATATGATAGAAAAATTTATGCTGTTACGAAAATATAAGCTGTATAAAAAAGGATTTGTTCGAGTTATGGGACAGATTTTGAGATAACAGTACAAAAGGAGAAATGTATATGAAAGGTATTATTTTAGCAGGCGGCAGCGGGACAAGACTATATCCATCCACGTTGTCGGTGTCTAAACAGATTTTAACTGTGTATGATAAACCAATGGTGTATTATCCTATGTCTACTCTGATGCTGGCAGGTATCAGGGAAGTGCTGATTATTTCTACACCAAGAGATTTACCGGATTTTCAGGAACTCTTTGGTGATGGAAGCCAGCTTGGAATGGAAATCAGCTATGCGGTACAGCCACAGCCAAATGGCTTGGCAGAGGCATTTATCATTGGCGAGGACTTTATTGGCGATGATAATGTATGCTTGGTATTAGGGGATAACATTTTCTATGGCTATGGGTTCAGTGAGCGTTTACAGGCAGCGGCAAACCGCAAGGAAGGGGCCACTATTTTCGGTTACCATGTAAGCGATCCGCATGCCTTTGGTGTAGTGGAATTTGATAAAGAGAGCAATGTATTATCCATTGAAGAAAAACCGGCACAGCCAAAATCTAATTATGCGGTACCGGGTTTATATTTCTATGACAACAGCGTTGTTGAAATTGCAAAAACGGTAGAGCCATCTGCCCGCGGAGAAAAAGAAATCACCAGTGTAAATAACGCATATCTGGAAAAAGGCAAGCTGAAAGTGGAACTGTTCGGCCGCGGTATGGCATGGCTGGATACTGGAACCCATCAGGCGATGCAGGAAGCGGCAAACTTTATCGAGGCTATTCAGAAACGTCAGGGGTTATATGTGGCATGCTTAGAGGAAATTGCATATCGAAACCGCTGGATTACAAAAGAACTGCTGTTAGAACATGCAGAACGCTACAAAAAAAGCGACTACGGCAAATATCTGTTTAAAGTGGCAGATATGGTAGAGGAGGACTAAACCGATGAAACTGTTTATTACCGGTGCCAATGGACAGCTTGGCACAGAATTGCAGGATATGCTGCAAAGCGGTATGGCGGAAATTGGTCCGATTCCAGAAGCTTATGCGAATGCGGAAATTCTGGCTGTCGATAAAGAAGAACTGGATTTAACAGATTTTCAGGCACTCCGGAATACACTTGCGCAGTTTCAGCCGGATGTCATCATTAACTGCGCGGCATTTACCAATGTAGATGGCTGTGAAACCAGTCAGGATACAGCATTTTTAGTAAACAGCGTAGTGGTGCAGCAGCTGGCATTATATGCCGCAGAACACGATTGCAAACTGGTGCAGGTATCCACGGACTATGTATTTGCGGGTAACGGTACAAGTCCATATAAAGAGTGGGATGCATGCGCACCGAACAGCATCTATGGAAAATCCAAACACCTGGGAGAACAGTACGCGCTTTCCTGCGGAAAAGCCTTTGTGGTACGTACCGCCTGGCTTTATGGCTATCGCGGACATAACTTTATTAAAACCATTGTGCGTGCAGCAAAAGCTGGAAAGGCACTGAAAATTGTAAACGATCAGCTTGGCAATCCAACCAATGCCAATGATTTGGCCTATCATATTTTAAAACTGGCGCAGACAGACTATTACGGTGTATATCACTGCACCAATAACGGAACCTGCAGCTGGCATGCGTTCGGATGTGAATTTTTAAAACTGGCCGGTATTGAAAACACACCTGCATCCTGCAGTACAGAAGAGTTCTATGCAGGTAAAGAGGCTGCCCATGCGGACAGGCCGGCCTATTCTTCGCTGGATAATATGGCTTTGCGCAATACGGTGGGGGATGAAATGCGTACCTGGCAGGATGCACTGGCTATGTATATGCAAAAAGGACTGGAAAGAGGTATTTTTGAATGAACATTATCGTAACAGGCGGTGCCGGCTTTATCGGCTCCAACTTCGTTTTTCATATGTTAAAGGCTCATCCGGAGTATCGGATTATCTGTCTGGATAAACTCACCTATGCAGGCAATCTGTCTACGTTAGAACCGGTTATGGCTAATCCGAACTTCCGCTTTGTAAAAGCAGATATCTGTGATAGAGATGCTGTTTTTCAGCTCTTTGAAGAAGAACATCCGGATATTGTGGTAAACTTCGCTGCGGAGAGCCATGTAGACCGCTCTATTGAAGACCCTGGCATTTTTCTGCAGACTAATATTGTTGGTACACAGGTATTAATGGATGCCTGCCGCAAATACGGCATTAAACGCTACCATCAGGTTAGTACCGATGAGGTATATGGTGACCTGCCACTGGACAGACCTGACTTATTCTTTACCGAAGAAACACCGCTGCATACCAGCAGCCCATACAGCAGTTCCAAAGCGGCAGCGGACTTACTGGTGCAGGCATATCACCGAACTTATGGATTGCCGATTACCATCAGTCGTTGCAGCAATAACTACGGGCCGTATCATTTCCCGGAAAAACTGATTCCATTAATGATTGCCAATGCCTTAGCAGACAAACCGCTGCCGGTATACGGCGAGGGTATTAATGTGCGGGACTGGCTTTATGTGGAAGACCACTGCAAAGCCATTGATTTAATCATTCACAACGGTCGTGAAGGAGAAGTCTATAACATTGGCGGCCATAATGAAATGCGTAATATTGATATTGTAAAAATTATCTGCAAAGAACTGAATAAACCGGAAAGCCTGATTACTTATGTAACCGACCGTAAAGGTCATGATATGCGCTATGCTATTGACCCAACCAAAATTCATAATGAACTGGGCTGGCTGCCGGAAACAAAATTTGCTGACGGTATTAAATTGACCATTCAGTGGTATCTGGAAAACCGTAGCTGGTGGGAAACTATCATAAGTGGTGAATACCAGAATTATTACGAAAAAATGTATTCCAACCGATAAGGTCAGTTAAATTTTTTTCTGAATTTAAAACCTGTAGGGGACGGGCTGGCGCGTACTTTTGCGCCGCTCCCGTCCCATTATCGGTTTTTGTATATCGTACATATTTCTCGAAAAGGAGACAACATAATTATGAAAGTTATTGAAACTGATGTTTTAGATGTATATATTATTGAACCTCGTGTATTTGGCGACCATAGAGGTTGGTTTATGGAAAGCTGGAGCCAGAAAAAAATGGATGACGCAGGGCTGCATTATACTTTTGTGCAGGATAACCAGTCATATTCAGCACAGAAAGGCACTTTGCGCGGGCTGCATTTTCAGAACGGTGATGCCAGTCAGGCTAAGCTGGTACGTTGTGCAAAAGGCGCTGTGCTGGATGTAGCAGTAGATTTGAGAAAAGGTTCGCCAACCTATAAAAAATGGGTTGCAGTAGAGCTAAGTGCGGAGAACAAACGACAGCTGCTGATTCCGCGTGGTTTTGCCCATGGTTTTGTGACCTTAACCGATGATGTGGAATTTTTATATAAAGCAGATAATTTATATAATCAGCCTGCTGAACGCAGCATTTTATGGAATGACCCGGAACTGGCCATTGACTGGGGCGTAGAAAATCCTGTGATTGCAGAAAAAGATGCAAAAGCACCATTACTGAAAGACAGTGATGCAGATTTTGAGTATAGAGGGTAGAGAAGCGTGAAACAGCAGTTAAAACGAATGCCGGTATATGCGGCAATCTTTGTGCTTGCTTTTTTTGTAATACAAATATTGATTACACCAGGTAATGTTGATTTATCATTGCAGTTCTGGAATGGCAAACCTGTACTGCTGCCATTTGTTATTGCACTTGGTGTTAGCATTGTGTGTTATCGTTATGTTTATTTAAAAGATATCGTAATTTTTTTCAGAGATTTATATCAGAACAAAGGGCTGATTTTCTCTCTGGCGAAAAATGATTTCAAAACAAAATATGCAGGTTCGTACTTTGGTATTATATGGGCCTTCGTGCAGCCGGTGTGCACTATTCTGGTGTTCTGGTTTGTGTTTGAAATTGGCTTCCGTTCGGCACCTATGCAGGATGTACCGTTTGCTTTATGGCTTTCCTGCGGTCTTGTGCCATGGTTTTTCTTTTCGGAAGCCTGGAATGGTGCGACCAATGCGTTTATGGAATACAGCTATCTTGTAAAAAAAGTAGTGTTTAAAATCAGTGTACTGCCAGTAGTGAAAATACTTTCGGCTTTGTTTGTGCATTGCTTTTTTATTGTGTTTCTACTGTTTTTATTTTGCTGTTACCAGTTTTATCCGACAGCAGCTGCATTGCAGCTGATTTATTATGCGTTCTGTCTGTGTGCCCTGGTGACAGCACTGTCGTTTATCACAGCGTCTGTTGTGGTATTTTTTCGTGACTTAGGACAGGTAATAACGATTATTCTGCAGTTCGGTATGTGGCTGACTCCGATTATGTGGTCGCTGGATATTATGCCGGCCAGATTTTTAGGGATTATTAAAATGAATCCAATGTATTATATTGTGGATGGTTATCGTAATGCTATGATTTACGGGCAGCCGCTGTTTTATGATGTCAAGCTGACCATTTATTTCTGGACAGTTACTGTGGTATTGTTTGTAGCAGGAATTATATTGTTCCGCAAATTACGGCCGCATTTTGCTGATGTATTGTAAGGCGATGTGATGAAGGAGAATGGCTATGGAAAATGAATTGATGATTGAAATTCATGATTTAACAAAAGTATATAAAATTTATGAAAACCCCATAGACCGTTTAAAAGAGTCGCTGAGTATTACACATAAACAGTATTCGAAAGAATTTTTTGCGCTGAACGGTGTTAATCTGGAAATACGACGCGGAGAAAATATCGGGATTATCGGGACAAATGGTGCTGGAAAATCAACGCTGCTGAAAATTATTACAGGGGTTTTAACACCAACTTCAGGCACGGTAAAAGTGAACGGAAAAATTTCTGCGCTGTTAGAGCTGGGAGCTGGCTTTAATCCGGAGTATACAGGTCTGGAGAACATTTATCTGAATGGTACGATGATGGGGTATACTCGAGAAGAAGTAGATGCAAAAGTAGACGATGTTTTGCGTTTTGCTGATATCGGTGACTTTATTCATCAGCCGGTCAAAACTTATTCCAGCGGGATGTTTGCTCGTCTGGCCTTTGCAGTGGCAATCAATGTGGAACCGGAGATTCTGATTGTTGATGAAGCATTATCGGTTGGCGATGTACGATTTCAGTTAAAATGTATGAATAAAATGAAAGAACTGATGGACGGAGGTACAACAGTTCTGTTTGTATGTCATGATATTAATGCAATCCGTCGTTTTTGTACCAGAGCAGTGTGGTTGCATAAAGGAACTGTTCAGAAAAACGGGAATGTAGATGCCGTTGCAGATGCATATCTGGATTTTTTGAAAGTTGGAGAAATTTTAGAAGAAAAGACTGATTCGCAGGATATTACATTACCTGAGTTTAAACCTGGCGATAATATTGCGGAAGTTATTTCGTTTCGTATGCTGAATGCAGCAGGGGAAGATTGCGATGAGATAGTGCCAGATCATTTTGTGCGAATAGAAGTAATCTATGATGTTTATGACGAGAATATTGGAAATCCAGTGTTAGGAATTGCAATACGCAGTATGGATGATGATTATATATGTGGCTTAAATACATTGCTGGATGATGTTACGATACCGTGGCGATATGGACGGAATAAAGTGTATCTGGATTATCCATATGGTGTATTGCTGATAGGTGGAAGATACTATTTCGATGTAGCATTGTTTGATAAAACCGCAACAGTTCCGATTCAATACAAAGCGATAGTAAAACAGTTTACCGTGGTAACAGAATATATTGGAGAGGGAAGACTGATTATTCCGCATAGGTGGGAGAGAACCAATGAAGAATGATAATTTTACACATGAAATGTTACAGCAGGAACTAGATCAGCTGAAAGAAGAGGTTTCGTATTATAAGGATGCCTATTATGATGTGTTAAAACAGCAGGAAAGGTTGGAAATTCATAATAAACAGTTGCAGGAATCTTATGACTCTGTTGTAAATTCAACCTGCTGGAAATTAACAAAACCGATTCGAGTAATTCTGGATTTTATGAAAAACAGTTTTTCGGTGGAGTTAGTTTTTAAAGGGCTGAAAAGTGTTAAAGAAAATGGAATAAAATTAACCTGGAGAAAAGTTAAAAATTTTCTGAATATCGAACAGCAAAGCCAGACAATAAAAGAACAGACTATAATTAATAATTTTCAAGATCTGGTACAATTCATAGAAAGTAGAGATAAAACGGAAGGCAGCCAGATTATTCATCCGGACATTTTAAAAAAATATGATGGTCAGAAAAATAAAAAAGTAATTTTGCTAATCAGTCATGAGGCAGGGCTGACTGGTGCACCGATTGCTTTATATCGGCTGGCACAGACATTAAAAAAGCAAGGCAAATATCCTGTTTTTCTTACACCGGAAACCGATATTCTGGTAAAGGAACTGGAAAAAGAAGAGATTCCGGTTATTGTATATAAAAATGTCTTTAAATCGGACTTTGTTTTTGTATGTCGGAAGTTATTTAATATTATTTTTGTTAATACGATTGTTCCATGTTCAGTGGTTAGTCAGCTGAATGGTACAGATACACAGGTTGTATGGTGGATTCATGAAGCGCGTGCCTCTTATGATATGACATATAGAAATTTGCTTCCACAGAGTTTATCAGATAATATTCAAATATATACAGCAGGGCCTTATGCCAAGAAAGTATTACAGCATTATAGACCAGAGTATAAAATAGAGGAACTTTTATATATGGTTCCTGATTTTTCGTGCGATGAGAGCGAATTTGATTTTGGCGACATTGCAGATGGAAAAACAATATTTGCATCGGTTGGTACTTTGGCCGAAAGAAAAGGACAGGATGTTTTAGTTCAGGCTATTAAAATGCTGGAGCCTGCTGTTCGTGAAAAAAGTCTATTTGTTTTCGTAGGGAAAAAATTCTCCGAGAAGATGGAGGCGGCGGTCCGGGAAGCAATGTTGCACTACCCCCAGAATGTTGTTTATCTGGGTGAGATGTCCCAGCAGAGGATACATGCAATGTATCGTAAAATTGACTGCTTAATCTGCTCGTCTTCTGATGATCCAATGCCAATTGTAGTAACAGAAGCTTTCTGTGCGTCAAAACTTGTCATCTGTTCAGAAAACACAGGTTCTGCGTCGATTATAGAGCATATGCATGCAGGATATATTTATTCTGACAACAGTCCAGTGCAGCTGGCTGCTAAAATTACTCAAATTGTTCAGGGAAACTGTGAAAATGCCAGTCTTCGTGAAAATGCGAGAAAAGCGTATAAGCAGTATTTTTCACGAAATGTATTTGAAAACAATGTAGATAAAATTGTAGAAGGTATTTTAGAAAAAACACATGTGAAAAAACGGGTTTCTGTAATAATACCAACATACAATGCCGGAAAACAGTTTGAAGAACTTTTAGAAATATTGAATAAACAGAAGCATCTTGATTTTCTTGAAATTGTAGTTGTTGATTCGGGGAGTCGTGATAATACAGTTGCGTTGTGCGAGAACTATAATGCAACTCTGATTCAGATTTCTAATGAGGAGTTTTCTCATTCATATGCCAGAAATTTAGGTGCTGAAAAAGCAAAAGGTGATATTCTGTTATTTATGACACAGGATGCAATGCCTTCCTCGGATAACTGGGTAGCTGAAATGATTGCTCCAATTATTGATGAAAATATAGCAGCCGTTAGCTGTCGGGAAAAATGCCCGGCAGATACAGAATTGTACTATAAAATCAGCTCGGAAATACATGCTGAATTTATGGGATTTTCTCATGAAGATAAAACAGGTATGTATCGGAATGGTTATGACGAACTAAGTTTAAGAAAAAATGCGAATTTAAATGATGTGGCTTGCGCAGTTCAGAAAAAGATTTTTCAGAATTTTCAGTATCGATATGATTTTGCGGAAGATTTAGATCTGGGTGTACGTTTAATAAAAAAAGGATATGCGATTAAATTTTTATCAAATGTAGCAGTTATTCATGGACATAATCGGTCTGCGGAATATTATTTAAAACGCAGTCTGGTAGAAACATTGTCTCTGGATTTAATTTTGAACAGAGATGCAAAAAAACTGGAAAAAACAGAACAGGAGTTTTTGTATTTGATTCTGGCATATGGAACCACAAAATATGCGGTGGAAAAAATGAGAAAACAAAAAGTGACAGACTGTTCTGTTGAGCTGTTTTTTGAATATCTTGATAAATCTTTTGCGGAAGCATTCTCGCAAAAAGCATCGTTTTATGTAAATACCTGTCGGAAACTGCCTGCTGATAATAAAGTCGACGAAATTATTTCGAAACTTGCAGAAGGAATTATCCTGGAACGAGAAGGTTCTGCGTACAATGCAGCACAGCATTTGCGCCATTATGCAAAACATCATATAAAGAAATATATGTTGAAATCGGAATCGATGATAACAAAAGAACTGGAAGAAAAAATTTATGATGCACTGGAAAAACAGCTGGCAACATTTATTGGTTCGGAAATTTCGCATTTGCATCCTGATGCCCGGATGTATTCACTGATTGCGGAGTTAAAAAAAGGTGTCTGAGAACTGGAAATGAAAAAAATTTTTTGCGTTTGGATAAAACAGAATAAATTTGTACTGGCTGCATTACTGTTGCTTTTTGTTTTTGCAATCAATTTGGGCGGCATAACTGCGGCTGCACTTAATCAGATTTATCCGGAATATTCGATTTCTCAGGAAGATTTCGCTACAGAGAAAGCTGAACTGAAAGATTTTGTGCTGCAGGAAGACGGCACTATTTATTCTCAGACAGTTGATCCCTGGGTATTTGTTCCTTATGCAGAAAACAGACTGAAAAATGTGTTCTGTGTAGACATTAATATAGCGAATGCTAGCAATGCTGGAGAGACTTTTGAAATTTTTTATGCATACAGTTATCTTACTGAAAGAGCTGTAATTGAAAATCGTGTAATACATGTTGACTTGCCCAAAATAGATCCTCAGGATGTTGGTATCAGATTTGATCTTACATCAAGGCAGGACCAAAGTATTACAGTAGAAGAGATTCTGTTTAATGAGAACCGGTATATAACAACATTTTTCTGCAAAAGAATCTGGCAGATACTGTTATGGGTGGCAGCTGTTTTTGTTGCATATTGCATAAATGAAAGAAAACTGAAAAATGAACAGCATGCTGCCTTTAAAAACAGTAAAATGAGCGGGCACATATATTTGCTGTGTTTTGCAATGGGTTTGCCTTTTACGGCAACTTTTGCACTGGAACGTTTATTTGTGGTGGATTGTCTGGAAAAAACAGTAATCCTTGCATTATTAGCAGTTTATATAGGAAATGCAGTTATAGCAAAAAACAACAGTCTTTACATTGGAAGTCTGGTATACACCATAATACATGCTTATATAGTGTATGAGCTGAATGATTATCCTCTGGACTATTTTCTGAAATTCGAGTTGTTTAATGGGATTCTTGCATTAAATATTCTGCTTTATATGACAGTGTTGCTTTTTTTTCAGAAAGCACTGGGGAAAAATGCCGGGCAGCTTGTTTTTTACATCTTATGTGCGATTTATTGTTTGGCAAATCTGATAAAAATATATTTTCAGAATTCTCCAATCAGCCGTGCTGATTTTTATTTAATCAATGAAATTGTCGGGATTGCCGGACAGTATGTTGATTTTAGATATATATCCGTTTTACTGTGTGTGTTAGCCGGCGGTCTTTTTTTAGCAGTAAAACATAAAGAATATCTAAAACACAAATTTGCTTTTGCAGGTTCCCGGCAGGGTATTCTATATTTTGCTGTTGCTGTATTGCTCGCAGCAAGTGTTTGCTGTAATTGCTTTTCTGCTATTGGTACGGATGTAAAAAAAGAATACTATACGAATAAAGATAAATTAAATGCGACAGGTTTTGGGGTCTATAGTCTTATCGAGTTTACGATTGGCTGGCATCAGAATGAGCCAGAAGGGTATAATGAACAGATTATACAGGCTGTAAACAACTGTCGATTTACAGACAGTTTTTCGGAAACTGGTTCAGTAGAAGATGTATCACCAAATGTTATCCTGATTCTGGCCGAATCGCTATTTGAAATTGAAAACATGCCAGGTGTATCATTTTCAAAACCTTTAACGGGGAATCTGGGGCCGTATAAAGTTGCAAATCTTGTTTCTCCTGTTTATGGGGGAAGAACAGCTTCTACAGAATTTGAGGCGATGACAGGGCTGTCGAATATATTTTTGCCGGGAGATACAATTGCCTATACAACATATTTGAACGAGCCGGGAAAAAGAATTGGAAGTCTGGCAAGAGAATTTGCGGATAATCAGTATAGTACTTATGCAATTCATGCCAACACAGCAAGTTATTACGGCCGTGATACAGTTTATGAAAATATGGGATTTGAGTCTTTTATCAGTATTGAAGATATGGCGCTTGAAAAAGAAGATTTCTTAAAAGATGGTTACGCAAAAGATAGTCCTTTTTTTGAAGAGATAATCACAACAATAAAAAACAGTGAAGAACCTGTATTTATATTTGGCGCCTCTATTGAAGCACATTCTCCGTATTATGAAAAATATGAAGAATGTGAAATATCTGCGTTCTCGGAACAGTACGATACGGCGGTATTAGAAGAAGCAGCATGTTATGCGCAGACAGTATACAATTTTGATGTACAGTTTGGAGATCTGATTTCGTATCTTGAGGGTCAGGAAGAACCTGTTCTGGTATATGTATTTGGTGATCATTTGCCGCCAATTCAGATTAATGAGTCTGCAGGATATCTGAACGATGTCTGGGCGAAATATACAACTCCATTGTATGCATATTCTAATTACTGTGATGTATCGATTGAGCAGGAATATATTTCTATGAACCAGATTGCACCGGAAATTTTAAAGAGAACAGGAATTTCATATAGAGCCTATTTTGATTATATAAGAACTTTACAGGAAAACTGGCCGGTTCTTCAAAAAGAAATAACCGGCGAAAATGTTTCTGATGAAACATTAAAGCTGTATCAGACGATTCAGTACGATCTCTTATTTGGTGAGAAGTATCTGCTGGAATAAGAAAAAATTTTATTTTAGAAACCTTCGGCAATTGCATGCCGGAGGTTTTTTTGTGCAAAAGCAAAGCAGTGATATATACAAAAAAAATCCGGAATGGTATAATAAATTAACTACGGATTTTTTTGGTCAAATATTTTTAATATGAGCGGTGGTAGAATAAAAAACCGGTCAGGAAATGTAATTTGTTATTTATTGAAGAAAAACAGGGGGAATGATTGTGAAGCAAACGATATGGAAAACAGGATTGTTATGCCTGCTGTTTGTATGTTTTTTAGCGATGCCTGTATTGGCAGCAGAAGCAGCGGAAGATTTTTCCTGCTACACATATGATGAACAGAATCATGAAATTAACGGTTACTATTCAGAGCCGGATGACACCTGGTATCTGTTTTTAACATCCAGTCAGTCTGTTACCGGTTCGATGTTATATTATACCGGCAGTATTGACAGTGTTTCTAATGGACAGCTGGATACTGAGACAGCAACAGTCAGGGAAGCGTTTGCAAAAAGCGGGGATGAAGTGGAACTGACCGATACCGGCGGGAAGGTGCATCGTGTTGTTGCAATGCGTTCTAATCTGCCGAGTGTATATATTGATCTGGAAACTGCAACACTGGATGACATCCATTCGGACAAGGATAAAAAACATAAAGGCAACAGCATTTATATTACAGACCTGGACGATGAATATAATCTGACAGTCGAAAATAGTCTGGAGATAAAAGGTCGGGGTAATTCTACCTGGAGAGAATACGAGAAAAAAGCTTACCAGATTAAGTTTGATGAGAAAACCTCTGTACTCGGTATGGGCAAGGCAAAAAAATGGGTGCTTCTTGCCAATGCATCCGATGACAGTATGCTGCGTACAAAATTAGTGTATGATATGGCGGAAAACATGGATATGGATTATGTCTGCGATATGGAGTATGTAGACCTCTGGATTGAGGGTGAATACCGCGGCACATTTTTGTTAGGTGAAAAGGTGGAACCGGGCAGTTCTCGTCTTGACCTTTCGGATGATGCAGGTGCGCTGTTTGAACAGGATGAGGCATTCTATCACGAGGAAGATTACTGGTTTTACAGCCAGTCTTTAGGAAAACATTTTGTTCTCAAAGAAATTGTAGAAGAAGACGATGAGATTATTGCGAAAGCCATGGCGGATTTTGAGGATTCTGTTGATGATCTCATGCGATATCTGTATTATACAAACCCTGATGATGTTACTTTAAACATGCTTTCTACAATGATTGATGTGGATTCTTTTGCAAAGTATTATCTGATTAATGAATATGTGTTGAATAAAGAATCCTTTGCAAGCAGCTTTTACTGGTATAAAGATGGTGCTGATGATGTGATTCACCTTGGACCACTTTGGGATTTTGACACCTGCATAGGGAATGATGGAGCACAGTATACAGAAAGTTATGGCGATAATCATACATTGTTCCATTATCTGCTGGCAGCACCGGAGTTTAACCAGAGGGTGCATGAACTGCATGGGGAATACAGGGATGAACTGGAAAGTATGGAGCCGGATGTAGACAGAATAAAACAAGAGATTGCGCTGTCTGCAGAAATGAACTATATTCGATGGGATGTACTGGGACAGCCGAATCCAAAAGGCGGTGCAGATTTCCACGCTGCTTTTGATGATGCGGCAGATGCGGTGCAGGAATGGCTGGCAGAGAGAGCGGGCGCTTTTGAAATTAAAAAGCCTGTAATCGAGTTTTCCACTGAAAATATTCCAATGTTCCGGTTATATAATCCAAACAGCGGGGAACATTTCTATACCGGAAGTGCTGTTGAAAGAGATAGCTTAATTCTTGCCGGATGGGATTTTGAGGGGATTGCATGGAGTACCCCGATTAGTACCGGGCTGCCGATTTACCGGGTATATAATCCAAATGCGGGCGATCACCACTATACAGGCAGTATGGAAGAAGTAAATAATCTGCTTGCCGAAGGCTGGCAATACGAAAATGTAGCGTGGAATACACCGGTAACGGGTGTTATGGTATACCGTCTGTATAATCCAAATGCAGTCAGCGGTGCTCATCATTATACGCCAAGCGTTGAGGAACGAGATTATCTGGTTTCGCTGGGCTGGCAGTATGAGGGTGTTGCCTGGAATGGTGCAGAGTAACAGATAGTAAAGAAAAGGAGCGTTGTGCATGTCTAAATATGACTTTGAAATAGATTTAACGGCCAATTCCTCTACCGGAATAATTTTAAATAAAATCCGGGAAGATTCTGTTGTGCTGGAATTCGGCTGTGCGACAGGCAGAATGACTCGTTATATGAAAGAAGTTTTAGGCTGTCGGGTTTATATTGTAGAGTATGATAAAGACGCATACCAGACAGCACTGCAGTATGCGGAAGATGGACTGTGTGATGACATTATGCAGTTTCAGTGGGTGGAAAAATTTCAGGATATAAATTTTGATGCGATTATTTTTGCCGATGTGCTGGAACATTTAACACGGCCGGAACAGGTACTGGAACAGGCAGGGCACCTTCTGAAAGAAGACGGAAATATCTATGTATCTATACCGAATATTACTCACAATGATATTTTAATGAAACTGTACGATAACCGTTTTGATTATACACCGACAGGGATTCTGGATGACACGCATGTACATTTCTGGGGGCTTGAAAATCTGAAGCAGCTTTCCGGAAAAAATGGACTGTATATTCATTCTATAGAAGGAACCAGCTGTCCGGCCGGAGCAACGGAACAGTATTCGGAACAATCTCAGAAACGCACTTTGACGGAACCGGATCTGCTGATAAATCTGCTGAGAGAGCGGCAATGCGGTGAAGTGTATCAGTTTGTTGCCGTATTTTCCAGAAAACCGGCTGATGCATTAATCTGCAGACTGCCGCAGCAGAAACTCTGCAGTCATGTGTATATAGATTCCGGGCAGGATTTCAATGCCGGAGAAATGCTGGAAGTAGATGCGGTATATAACGGCAGAGGCGGTTATACGGTGCATTCTATAATAAAGAATACGTCTCAGATTAAACGAATCAAGTTCGATCCGGTAGAATATCAGAGCTGCATTCTGCAAACAATTTCTATCCGGCAGAGAGATGCGGAACTTCCGCTTCTGTATGCCCGGGGAGTGGCTGGGCAGGCAGGGCTGTTTCTGCCGGGAAGTGACCCGATGGTATATGTGGAGCTGCAATTTCCCGGAGAACCGGTTGTAATTGATGCCGAGATTGTTCTGCCGGGGCAGAGTTATCTGGAACAGCTTCAGGCAGAATATGAGGAGCTGTCTGACAGTTTTAAAAATCTGCAGATGAATTACAGCCGGCAGAAGGAACAGATGCTGCAGCAAAAAACACTATATCAGCAGGAAATTGAAGCGATGTATACAGTATTACAGAAAGAAACTGCACATCTGAACGGGCTGATTGCTGAACTACAGCGAGACGTAAATGCGTGTACCATTCTGGCAAATAACAAGGATAATTATTTACTTCATCTGGAACAGAAGATTCAGATGCTGGAGCAGCAGGTGAATTATTATCAGAATCTGAAAGTAGTAAAACTGCGTACATTTGCCGCAAGAATCTGGCGTGGTTTAAAACGGCGGATAAAACGGTTGCTGAAACGGTAAAAGGAGTGTGGGAAAATATCTATGAATGAACAGGAGAAAGCTGTATTAAAAGATAAAATTGATAAAGCGACGCTGATTTCTTTTGATATTTTTGATACGTTGCTTTTTAGAAAAACAAACACACCTGAAACTGTTTTTGACCTGATTGGGAAACACTTTGGCATTCACGGTTTTCGAAAACTGCGTATGGATGAACAGAATGAGGCAAGTAGACGGGCATATGCGGCGCATCAGCATCCACATGCCGATATGAATGACATTTATGAGGTCCTTTCGGAGCATACGGAAATACCGGTCAACTGGGAAGAGGTAAAGGCATTTGAAATTCAAATGGAACGGGATGCGCTTATAGCAAATCAGGAAATGCTGGAAATTTTCCGTTATGTAAAAGAACAGGGTAAACGGGTTGTGGCAACCAGCGATATGTACCTTCCTGCCCGGATTTTGTCCGAATATCTGGTGGAAAACGGGTTCGACGGGTTTGATTATGTGTACTGCTCCGCCGATGAACATAAGGCAAAATTTAACCGGGAACTGTTTGAACTGGTTTCCCAAAAAGAACAGGTGCCGTATGAAAACATTCTCCATATCGGGGATAAAGAACGGGATGACGGAGAATATCCGGCTTCTTACGGGATTGATACCTTTGTTTATCATCACGATGCCAATCTGTCGAAGCTGAAACCTGCTGCAGGGTCGGATGTCGATAAAGGGTTATATAAGATTCTTTATGATGATACAAAAGGTTTCTGGTATAATCTCGGTCTTGAAGTCGGCGGTCCACTCTATATGGGGTTATACCGTTATCTGCGACAGAAGCTGGAAGAGAAAGATAAAAAAATCTACTTCCTTTCCCGGGATGGGTATAATCTGTACCATCTGTTTAAAAATCAGGGATATGACAATATCGAGTATCTCTATGTTTCCCGCAGAGCCTTGACGCTTGCGGCAATCACAGATATGAATGAACGGGATATTATGAGTCTCCCGCCGTATACCTGCGGGCAGACAGTTGGCGAAATTCTGGATTATTTATGTATCGAGAGACAGAAAATTCTGCATCTTCATGAAGCAGGGTTTCAGTCCTTTGAGGATGTGATTCGTACCGAGGAAGACAGAAGCGCCTTTAAACAGCTTTATGTTTTAGATAAAGATGTATTTCTGGAACGGGCTAAAGTCGAACGGGAGAATGCCATCCACTATTTTAACAGCATCGGGTTCTTTGACGAGGATGCTATCTGTTTTGACTGCGGCTGGCAGGGAAGCAGTCAGGAACTGCTGGAGCAGTTTAAAAAAGCATGCGGGTATGAGACAAGCCATTATTTTATTTATTTCGGGATAAAAAACGGCGATAAGAGCCGAAAACAGCTGCGCGGGCTGCATTATGAAACCTATCTCTTTGATTTTTATAAAAATCATGCGCTGCAGTATGATCTGCATCAGAATGTCGTACTGTATGAACTGTTTTTCTCGGCGCCGCATGAAAGTGTCTACTATTATGACAGCGACGGAAAGCCTGTTTTTGAAACCGGAAACGGGGACTCGGAAAAAGCCGACATGTTAAACGGGATTCTGGATTTCCTGAATGCCGGGCTGGAATTTGTAGACCGCTACGATGTGGAATACACACCGGAGCTTGCCGTAGGACACCTGAAACGCCTGATTCATATGCCAACCGAAGAAGAGGCTGTAAAAATCGGGAATCTGCAGAATGTGGACGGGTTTGCAAGAAAACAGGATGAAACAAAATATATTGCGTATTTAACCGCAAAACAGCTGGAAGAAAACCCGGATATTGAACTTTACTGGCCAACCGGACTTTTAGCAAGACCAGATGTGGAAGAGGCTGTGAAAAAAGCCTGTGCTGCACGATACGGAATAACCTGGCCTGCAGTCATTCCGGAATATCATCTGGAAGATCCGCGCAGTATCCGAAGCTATCAGCGCTGGATGCGCAATCAGAAAAAGGGTACTGCAGCGATAGCAGAACTTTCGTATCTGCCGTTCTTTTCCGTTGTGATACCGGTTTATAATACCGTGACAGAACAGCTGGAAGCATGTATTGAGTCTGTTCTGGCACAGAATTATGACAACTACGAGCTGATTCTGGTGGATGACCATTCCTCCTGGGAAAATGTTGTGCCGGTATTGCAGAAATATGAGACAGAGAGTCATGTGCAGGTTATTTATCGCAGTACTAACGGGCATATCTCCGTGGCCACCAACGATGGGATTGCAGCTTCGAATGGTGATTTTATCGTATTTATGGACTGTGACGATACCATAGAACCGGATGCGCTTTTTGAATTTGCCAGAAAACTGAATGAGAATCCGGAACTGGATTTTATCTACAGCGATGAAGACAAGATTACAGAAGACAGCAAAATCCGGCATATGCCGTTTTTTAAACCGGATTGGTCACCGGATACGTTTATGAATATGATGTATACCAACCATCTGGCGACATATCGCGCTTCAATCGTGAAAGCGATAGGCGGGTTGCGCACGGCATACAACGGCAGCCAGGACTATGATTTTACACTGCGCTTTATGGAACAGTCCGATAATAAACGAGTCGGGCATGTGGCAAAAGTGCTGTATCACTGGCGTGAACGCCGGGAGTCGGTGGCTTTCGCTATGACATCTAAAAATTATGCTGCAGAGGCGGCCCGCCATGCCAAAGAGGATTACATCCGGCGAAACGAAATAAATGCACGGCTGGAATATATTGATGGTATGTCGCAGTACCGCACGGTATACGGAGTGACTGGCAGCCCTGTGGTAAGTGTTGTGATTCCGTCCAAAGACCATCCGGATGTGTTAAAACAATGCATTGATTCTATTATAGAATATACAGATTATCAGAATTACGAAATAATTGTGGTAGATAATGGCAGCAGTGATGTAAATCGTGAACAGATTACGTCTTATCTGGAGAAAACAGAGGCTGTGTATGTATACGAAAAAGCGGATTTCAATTTCTCGCATATGTGTAACCTTGGCGCTGCACATGCTAAGGGTGAATATTTGCTGTTCCTGAATGATGACATGGAAATTTTCCAGCCGGACTGGCTGGAACGTATGCTGGGCCATGCACAGCAGAAACACACTGGTGCTGTTGGCGCGAAACTGCTTTATCCGCAAACAGCTGTGATACAGCATGTGGGAGTATCCAACCCGGTAAATGGACCGCTGCACAGCTTTATGACCTGTGACGACAGAGTGCCATACTATTTTGGCTGGAACTGGATTGACTGTAACTGTATTGCGGTAACCGGTGCCTGCCTGATGGTGGCGGCCAACAAATTCAGAGAAGTAAACGGTTTTGATGAGCAGCTGCCGGTGGCATACAATGATGTGAAACTGTGCTTTGCACTGCATGAAAAAGGCTATTACAATGTAATGCGCAACGATGTAACACTGTATCATCATGAATCTCTGAGCCGCGGCTCTGACCAGATTGATGACCGCAAACTGATGCGTATGAACCGGGAACGGGCACGACTGTTTGGGGAATTTGCCAGCCTGCGTGACAATGACCCGTATATGAGTGATTATCTGCGTGGATATGCTGTGGGGCTGAATCTGAAAGCCGACTACGACCGGTTGATTCCGGTGGATTTACAGGACTGTGAACAGGGAAACGGCTCTATTGACCGTATTACAGCGGGGGAAAATATTCAGATTATTGGATGGTCGGTACTGGAAGGGGAAGATCATCCGGAAGAACTGGAACGCTATATTGTATTTCAGGATCCGTATGGCCGAACATTTGCAGCCAGCACACTGCCGATGGCAAGAGCAGATGTTGCAGCGCATTTTGGTAACAGTGGCTGGCTGTATGCCGGGCTGGAAGCAGTTGTACGAAAAGCTGAACTCCGTATTGACCTGATGCAGTACCGTACGGGAGTGCTGACGATTGGGCGGGACGGAAGAAGATATCTGTGCTGGAGCCGAACAACTGATTTACAGCGCAATTCAAAACCACGTCCGATTGCAATGCCGGTAAAACAGCTGGATTCCTTTACTCTTTGCGAATCAGCAGCAGATGTGCAGTGGTATCTGGATACTTGCCAGAGAGAAGATGGATATTATCTGATTCGCGGTTTTGCATACAGACGGAGCGGAACTCATCAGGATTATAGGAAATCTCTGATTTTGCGTGACAGCGCAGGGAATACCTATGAGCTGGATGTACAGCAGGATGAACGCCTGGACGTGGCATATACATTTGTGGAAGAGCATTTTCTGTATTACACCGGCTTTGTATGCTATGTATATGATGGAATGCTGCCTGCAGGTCAGTCGTATGATGTTATCATTCAGCTGAAAAATATGTTTGATGAAACCGATTTGCGGCACATTGTGACAGAAGGAAGAATAACCACAGATATTGAAGTATAGAAATATAACTGTAGAAACAGTTTGATAACATGAAACGGAGAAGGAGCGGTTCACATTAATTATGTGCCGCTCCTTTGGTATATAACAGATAATTATTCGTTCCAAAAACAGAAAGTGCACCTTCTCTCTTGCATGCATTACGGTATACCGTTATAATAAGTGTGAGGTGAGTTGCATGGAGCTGGACAATCTTTTAAAAAACAAAGGGTTAAGCCGTTATAAATTATCGAAATTAAGTGGTGTTCCCTATGCTACATTAAATGATTTGTGTACGCATAAAACAAAAATTGCAAAATGTTCGGCAGAGACTTTATATAAACTGGCAAATGCACTTCAGATTTCGATGGAATCGCTGTATGATGCGGTCCGGAATGATGAAAAAGAACAAGTGCGTGCGGCGGAAAGAGAGCGCTCTTACGAATATGGTCTTCCACCTTATCTGCAGACGGACCTTGATAATTATAAAGCTGCTCTGGCAGATGATTCGTCTCTGCTGGACTGCTACTGGGGTGAATTGTATGGCAGCATCAATGATGCTGAGGTAGGTACAGGTGCGATATCTTCAGAACACGCGGATTATCTGCGAAAAAAATATCTGTGGAGGTGACAGCATGAGAGAACCTGTTGATTTCACAAACTGCCGGAGGCTGCCCGGGAAAGCATATAATGGTGCAAACGGAAAAAAGATAGCAGTGGAATATCAGGGGGAAGCATATATGCTGAAATTCCCGCCGTCTGCTGCAAAAAAAATGAATATGTTGTCTTATTCCAACAGCTGTTATAGTGAACATATTGCAAGTACTATCTTTAATATGGCAGGAATAAAGGCCCATGAAACGATGCTTGGTGTCTTTTATGTTGGTGGAAAAGAAAAGATAGTTTGTGCGTGTAAGGATTTTACAGATAACAATAAGCAGTTGTTTGATTTCTGCTCTATCAAAAATACGGTTATTGATTCCGAACATGGAGGCACTGGTACAGAACTGGAGGATTTGCTGGAAACCATTGAAAAGCAGCAGTATGTTAATCCAAAACAGCTTCTGGAACATTTCTGGGATGTCTTTATTATGGATGCATTGCTTGGAAATTTTGACCGGCACAATGGAAACTGGGGGTTCCTGTTCAATAATACAACGCAGAAGGCGGAAATTGCCCCGGTTTATGACTGCGGAAGCTGTTTGCTGCCACAGGCGGATGAGGAAATTATGGAAAAAGTGCTGTATAATGAAGAGGAACTGAATGCGCGTGTGTATCAGTTTCCACAGGCGATGATTAAACAGAACGGAAAAAAAATCAATTACTATGACTTTTTAATGGAAGGGGCGTATGAAGCCTGCAATCAGGCTCTGCTGCGCATTTTTCCGCGGATTAATACGGCGCAGATTGCCGATTTTATTCAGAAAGTGCCGTTTATTACCGAACAGCAGAAAACTTTTTATACAACCTACATTGCAGCACGATATGAAAAGATTCTTATGCCGGCATATCGCAGGCTGGCACAATAAAATCAAAGGAGCGGTTCAATGTGCCGCTCCTTTGGTATGTTTATGAAAATATATATTGCAGGTTACACTTTTTCAAAAATCTTTGCAGCTGGAATTACCAGTTCCGGTTGTGCGAGGGAGTACAGGGTATCCTCTATACTGTAGGTTTCAGCTGTGTTATTTACAAAGTCATGAATCGTAATGACTTTTACTTTCGGGTCGATAATCCAGTATTCTTTTACACCCATTTCCTCATATTTTAAAACTTTAATACGCAAATCGGTATGCCGGGTGGAAGGGCTTAAAATTTCGAAGATAATTTCCGGAAGTTCCGCCTCGCTGTCGCAGAACACCATCATATCCGGTTTATAAACATTGCCATTGAATTTAATATCCATTTCGTAAATGGAATCGCAATAGGTTTCATGTAACTGTGTACGCAAAGAATAATAAAGATTACCTGCGATTTTCTGGTGTTCTCTGGACGGGCCTGGAGCCATCAGAACAATGCCGTCAATCAGTTCATAATTGATATGTGCTGTTTTTTCCATCTGTTCAAATTCTTCCAGTGTAACAGAGGTTAATGGTTTGGCTACATTCATAAAAATCACGCTCCTGTGTGAAATAATACTTGAATGTTGTTTATACTCCTATTATATAAAATAATAAAAGCTATGGCAAGTATAGTTTTTTATGCGTTGGCCAGCTCCTGCTCCAGCTTTTAATATCGCTGATGGGGAGGGACGAAAAAATTTTTGTTTTGCGTTGTAGATGCGACATAAATGATGTATAGTTACAAAAAGGCAGAAAAGAAGAACGTTATCTATAGAGTTTGCTGAGAAGAACGGGGGAAAAGATTATGTTGGAAGAATTATCGTGGATAGTGATTGTAGCTGGTTTTTTATTGGTAATAGCTGTGATAGTGCTTGCAGTTTTTGGAGCATCTTATAAAAACAAAGAACTTGGAAATGCGTTTATGAAAAAAAGTGAAAAGCCGTTTAAGCGGACTGCACCGTCGATTTATTATGACAAACAGATGATATTTCGAAAATGCTATGGTTTTTTTATTGGTGTGCATACCCTGCTTGTGATACTGTCGACCGTGTTAACCATTATTACAATTTACATGGTTATGGATACACAACTGGCTTTGAACATCCGTATTACCGTTGGTGTTCTGGCAGCTGCTTCTGCGAATCTTCAAATCAGTTTGAGATACGATAAAGTGGCAGAAGCATATATTCAGGCCATGCGGATTTTAGAACAGGCAATTCTGGAATACGAGCAGACGGAAAATGCTTCATATCAGATTTTGCTCGATGCCAACCGCAGAGCAGAAGAAGTGATTCAGAACAGACATCATTGAAGGAAACTTCTATGTTTGCTGCAGAAACTGATACGCTTGCTGTTTAGTATTACTTAAATTTATACACTGGAAATCATAATTTATATAGGTAATTTGTTCTCTTGTCTTTACTGATATGGTATAATCAAAATATAAAGCATTAATATGCGGGGCTATGCCCGGATGCAGATAATGCCAGATAAAAAAATTATAAACTGTATAGAAAAAAGCTCTGGTAAAACCGATACAGAGCGCCTGAGAGGACGTGATGACAGAAAACAACACAGTAGTATATACTGGAAAACACTCAATTCATAAAAATGAAGGGGAGGAGTAACGACAAATGTTGAAAAGACAGACAAAACGGTACATTGCATGCATGCTGCTGTTCTTTATGGTGTTCAGCATTATGCCGGTACAGGCATTTGCAGACGACACTGTAATTGAATCGGCATCTACCGAAGCCGGGCATGAAGGCCATGACCACAGCAATGATGCAGTAGACAATGATACCGTGACTGAATCAGGCGATGAGACCAACAATATCGAAGATTCGGAAGAAACCGATGTAACGCAGGATTCGGAACAGGATGATAACACTGATAACAGTGGCAATTCCGGAGAAGACGAAAACACCGGTGATGACAAAAAAGATGACATCACAGCAGATGATAATGCTGATAAGGGTGGTAATGAACCAGATGCTGGTGAACCAACCACACCGGAAGGCGATACCCCTGCAGATGATGGCACAACCGAAGGGGATGCAAAAGAGGACGAAACCACCAGTAACGGTGAAGGAAATCCGGAAGAAGGAACTCCAGAGGATGGAACTCCAGAAGAAGAAACCCCTGAGGAAGAACAGCCTGCGGAAGCAGCAAATCTGGAAGACGTAACCGCACAGGCCAATGCTGTTTTAGCAGCAGTGCTGATGATGGAAGATGCGACACCAGAAGACCTGCTGGCAGCAGTGGCAGAACTGGATGATGAGAGCATTAAAGCAGCCGTGGCTGCATTAGATGCCGAAACCATTCAGGCAATTCTGGAAGAAATGGCAGTTCTGGAAGAACAGGCAGCAACACTGAGCGACGAAGATTATGAAACCTTCGAAACACAGTATGCCATTCTGGCTGATGTAAAAGCAGCCCTGGAAGAAGCAGCTGCTAATCTGGAACAGCCGGAAGAAGCAGTAACCCTGGAACAGGTACAGGATGCAGCAGCAGCCCTGTTTACCACCTATGTGGGGAATGCAAATCCGACTGCTGAAGAAATCCAGACAGCCGTAGATGCAATGGATGAGGATACCGTACAGGCAGCCATTGCAGCCATTGCAGAAGTAGAAGCACAGGCATTACTGCTGAATGAAGAAGATGCAGCAGCCTGGGCAGAAACCAGCACAGCAATCTCCGCGTTCAAAGCAGCATTAGAGGCTAAAGAACAGCCGGAAGAACTGAGCGAAGCATACTATGAAGTACAGGCAATGATTGACGATATGGTGTGGAAATATGGTTTTTCTGTTGATATGACGGATGAAGAATTAACTTATGCTATATTGTCTTTAAATGGTGATGCTCAAGAAACATTTTGTAAAGAGTATAGTTGTTTATTAGATATCCTTGAAAGTGGAAAGTTCTCAAACACAGAAATTGGTTTTATATCTGAAAATGAGAATTGGCTAGTAATTAGCAAGGCATATACAATACTAGAAAAGGCGAATACTGTCGCTTTTCTAGCTGAATATTCTCTTCTTTCAGATCAAATTAAAGTTATAACTTCTGGTAGTGCTACTATCACAACTGGTGAGAATCAAATTCAGGCTCAGTTACAAGTAGGACGCCTCACTGGAAAAACAAAGTCTGCAACATTAGTAATAATGAACAATACTGATTCAACTGCAACTATCAGTTTCGATTATGCTTTTTCTGGTAGTGGTACAGCAAGTGTTGAGGTCAATGAAACTGCAGTTGCTACATCGGGAAACATATCAGAAGTTGTAGCTGCGGGCGATAGTATAACTGTTAGTTATAGTTTAACTTTAGCTGACATATTACGAGATACAGGAAACCTGTTGTTAAAAAACTTTTCATTAGTTGCTGTTGCTGAAACATCGGCTGTGATTTTGGAGTTGGACGATACATTAGGCAGCGTTACAATTGATGGTGAAACAATTAGATCAGGAGCTAAAGTGGATGTAGATTCAAAAAGTGGCGCTGAACTAGTTGCAACTGAAAATACTGGATGTACTTTTTTAGGTTGGATCAATTCTGAAGATAATTCTCTTTTATCAACGAATATGTCTTTTAAGTTGATTCCTGCTAATGATATGAGAGTTAAAGCAGTGTTTATTAGTTCTACATCTGCTCCCCATTTTATGGTTGGCGGTATAACGGAAAATAGTGAAGGTACAGGGTTAGGTGGTTTAACTTATTTGAAGTTTTACACTGTTTCTGGAAAATATCTGTTTGATGATTTAAATGCAGCAGCGACATTTGCAAGTGGTTCGGCAAGTAAGACCATCGTGCTAATGAACAGCGGTACATTGCCTGCTGGTGATTACACAATTCCATCAGGTGTAACATTGCTGATTCCTTTTGATGAAGCGAATACAATGTATAAGACCGAAGCTCAGAGTGTAGCTGATTATAAAACACCAGCTGCATATCGCACTTTAACATTGGCAGAAGGTACAAATTTAACTGTTAATGGTGAAATGAGTATTTCTGCAAAACATAAATATGCAGCTGGCGGCAAAAATGATGGCGGTGCGCCAACTGGCAATGTAGGTATGGTGAAAATGCAGAATGGAAGCACGATTACAGTTAATGGTGCTCTGTATGCATACGGCTTTATCATTGGTAATGGTGAAGTTATTGCTAATAATGGTTCTTCTGTATATGAAAATTTCCAGATTGCGGATTTCCGTGGTGGTTCGCAGAGTACTGATATGGAAAATGGGGTATTCCCGATGAGTCAGTACTATGTGCAGAATATTGAAGTTCCATTAACATTAAATTATGGTGCGACAGAATATTGTAATACTACAATTTATATGTCGAGCACAAAGTTTAACTCTTCTGTTGCATTTATCGGTCCCAAAAACACATTCATGTTCTGCTTAAGCAGTACCCAAATTGATGGCGAACCTGGATATGTGAAGAAATGGTACGATGGTCAAACTGACAGATTAATGGTAGAGGCAGAATGTGAGTTAACGATGTCATCGGTGTCTTTGCCGGTTGGTGGTCAGAACATTGATTCTAAAGACTATGAACTGGCGATAAACGGTAATATAACGGTTCATGTAAAACAGGGGAATATCACGATTAAACAGGACATCGCTTTTTTACCTGGTTCCGAAATTATCGTCGCTCAAGGCACTTTCTGCACATTAGGAGAAGGATATAATATCTACATTTACGATGCAGATTCCTGGGGAGATTTCTGTTTCTCGGAAAATACCAACAAAAAACTTGCACCTGTAAAATATGCACCTGGGCAAAACTACAGCCGTACAGAAAAAGACTTAGTGGATGCTAAAATTCAGGTAGATGGTACCATGGATGCTTCTAAAGGTTTTGTATATACAACCGGTGAGGGTGCAAATATATTCAGTACGGGAACAGGTAGTGTTCAAGTTGCGTCTGGTACACAGACTGTAACACATCAGCTTGTACAAGGAACTGGATATACTGAAATTCCTATTACCTCTGCAAAACTGAAAAATGAAGATGACAGTTATACAGAAACCGCAGGTACAAGTGAAGCCACAACCTATATTTATACAGCTGGTTACTGGCATAAAGAAAGCTGTGAAGGTTTTGAAGTAACAGAAAATACAGCGACATGTGAAGCGGCTGGTGAAGCAACTTATGAATGTAGTTGTGGTAACAGTTATACAGAAGACAGTGATGCGTTAGGGCATGACTATGCCATTACAGAAGGCAAAGATGCAACTTGTACAGAGCCTGGTCTAACAGTCGGTAAAGATTGTTCTAGATGCGATGTTACTGATAGTGTGCAGGAAGAAATTCCTGCATTAGGTCACACAGAAGTAGTGGACGAAGCGGTAGCTCCAAGTTGTACAGCAACTGGTTTAACAAAAGGTTCTCACTGCTCTGTATGTAAGGAAGTAATTGTTGTACAGGAAACGGTTGCGGCGTTAGGTCACACAGAAGTAATTGACGAAGCGAAAGCAGCAACCTGTACCGAAACGGGTTTAACAGAGGGGAAACACTGCTCTGTATGTGATGCAGTAATTCAAGCACAGGAAACGGTTGCGGCGTTAGGTCACACAGAAGTAATTGACGAAGCGAAAGCAGCAACCTGTACCGAAACAGGTTTAACAGAGGGGAAACACTGCTCTGTATGTGATGCGGTAATTCAAGCACAGGTAGAGACTCCAGCATTAGGTCATACAGAAGAAACTGTAGCAGGTAAAGCAGCAACTTGTACTGAAACTGGTTTAAGTGAAGGTAAAAAATGTACTGTGTGCGGTGAAACTACTGTAGCACAGGAAGAAATTCCAGCATTAGGTCATAAAGAAGAAACTGTAGCAGGTAAAGCAGCAACCTGTACAGAACCAGGTTTAACAGACAAAGTAATCTGTTCTGTATGTAAGGAAGTATTAACAGAGCAGGAAGAAATTCCTGCATTAGGTCACACAGAAGTAGTGGACGAAGCGGTAGCTCCAAGTTGTACAGCAACAGGTTTAACCGCAGGGAAGCACTGCTCTGTATGTAATGAAGTAATTGTGGCACAGGAAGTTGTAGATGCATTAGGTCATACAGAAGTGATTGATGCAGCGAAAGCAGCAACCTGTACCGACACAGGTCTGACCGAGGGGAAACACTGCTCTGTATGTGATACTGTATTAGTAGCACAGGAAGTTGTAGATGCATTAGGTCATACAGAAGTGATTGATGCAGCGAAAGCAGCAACCTGTACCGACACAGGTCTGACCGAGGGGAAACACTGCTCTGTATGTGACAAAGTATTAGTAGCACAGACAGTCGTAGATGCATTAGGTCATACTGAAGAAACAATTCCTGCAGTATCACCTGATTGTGAAAACACAGGTTTAACGGAAGGTAAAAAATGTACTGTCTGCGGTGAAATCACTGTAGCACAGGAAACTGTAGTAGCATTAGGTCATACAGAAACAGTAACTGCTGCGGTAGCAGCAACCTGTACCGACACAGGTCTGACCGAGGGGAAACACTGCTCTGTATGTGACAAAGTATTAGTAGCACAGAAAGTTGTAGATGCATTAGGCCATACCGAAGCGATTGATGCAGCGGTAGATTCAACCTGCACAGCAACAGGTTTAACAGAAGGTTCTCACTGTTCTGTATGTGACAAAGTATTAGTGGCACAGGAAGTAGTCCCAGCGTTAGGCCATACACCAGTAGTAGATAATGCACAAAAACCGGACTGTGAAAACCCTGGTAAAACAGAAGGTTCTCACTGTTCTGTATGTGGTGAAGTATTAACAGCACAGGAAGTTGTAGATGCGTTAGGCCATACCGAAGTGATTGATGAAGCGGTAGCAGCAGACTGTGAAAACACAGGTCTGACAGAAGGGAAACACTGCTCCGTATGTGACAAAGTATTAGTGGCACAGGAAGTAGTCCCAGCGTTAGGCCATACAGAAGTAGTAGATGAAGCGGTAGCACCAGATTGTGAAAACACAGGTCTGACAGAAGGGAAACACTGTTCTGTATGTAATGAAGTATTAGTAGCACAGGAAGTAGTACCAGCATTAGGTCACACAGAAGTGATTGATGAAGCGGTAGCAGCAACCTGTACCGAACTAGGTTTAACCGAAGGAAAACACTGCTCCGTATGTGGTGAAGTATTAGTAGCACAGGAAGTTGTAGATGCATTAGGCCATACAGAAGTAACTGACGATGCGGTAGCACCAGACTGTGAAAACACCGGTTTAACCGAAGGGAAACACTGTTCCGTATGTAACGAAGTAATCGTTGCACAGGAAGTAGTAGATGCATTAGGTCATACCGAAGTGATTGATGCAGCAGTACCTCCAACCTGTACGGAAACCGGGTTAACCGAAGGGAAACACTGCTCCGTATGTGGTGAAGTAATTGTTGCACAGGAAGTTGTAGATGCCTTAGGTCATACAGAAGTAATTGACGCAGCAGAAGAACCAGGGTGTTTAACAGCAGGTAAAACTGAGGGGAAACACTGCTCCGTATGTGGTGAAACGCTGGTTGCACAGACTGTAATTCCAGCAAAAGGTCATACAGAAGAAGATATTCCTGCAACAGCAGCAACCTGTACCGAAACAGGTCTGACCGAAGGGGTAAAATGTTCTGTATGTGGAACTGTACTTGAAGCCCAGGAAGTAGTACCAGCATTAGGTCACACCGAAGTGATTGATGAAGCGGTAGCAGCAACCTGTACTGAAACCGGTTTAACCGAAGGGAAACACTGCTCCGTATGTGGGGAAGTGTTAGTTGCACAGGAAGTAGTAGATGCATTAGGTCATACCGAAGTGATTGATGCAGCAGTACCTCCAACCTGTACGGAAACCGGTTTAACCGAAGGGAAACACTGCTCCGTATGTGGCGAAGTATTAGTAGCACAGGAAGTAGTAGATGCATTAGGTCATACAGAAGTAATTGACGATGCGGTAGCACCAGACTGTGAAAACACCGGTTTAACCGAAGGGAAACACTGCTCCGTATGTGGCGAAGTATTAACAGCACAGGAAGTTATTGATGCGTTAGGTCATACAGAAGTAATTGATGAAGCAGTAGAACCAACCTGTCAGAAAACAGGTTTAACCGAAGGGAAACACTGCTCTGTATGTAGTGAAGTATTAGTGAAACAGGAAGTTTTAGGTACTGTTGCTCACAAACTGGATAATGGTGAAGTAACAAAAGAGGCAAAGTGCTTTATTGATGGTCATCTGGAAGATGGTATCAAAACATATAGCTGTACATTTGATGGCTGTGACTATACAGAAACAGAAACAATTAAAGCGGCGCATGATATGTGGAACCAGGGTGGTACTGACCCAACCTGTACTGAACCGGGTGTAGCCAGCATCAGTAAATGTTTTAACTGTAAATACACAGTTGAAGGTGCAGAAATCAAACCGTTAGGCCATTTACTGGATGATGGTGAAGTCACAAAAAATCCAACCTGTACCGAATCTGGTGAAAAAACATTTAAATGTACCAGAAACAACTGTAACCATTCTGAAACAAAAGAAATTCCAGCATTAGGTCATACAGAAGTGATTGATGATGCGGTAGCACCAGACTGTGTAAACACCGGTCTGACCGAAGGGAAACACTGTTCCGTATGTAAGGAAGTATTAGTAGCACAGGAAGTTGTAGATGCATTAGGTCACACAGAAGTGATTGATGAAGCGGTAGCAGCAACCTGTACCGAAACAGGTTTAACCGAAGGGAAACATTGTGCTGTATGTAACGAAGTATTAGTTGCACAGACCCAGGTTTCTGCATTAGGTCATAAGGAAACGACTGTTTCTGAAAAACCGCCTACATGTACTGAGCCAGGTTTAGCAGCAGGTACAAAATGTGAAGTCTGCGGTGAAGATCTGAAAGCACAGGAAGTATTACCAGCGTTAGATCATACGGAAGTAATCGATGAAGCTGTGGAAGCAACCTGTACAACAGCAGGTAAAACAGAGGGGAAACATTGCTCTGTATGTAATGAAGTATTAGTGGAACAGGAAACAGTTCCAGCATTAGGTCATACCGAAGTAGCAGATGAAGCTGTTTCGCCAACCTGTACGGAAACTGGTCTGACTGCTGGTAAACATTGTTTTGTATGCGGCAAGGTTATCAGAGCACAGGAAGTAATTCCTGCAACAGGTCATATTTCTGTTACAGATTTAGCAAAAGCCCCAACCTGTACAGAAGCTGGTTATAAACAGGGTTCTCACTGTTCTGTATGTAACGAAGTATTAGTGGCACAGGAAGAAATTCCGGCATTAGGCCATACAGAAGTAATTGACGAAGCAGTAGCACCAGATTGTGTAAACACCGGTTTAACCGAGGGTAAACACTGCTCTGTATGTAAGGACGTATTAGTAGCACAGGAAGAAATTTCTGCAAAAGGTCATGCTGAAGTGATTGATGAAGCAGTAGCACCTGACTGTACAACAGCAGGTAAAACCGAAGGGAAACACTGCTCGGTATGTGGAGAAGTGTTGGTAGCGCAGGAAGAAGTGGCAGCATTAGGTCATAAACCAGTGACCGATGCAGGTACAGCACCAGACTGCGAAAACACCGGTTTAACCGAAGGTTCTCACTGTTCCGTATGTGGTGAAGTATTAACTGCACAGGAAGTTATTGGTGCATTAGGTCATACAGAAGTGATTGATGAAGCGGTAGCAGCAACCTGTACAACAGCAGGTAAAACTGAAGGGAAACATTGTTCTGTATGTGGAGAAGTGTTAGTAGCGCAGGAAGAAGTGGCAGCATTAGGTCATAAACCAGTGACCGATGCTGGTACAGCACCAGATTGCGAAAACACTGGTTTAACAGAAGGTTCTCACTGTTCTGTATGTGGTGAAGTATTAACTGAACAGGAAGTTATTGACGCATTAGGTCACAAAGAAGTGATTGATGAAGCAGTAGCAGCGACCTGTACAACCGCAGGTAAAACCGAAGGGAAACATTGCTCTGTATGTGGTGAAGTATTAGTTCCGCAGGAAACTGTAAAAGCATTAGGTCATACAAGAGTGAATGACGATGCAGTAGCACCAACCTGTACCGAAACCGGTTTAACTGCCGGTGTACACTGTTCTGTATGTAACACCGTGTTAGTTCCGCAGGAAACTGTAAAAGCATTAGGTCATACAGAAGTAACGGATAAAGCAGTGGCACCAACCTGTACAGAAACTGGTTTAACCGCCGGGAAACATTGTTCTGTATGTAACGAAGTAACGGTTGCTCAGGAAGAAGTAGCAGCATTAGGGCATACAGAAGTAACAATTAAAAATCTGGCACCAACCTGTACAGAGCCTGGTTTAACAGAAGGAACATATTGTTCTGTATGTAAAGAAGTATTAACAGCACAGGAAGAAATCCCTGCATTAGGTCATACAGAAGTAACTGACGAGGCAGTGGCACCTGGCTGTGAAACAACTGGTTTAACCGAAGGCTCTCACTGTTCCGCATGTGGTACTGTACTGAAAGCACAGGAAACAGTAGAAGCACTAGGTCATACACCTGTAATTGACGAAGCAGTGGCACCAGACTGTGAAAACACAGGTTTAACCGAAGGTTCCCATTGCTCTGTATGTGGTAAAGTATTAAAAGGTCAGTACGAAGTTACAGCAACCGGTCATAAATCAGTGACCGATAAAGCAGTGGCACCAACCTGTACAGCAACCGGTTTAACCGAAGGTTCTCACTGTTCTGTATGTAACACTGTACTGAAAGCACAGGAAACAGTAGAAGCATTAGGTCATACTCCTGTAACAGATGATGCAGTAGCACCAACCTGTACAACGGAAGGTTATGAAGAAGGCTCTCACTGCTCCGTATGTAATGAAGTATTAACAGCACAGAAAGTAATCCCTGCAACAGGTCATACTGAAGTAGTGGATGAAGCAGTAGCAGCAACCTGTACAACATCTGGTAAAACAGAAGGTTCTCACTGCTCCGTATGTAACACTGTTATCAAGGCTCAGACTGTTGTGCCTCCAACAGGTCACACATCTGTAGCGGATGTAAGAGTTGAAGCAACCTGTACCGAAACCGGTTTAACAGCTGGTTCTCATTGCTCGGCATGTGGTACAGTTTTTGAAGAACAGACTGTAATTCCTGCAAAAGGTCATAAAGCTGTAACTGATAAAGCAGTAGCAGCAACCTGTACTGAAACTGGTTTAACAGAGGGTTCTCACTGCTCTGTATGTAATGAAGTATTAACAGCACAGACAGTTGTAGATGCATTAGGCCATACAGAAGGTGAAGCTGTAACAGAAAATGCTACAGCAGCAACCTGTACAGAAGGCGGCAGCTATGATTCCGTTGTTTACTGTACTGTATGTAAAGCGGAAGTATCCCGTGAAACAGTAACGGTAGACGCATTAGGTCACACAGAAGTAATCGACAAAGCAGTCGATGCAACCTGTAAAGCTCCTGGTTTAACAGAAGGTTCTCACTGTGAAGTCTGCGGTGAAGTTCTGGTAGCGCAGGAAAAAGTTGCGCAGCTGGAACACAAATGGAATACAGGCCGTGTAACAACGGAACCTACCTGTACAGAGGATGGTGTAAGAACATTCACCTGTACGGTATGTAGAACAGAAAAAGAAGAACCGGAAGCGGCTCTGGATCACGACCTGAAACAGATTGAAGCAAAACTGCCTACCAACTACAGCATCGGCTGGGAGGCTTACGAAGAATGTCAGCGTGAGGGCTGTGATTACACAACTTATGTGGAAATCCCGGCTCTGGGTGAACCATCTATCGCTGATTACGACACATTTGTAGAAAATCTGGCGATTCTGGAAGGCTATGCAGCGGAATATGTAAAAGCAAATCCTGGTAAGGATGCTGCAGGGCTGGTAATCAAGTATATCCGTACTGGTGTTGACCGTTATAACTCCGGTTCCTGGGGTATTATGGCGGGTTATGAGGATACCGGTTTTGCGGATTATGTAAAAGCGCAGGAAGAGGCTTACAACGCGGCTGTTGAAAATGTGGAAGACAGAAGCATTGTAACCGGTCTGAAAAACATTAAAAACTTTAACCTGCCAAATGGTGACTATGCGGATCTGGGTCACATGTTTGGTACTATGGACATTACCTATCACAACAACTTTGGTGTAAACCATGCCGATGTTGCGGGTCTGTTTGGCGATACGGTTGACCTGTTAAGCCTGGTAGACCAGTTTGGCCTGGAATCTACTGAAGTGGAAGATATGGTAGAGGAAATTGCAGAAGACTATCTGCTGCAGCCGGAAAGTTCGTTCCCTGAAAAACCGATTGAAGGTTCTTTCAGTGAAACTGACATGAAGGGTGACCTGGATGGTTTCTACATGACAAACGAACTGCAGGGTAAAGATTACAAAGCAGGCACTTTAACATCTATGATGCAGGGGTATTTCACCTCTACATTAAATGATGAACAGCGTGCGGCATACTATCTGCAGAATCGTCTGGGCGGGGAAAGCTCCCGTGCAGGTATCCGTGATGCGGTATTTATGGCATACACCGGTAACTCGGTTGTTGGTACTTTAGAAGGTACTCGTGAATACACTGCTGCAAACCTGGCAGATATGCGTAAAGCATGCTGCTATGCGGTAGCAGATTATCTGTGTAAACTGGCCGGCGACTGGACTGAAGTAGAAAGCAATCCATACTATGATGTATTTGAAAGCGAATACTCTACTATCGCTCCTGGTGTAACACAGCAGATCAGTAAAGCAACAACTGCAGACGGCAAACAGATTGTATACTATGTAGCTACTGCAGATATCAACAGTGAATATGTAAATGTATATGCAAACTACCATGCAAATGATCCATCTCTGGGCTGGGAAATGTCCCGCGTTGAGGATCAGATGCGTGCAGCACAGGAACGTCACAGCAATCCGGAAAATGCAGAACTGTACATTCCAAACTACACGGTTGTAGCAGGTACCAACGGTGCCGGTTATAACATGAGTACTGGTGAACCGAGCGGTCTGCTGGTAATGGAAGGGAAAGAATGGCATACTCCAAATGCTGACGGTTTCTTCGGTATTCTGAAAGATGGTACTGCAGTTATTGGTACTACTGCGGAATACAATGCAATGAAAGATCAGGTACAGGAAGGTATCGCAGCCTTCGGCAGCACTCTGGTGAAAGATGGTAAAATCACAATCAATGCAACCAGCGACTATTACGTAAGCCGTGCAAGCCGTACTGCGGTTGGTATTACTCGTACCGGTAAAGTGGTATTAATGGTAATGGATGGCCGTCAGGAACCTTGGTCCTGCGGCGGCAGCATGCTGGAAATCGCACAGGTTATGCTGGAAGCAGGCTGTGTGGAAGCGGTAAACCTGGACGGTGGCGGTTCTACTACTTATGTAGCTCGTCCGGAAGGTGCCGATGATATTCAGGTTGTAAACAGACCATCTGACGGTTTTGCCCGTTCGGTATCTACTTCCCTGATGATTGTATCTACAGCACCAAGCTCTACCGAATTCCATCATGCGGTTGTGGATTCTGATGCATCCTACCTGACTATCGGCAGCAGCGCACAGATGACTGCTTCCGGTGTAAGTGCAATGGGCAATGCAACAGACCTGCCGGAAGGTATCACATGGGCTGTTTCCGACAGCAGCATCGGTTCTGTCAATGAAGATGGCATCTTTACTGCTGCAGGCAATGGCGATGTAACTGTAAATGTAATGTTAAACGGTGAAGTAGTGGGCAGCAAAACCATGCATGTGGTTGTTCCTGACACCATCTACTACACAAGAGATGATATGCCTGCTGTTTATGGTCAGACAGTAACTCTGCCGATTGCAGCTCTGTACGACAATAAAACAGTGGTAATCAACGAAAATGATATCGTATTCGCATTAAGCAATGAAGCTGCCGGCGAAATCGACGGCTTCACCTTTACAGGTGTAGAAGAATCCGGTATCAAAAAAGTAGAAATTACTGCTTCTTTGGCGGTAAATCCTGAAGTAAATGATAAAATTACAGTAGTTCTGTACAAGCAGGGTGAAGCGAGCTTCGACTTTAACCAGGCTACTGGCGGTGACCGTCAGCTGGCATGGCTGAGAGAGGTATCGAATTCCACTACAGTCGATAATGTAAACTATCAGATTGTAAATCCGGATGAAGATATGGTAACCACCTATACCTTCGGTATTGATATGACTCAGATTCCAATTCCGGAACAGCTGGAAGAACTGACATACATGCTGCCTGGTGCTGACGCAGCCGATGCTTCTGCATGGAACTTCCTCTTACAGCTGGCGGAACGTGTAAGTACAAGAACAGAAGTAACACCGGTAATTCAGTTCGATGCCAATATGGATGTGGATTATGAAAATCTGAAAGTTGTAAATGAATACTTCTATCTGGATGAAACCAACCCATATGAGTTCGATGAAGAAACCAACACTCTGACACTGCATCTGAACTGGAAAGACCAGACAGCTGCTATTGACCCTGCAACAGCAAACCCAATCTGTATCCTGAGCGGTATCAAACTGACACCGAAAGATGATGCAGCATGGGATGGCAAAAAACGTCTGAATGTTGTAAACAGTGGTGATATCAGCTACAAAATCTATCTGCGTGCAAATGCACTGTACACCTTTGCAATGAAGGAAGAAAACCAGAAACAGTTCGGTATCTATCCGTTTAAACATGAGGATATCATCATTAACGGTGCACCGGAATCCGGCGGTTACTTCCAGGATATCTATAAAACATTCGCTGATAACTATACACTGAACAGCGGCCTGAAAAACGGCTGGATTGGTGAAGAAGGCGGTTACGCTTACTACGTTGACGGCGAAAAAACCTACGGTATTGAAAAAGTAGAAGGCTACTACTACAACTTCGGCGATAACGGTATCTGCGTTGGTCAGGAAAAATATACCGGTATGCTGGTAATTGACGGTGCCAACTACAACTGCAAAGCTGGCGTATTATCCGCAGGCTGGGTAACGGTAGGCGAAGATTCCTACTGCTTCGATGAAAACGGGAAAGGTTACAACGGCACCGTGGAAATCGATGAAGTAGAACTGGTATTTGACAATGGTTTAATGATTGGCGGCGAAACCGGATTTATTACAAAATCCAATGGCAGCACCTATCATTACAAAGACGGTAAACAGACATTCTGCTGGTATCAGGATACTGATGGCAAATGGTATCACTTCGACGACGAAAACGGTGTTATGACCACCGGTACCTTCATCTATCCTGACAAAGAAGCACAGGCGAAAAACGCACGTTATGACTTTGCTGAAGACGGTCAGGCATTAATCAGCTATCCAAACGGTTATGGTTACTACTACTGGGCGAGCCTGCCGATGCGTAATCAGTGGGTACGCAATGGTTATGATCCGGATGCATGGTATCATACCAATGAAAACGGTCACTATGTAACCGACCCGACTGGTCAGTTCACAGAAGAAATGACTATTGACGGGGAACCATATACAACCGTTGCTATCGCATTTGACGGCGTTGAATACACCTTCGATAACAACAGCGGGAAACTGCTGCTGGGCAGCCTGGTAAACGACAACGGTACGCTGTATTACTACTGGGCTGGTGAACCGGTTAATGACGGCTGGTTTACCATTAATGGCATAACCTATTATGCATATGAAGATGGGCATCTGGCTCTTGGCAAAACCGAAATCGATGGTTTAACCTATGAATTTATCATCGATGGTACGAACGATGCACAGCTGAAGAAAGGTCCGTTTGTAGCAGAAAATGATAATCTGTATTATTACTGGGCAGGCGAACCGGTTAATGACGGCTGGTTTACCGTAGAAGGCAGCAGATATTATGCATACAGCGATGGTCACATGGCCTTAGGCAGACAGACTATTGATGGTACAACCTATCTGTTTGATGAAACAACTGGTAAACTGCTGACAACCGGCTGGTTCACAGTAGATAATGCAACCTATTATGCATTTGAAAACGGTACTCTGGCGTACGGGTATCAGACAATCGGCGAAGAAAGCTATATCTTTGATGCTGAAACCGGCAAACTGCAGACCGACAGCTGGATTACATTAGAAGATGACAAATACTATGCATATGAAGACGGTCACCTGGCAACAGGTAAAAACTGCATTGCAGATATGTATTACATCTTTGACGCAGCTGGTAAACTGCAGACAGACAACTGGATTACAATTGAAGATGACAAGCATTATGCGTATGAAGATGGTCATCTGGCAACAGGTGAACAGACTATCGGCGATAAAACTTATATCTTCGATGAAACTGGCGTATTGCAGGGCGAAAAACAGGAAGAAGAACGTATTGAAACCATTCCAATGCATCGTCTGTTTAATCCAAACAGCGGTGAACACTTCTACACAGGTAGTGTGGAAGAACGGGATACTCTGGTTGCAGCTGGCTGGCAGTATGAAGGCGTAGCATGGAATGCTCCTGTAAAACGCGGTACTCCAATCTATCGTGTATTCAATCCAAACAACGGTGATCATCATTACACCGGCAGTATGGATGAAGTAAACAATCTGACAGCACTGGGCTGGCAGTATGAAGGGGTTGCATGGAACAGTGCAAGCCCAAGTAATCTGCCAATCTATCGTCTGTATAATCCAAATGCTGATTGCGGCAGCCACCACTATACCGGCAGCGAGGAAGAACGCGATTATCTGGTAAGTCTTGGCTGGAAGTATGAAGGCATTGGCTGGTATGGCATGTTGAAATAACAGGTTAATCAAAATCGTTCAGACAGGAACCTGTATATAATCTGTCTGGGTAAAATGAAAAATCCCTCTGTCGGGCATCCGGCAGAGGGATTTTTATCGATTAGAGAAAATCCACGTGCTATGCACGTGGAGGGAAAGATAGCTTTAGCGTGAAGCATAAAAATACCTCCTGATATAATGAACACAAGCCCGCCAGCTTGAATCAAAAATCAGGAGGTATTTTTATGTCAAAAGA
>JAFQEO010000030.1 GCA_017399005.1 Peptococcaceae bacterium | reverse complement strand
GAAGAAATGATAGAAGCCCTTTAAGGGCTAGCCAGTAAAAATTGCGAGCGGCGGGCTTTACCATGAGCCTTAAGGCTCAGCTGGTAATAGGCCCTTATAGGGCAACGACGAAACCCCACCTTGAAGGTGGGGTCGTTCATTTTATCCTCTGTTTTGCAGTAGATTATTGCGATATAATCTGCCAGCGGGTATAATAGAGAAAGGAATACAGCAATATCGGGAGGCAGCAGGTATTGCGAAAAAATGGAGGGAATAAAATGAAACAAACAAAGAAAGCAGTACTGGCTCTATGTCTGGTTGTGATGATGCTGTTCAGTATGAGTACCGCAGCATTTGCCGTACCAGTGACAGCAGAGAATCCAGTTGTAAATATCACCTTAAAAGAAGGTAATTATAAAAACTGGATTGACCGCCTGGATTTAACTGGCGCAGAGTATGCCCGTGAATTTTACAACTGGCTGAAAAACACGGATGCATTAATTGACCCGTATGCAGCTGGTGAGATTTTTGCTGGTGAAGGGATATACGGGCATGAAGTGGCCACTGTTTCCGGTACAGATTATATAAACTATACTGGAAATAAAGAAATTGATACTGCTGAAGCGAAAAAACTGGTTGGCAAAAAACTGAATCTGTTTGAGAAAGAAACATATGCGTATATTGATGCGGCCTATAGTGCATTTTGTCGGGATTATCCGGAATATTTCTGGTTGAATGACCGTATTTCAATTACAGCGGTTTATAGCTTTAAATATGATGCGAGTGGCAAAGTAAATTATGAAATGACGACCTATCTGATTACAAAAACAGATAATTATGATATTCGTGCGGAGGAATACCGTAGTGCGGAACTGATTGCCAGTGCAATCGAACAGCGCGAAGATGCGGTTCGAGATATTGTTGCATCGGCACCGGATACCCCATACGAAGCTGTTAAATATTTCAATGAATGGCTGACTAGTCATAACAGTTATAATTCCAATGCAACTACTGCAGGAAAAGATGCTCATGAGTGTATCAGCGCGTTAGCAGGCAAAACTGATGCAAACGGGCCAGTATGCGAAGGTTATGCAAAAGCCATGAAAGTACTGTGCGATGCAGCTGGCATTGACTGTGTTCTGGTAGACGGGGTTGGCATTAATGCTGCTGGAAATTCGGAAGCTCATATGTGGAACTATGTGAAGATGGATGATGGTAACTGGTATGCAGTCGATGTTACCTGGAATGACCCGGCTACCGGCTCCAGTGCAGCGGTATCTGGTGCAGAAAATACGGATTATCTGCTGGTGGGCAGTAATACTGTTGTGAACGATAACGGGATAACATTTGGTGCTACCCATACTGTGCGTAATATGGTTACAACAAATGGTACAGCTTTTATCAATGGCCCGGTTCTGGCAGTAGAAGCTTATGTGTATGGCGGAGAGGAAGAAAAACCATGTCTGCATGAAGAAACTGAAATCCGCGGGGCAAAAGAAGCAACTGCAACACAGAACGGTTATACTGGTGACACCTGGTGTAAAGTCTGCCATGAGCAGATTGCAACTGGTCGAGTAATTCCGGCAACTGGAGGCAGTTCTGAGAAAATTGAAACAACACCAATGTATCGTATGTATAATCCAAACAGCGGGGAACATTTCTATACCGGCAGTATTGTAGAACGTGACAATCTGATAGCAGCTGGCTGGCATTATGAAGGCATCGGGTGGAATGCACCGACGAAAACAGGCCAGAATGTTCATCGTCTGTTTAACCCGAACAATGGTGACCATCACTATACAATGAGTTTAGAAGAAAGAGATAACCTTGTGAATGTAGGCTGGCAGTATGAAGGTGTCTGCTGGAACAGTGCAGGTTCGGAAAATCTGCCGCAGTATCGCCTGTACAATCCAAACGCAGACTGCGGCAGTCATCATTATACCGGCAGTATCGAAGAACGTGAAATGCTGGTAAGTGTTGGATGGAAGTATGAAGGTATCGGCTGGTTTGGTATGCTGCAATAGAAACATAATATTCACTCCCGATTTGTTTTTACCGAATCGGGAGTTTACATATAGTCTGCCGATTCAGGCCAAAACCATATGAAAGTCAGAAATCGGCCAGTATGGAGACTGAAAATAACAGGAGGGTATTTATGAAAAGAAAAATAATTGCGGGTATTGTAGTTTTCTGCATGCTGTTTAGCTTTTTACCAGTAACAGCATTTGCAGATGATTCGATTCCGTATAGCGGTACATGCGGGGAAAACCTGACATGGGAATATGTGGACCACGTGCTTACTATTCGTGGTAACGGGGATATGGCTTCGTATGAATATCAGGAAGACATACCATGGTATTTGACACTTCAATACGGGGAGACTTATGCTTCTGTTACGGTTATTGTGGAAGAAGGGGTAACCAGCATTGGCCAGGGTACTTTTAACGGTTTTCGTTCCATTGTGGCTGTAGAACTTCCGGATTCTGTTACAAGAATTGAAGAAGGAGCATTTGCGTGGTCAGAGAATCTTTCCAGTGTCAATATCCCGGAAACTGTAACCTATATTGGTGACCGTGCATTTGCAGCAACTGCCATCACAACTGCAGTCATTCCGGATAATCATGTTCAAATCGGGAAAGGTACGTTTGAAGCATGTTCTAAGTTAGAGAAACTTGTTGTTCCGTCCAGTGCCGTATATGAGGATTCAATCATAGATGACCGCTGTACAAATCTTATAACTGCTGGTCCTGTCGGTGGAGGATATAACTACGAGTTTGGATGGACTGATGTGATACCGGATTATGCATTTAAAGAATACGGAAGTCTGGAAACTATTGTTCTGCCGGATGGTATTACAAGTATCGGTGAAGATGCTTTTTATGACTGTTCTTCTTTGAAAACGATTGAATTCCCGGTTTCGCTTCAGGAAATCAAAACGCGTGCCTTCTGTGGATGTACAAGTCTGGAAACACTGGTGCTGCCAGATGGTTTAAAAGCAATTGGAGATTTCGCCTTTTCGGCTTGTACTTCCTTAAATAAGGTTACTTTGCCGGACGGTCTGGAAACTCTTGGTGATGGTGCTTTTAACTTCTGTAGCAGTCTCACAAGCATTGTTATACCGGATGGACTAAAACAAATCAATGAAAATACATTCCGTAACTGCTACGGTTTAGAACAGATTTCTCTTGGCAGTGATATTGAATCTATTGGTGATGATGCATTCTGGTTATGTACGGCATTATCTGGTATCCATATTCCAGAAGGAGTAAAAACAATTGGCGAAAATGCTTTCGGGGAATGCAGTGCATTAACTCAGGTAAGCCTTCCATCAACGTTAGAAACTATCGAAAACTCAGCATTTGAGGATTGCACCAGTCTTACAAGTATTGTAATTCCAGATGGTGTAACAACACTGTATCATTCTACTTTTAAAGGCTGCAGCAATTTAACAAAAGTAACACTTCCAGCAAGTCTGACTACCATTACCGGTGCAAAAACATTCCGTAACTGCCCGCTTTTGAAATCTGTCTATTTTTATGGCGATGCCCCGGCTGTTGAACCGGCGGATGATGATTATTATGCTTCTTTTGACGCGGCTACAGTGGTTCTTTACTATCTGGAAGGAAAAGAAGGATGGACGAGTCCAACCTGGAACGGCTACAATACCGCAGTCTGGGAAGGGGCATCTTATCCAGAACAGCCAGATGTGCCGGTTATACCGGATGAAGATGAACCTCCTGTTTCTGTTGAAACCATTATTACCGGCACAAATCCTGTGAATGGTGCCACAAACGTTGGTTACGATGCCGCGGATTTACCAGAGTTTCATATCCAGTTTAACAAAGTACCGGCAACCATGAACGGGGCAGCGGTTCAGATTGATGCTTCGAAAGCACCATTTGCCATTTATCGTGCATCGGATGATACATTAGTCTGGAAAGATCCTAGTGCTGAATTAAACAATGCATTCAGCACCAAAATGGTGATTAATAACGATAATACTATTGTGACAATTACTCCAACCAATGCTCATGCACTGTTAGAGAAAAACACCGAATATTATATCACTATGGGTCAAGGGTATATTAAGTTTGAAGATGGAACAACAAGCCCTGCCCTTGAAAAAGGAGACTGGAGCTTTAAAACGAAAAATCCGGATGTTTCTATTGTAAAAAATATTACAATTGCTACAGGTCCAGGTATGAGAAATGCTGATGTGGATGTTGAGTGGAAAGACAGCTGGTTTGATAATTCGTCTAACTACTACATGCATGATTTAGCTACGGCTTCTATGGCATTAAGCGGTGCTTCTTATGTAGAAAGCGGCGGAAAACCGGCAAGTGAAAAAATACAGGAAGCGTTAACTGCATTCGGATTCAGCAATGTGCAGAGCTTTAATTATGATATAGAACGTGAGAAGCTGAACAATGATATGGTTTCGTATAACTTTGCCGCAAAACCGGTTGAAGATAACGGTGATGTATATACTCTGGTGGCAGTGGTTGTGAAAGGAACCAGCGGTGATGAAGAATGGTACAGCAACTTTAATGTTGGACAGGGTAATCAACATGCAGGTTTTCAGATTTGTGCCGATGATGTGATGAAGAATCTGGAACAGTATGTAGAAGAGCTGGGGCTTAACAGTTCCAATGCCAAATTCCTGGTAACCGGTCACAGCCGTGGTGCGGCAGTTGCCAATCTGGTAGCAAAAGAATTAACCAATTCCAGCTTAACGCAGGCAAGAAATGTGTATGGCTATACATTTGCGACTCCAGCTGTTACAATCGATAACCATGCATCGAATTATAATAATATCTTCAATATTTTAAATGGTGAAGACTTTGTAACACGAGTACCGCTGGCGAACTGGAACTATAAACGCTACGGAATCGATTTACTTTTGCCAAGCAAAAGCTATTACGGTTCCGGTTATAATGCGGTATACAATAATATGAGTGCGGAATACTACAGTCTGGTAAATAAAGCGTATGAGCCGTATACCAAAGGGACACAAAAAGTGGATAAACTTGTTTCCAATGTTCTTACACTTGCGCCAACTGTAAAGCAGTTTTATGAAAACGAAAACTGGGAGGGACTGACACCGCATCAGTATTTTTATTCTCTTGCCTACAGTATTGTAACTGATGATATTGGTCCGTTGGCTGTTGCAAGTGTTAGTGAATATGTGCCAATCACAGCGTTTTTTGTAGAAAATCATAAAATGAATCAGCGTGTGTTCAGTGCACACAGCATGGCTGCTTATTACAGCTGGATGGACAGCTGCACGGCAGAAGAACTATTTGGCAGTACCAATGAGCGTACAAACCGCTGGTTTAAACGGGCTATCATTGCCTGCCCGGTAGATGTATATGTCTATGACGAAAACGGCAATCTGGCAGCAAGTGTGGTAAATGAAACTGTTGATGCAGATATGCTGGTAGTGAGTGTAGAAGATGGCGTAAAAACCATTGATATGCCGAATGATCAGGAATATGACATTAAGATTGTGGCAACCGGGGAAGGCAGTGTCGATTACACCATTTCGGAATATCTGGCAAATGGAACTGGTGATGAAGAACAGCGTATTGTAGAGTTTAAGAATATTGCAATTACTCCTGGCGATGAATTAACCGGCAATCTGGATAATATCATCAATACCGATGGCGATAACTATGCATTAACCAGAAACAACAGTGAAACAATCTTCGCAGATTATGACAGTAATGAACCGTCATCTCCAATTATTCCAGCTCCAGTTCCGGAAAAAGTGGAAACCACTCCAATGTATCGCTTATACAATCCAAACAGCGGGGAACACTTCTATACCGGCAGTACCGAGGAACGGGATAATCTGATAACAGCTGGCTGGAATTACGAAGGGATAGCATGGAATGCGCCTACCAAAACAGGTACACCGGTTTATCGTCTGTTTAATCCGAATTCTGGTGACCACCATTATACGATGAGCGAAGAAGAGAGAGATAACCTTGTGAATGTGGGCTGGCAGTATGAAGGTGTCTGCTGGAACAGTGCAAGTGCAGATAATCTTCCACAGTATCGCCTGTATAATCCAAACGCCGACTGCGGCAGCCATCATTACACCGGCAGTACGGAAGAGAGAGATTTCCTGGTAAGTGTGGGCTGGATTTACGAAGGCATCGGCTGGTTCGGGATTCGGTAAATAATTAAATAACCTTTATATTGAAAAAACAGGTCAGGGACATGAACTGTTTTGAGATTTAAAACAGCGTCATATATAGTGAGATGATATATTCAAATCGCTATGTACGGCGCTATTTAATTTTTAGATCTGAACATAATCCAGGTAAAAATTTTTAGGAATTTATAGAAGGGTTTTCGTCTTTAGTATAGTTATATTGCATTATCTGAATATTCCATCTATAATATATTTAGTTTAAGATAACGTTCTGACTACGAAAAACACAAAAGGGGGAAATAAACCACATGAAACACAAAAAATTTATTTCAGTTTTTACGCTGTTATGTTTCATACCTACTGCCGCATTTGCGGACAGTTTAAACGAATATAATGAACCTGTCGTAACTTCTTTAACACTGACATATTTTGATGGGGCAGACAATCAGACGATTTCTTTATTACCTTTGGACATTCAACCGCAGCTTACAGTTGAAGCAAGTACAGAATTAATATTTGAAGTTCAGTTTGATAATGCGACAAGAATTGATAAAGTCTATATTACCAGTACAATCGATGATGAAATAAAATATTTAGAAGCGGTTGAGGAGCATGCGGGATTATATAAAGCGCAAGGCTATTTTGATCCAAATGATTATAATTATATTCCGGGTACAATTGGTGTTTTATATACCAAAAAGACTGTGGCGGTAACAGAACATGCATCAATTGACGATGATATTGATATGCATGTTTTAAAGACACAGTTAGAAGATGAAGGGGTATCTTTACAGAATATCAAAAAAGATGATAGCACAGATACAGTTACTGCTCAGGTTGTTATTGAGTCCCTTTTTAATGGAGCGGAAGATGTTTATATTGATGCATCCATCAGCACCTTTGTATATGAAAACGGAATGGACAAAAGCGAATTAGAAAACTGGCTTGGTGTTTACAAGGATTTATCTGATTTAAGAGCGTATCATTTGGATGGAAAAAACGGCAAGCAGTATACAGTGTATTTAGATGATGGCGCTTTGCTTGAAACAGATACTTATTTATTGCTGGTTAAAGAATTAACGGAAAATAAATACACAAAATTGCTTATTCAGAACACTGCTGATACCTGGGGCTTAGATGATATTTCATCGAAACTTGGTCAAACCAATTATGTAGCAGGTCAGCTTTATGATTATCTTGCTATTTCAAAAGAAATGGATGACTTGCGCGAAGAGGTTGAGAATAACACCTTATTGACCAAAGCGGAGAAAGAAGAAGCAAATTTCAGGATTGATGCATTAGAAAATGATAAAAAGTTATTTTTAATCGGTACAACATTATTAGCTCCGCTTGTTGGCACAGCAAGTGCTCCGGCACTTTTATTTTCTGCATTAGTTGGTGGAATTACAGTCGCTTCGGATTATTTTTGGCAGCAGCGTACAGGCATGGTTCCGGGCTGTAATCCAGTAGAAAATTTGTTTGTGACGAATAATCCACATGATGGAAACTGGAGAGTCTTGACACAAGAGTTTTTAGATGAAAATCATTCTTGTATAGGAACGGGAAATTATTATCTGGCAGAAGATATCTCTGGGTTAGTCATTTCAAGAGCAAGCGGGGGAAATGTAAATATCTGTTTAAATGGACATGATATCGAATATGTTTATATTAGCAATTATGATATTAATGATAAAGGGGGGGCTTATATACACGACTGTCAGTATCGAGAGCAGTCAGACGGAACTGTCACAGGAGGGAAAATTGGGACAATTTGGACACCTAATGATAGTAGGCTTATGGAAATAGATAATTGCATTATTTATTCTATAACAAATCAGTGTGGACCATTGAATATCAGAGGGGGACGAATAGCCTCTCTAGAGAACGCTAAAGATTCAATCGTGAATATTTCAGGCGGTACTGTCGGTGACATAAGTAATGCTGGGAGCATAAATATTTCTGGTGGAAAAATCGTAAATACAAATGATAGATATCGCAATGAGTGTATTTGGAATTATGATTCCGGGACAATTACTATGTCGGATGGAGTAATAGAAAATGAAATTCCGGATGGCATTTGTATTGGAAATGCTGGCACCTTTATCATTGAAAATGGTAGAATTGAAAATTATGACGCTACTTATTTGAATCAACCTGCTATCCTCAATCACGGGATTCTAACTATGGATGGAGGTAATGTAGCGGCTGTTACAGGTGTGATAAATGATAATATATTTGTTTTAAACGACGGAACTGTCGTTGGACAATACAACAGTATTTCAAACACAAAAAACGGTTACTTGACAATGTCTGGAGGCACTGTAGCTACAAAAGCCACAAATCAGGTAAAAGTAGCAGTTTCTAATTCAGGTATTGCAGAGATTAAAGGTGGAATAATAACCGCACCTGAAATTGCAATAGAAAATGATGACGGTGGCACAGTAAATGTTTATAATGGAGAGATTAGGTCAGAAGAATTGGGAACTGGATTTTGTACTGGAATAATCAATTATGATGGACAAATATCAATATATGACGGTATTACGACAGGGATTAGTAATTTTGAAACAGGCAATACAAAAATATATGGTGGAGAAATAACGGGCTGGATACAGGGCGAAAATGCAGTAGAATTGATTATTACGGATAAGTCTATAATAGAACTGCTTTTTGGTGTGGAAAGCATACCAATTCTAAGAGCAGGCATTGGTTATACTGATGATGTAAAATATTATGATAAAGGAGAATATTCTGACGGAGTCATAATGCGGATTAATGAATTGCAGGAATATATTCAGAAAGACTATAATCGGGAAATATTTTTACCGCATTATATGCGTTTTGAAGGCGGTGTAGTCAGCAACAATACCGGAAATACACCGGTTGCACCTCCAGCGGATTCAGAATTTGATAAAATGGAAATTAATCCAATGTATCGCTTATACAATCCAAACAGCGGGGAACACTTCTATACTGGCAGTGTCGAGGAACGGGATATGCTGGACAATGTGGGATGGATGTATGAAGGCGTTGCGTGGAATGCACCTGCAAATGGAGGGACTCCGATTTATCGACTGTTTAATCCAAACAATAGTGATCACCACTATACCGGAAGTATTGAGGAACGAGATATGCTTGTGAATGTAGGCTGGCAGTATGAAGGTGTCTGCTGGAACAGTGCAAGTGCAGGTAATCTTCCCCAGTACAGACTGTTTAATCCAAATGCGGACTGCGGCAGTCACCATTATACCGGCAGTATCGAGGAACGGGATTATCTGGTAAGCCTTGGCTGGCATTATGAAGGCATCGGCTGGTTCGGGATTCGATAAAGAAACTATGTTCATTTAACATACGAAAACATGAAAAACTGGTTTGGCTTTTGAGTCAAACCAGTTTTTTGTAAGTGGGGGAGAAACAACTGCAATAAGGTATAAATTCATTTTATTTACTAGATAGTGATTTGTGATACATGAATATTATGATAATAAATTGAGAAAAAACTTTCTGGGAAGTAATATAATATCGAGTCGGCAATCGTTTTTATGAAAATAGGGCGCAGGATAATGTAGAAATTATCGAAAAACGACTGGCTGAAAAAGATTACAGAAAAAAGGTGAAAAATGATGAGGGAGAAAAAAACAGGGTTAAAGGTTTTAAGTGTGTTTTTAATAACCATGCTGTTGTTCAGCATGGTTCCTTTTGCTGCTCTGGCTTCGGAAAATGAACTACAAGAGAGCAAATATGAAGTATTTTCGGGTACTGGCGAGAACAACAATGAAGAACTGTTTGCCGGATATGTGCAGAACATGTTCTATGGAGAAAACATCGCTATGTACGGAGTTTCCGCCGGAAACCAGCTTGGAGAGATACAGAGAGCAATTTATGATCAGTTGAAAACAGAAATCACTGCAATCGCAAACGGTGAAAGAGAATCTGCTGTTATTCAGGTCGATGATAAATATGCTCAATACGTAACAAATGAAACAGTGTTTGAAGTGCTGACGCCCGTACATGACGCACTGCTTCATGACTGCCCTTATGAATTGTATTGGTACGACAAAGAAATCGGTTTTGCAATGATGTATAATTGTGATACGATGAGTGGCAGTGTCTACGATTTGAGCCTGTGTTTTTCTGTTGCGGAAGATTACCAGGCAGAAGATTACACAGATTATGCACCTGCTGTAGATACAGAAAAAACAGGTGCCACAGTAGAAGCCGTTCTAAATGCTAATAGCATTGTTGAAGCATATGAAGATCTGGATGATTATAAAAAACTTTTGGTTTACTGTATGGAAATCTGCGATCTCGCATCCTATAATCACGATGCTGCATACGGGAATTATTCAGAAGGCTACGGTGATCCGTGGCAGTTAATCTATGTGTTTGATGGTGACAATACAACAAATGTTGTATGTGAAGGCTATGCAAAAGCATTCCAGTATCTGTGTGACATATCTACATTTGAAAATGACATTTCCTGCTATACCGTAGAGGGTTATATGGAAGGTGCTACCGGAGCCGGAGGACATATGTGGAATATTGTCTCCATTAATGGACAGCAGTTTCTTGTGGATGTGACCAACTGTGATACAAATACTGTCGGGGAAAACGCTAAGTTGTTCCTGATTGGCGCAGAGGGCGATATTGACAATGGATATGTTTGTAATGTCAATAACCGTGAAGTTGCATATTCTTATTCCTCTCAGGTAATTGAATTGTGGGGTAGCGGCAGTGACAGCATCTTATGTCTGAACGAAAATAACTATACCCCTGCACAGGACGGAACCGATTCGTCTGAACAGAATGGTTATCAGCTGACATTCGTTTATGATAAAAACCTTTGTGATTTTGTAGCATATGACTGGTACACTGATGAATATGTTGAAAATGGCGAATATCTTCCAATCGATGAAGAAGACAACAGAGCCTATGCCGTTTTTGAAATCACAGATATTGTAGATGGTTACCGTATCAAGGATTTTCGGATTAACAATCGAAGTTATGCGAAAGTCATGATTGATGGTGCATATGGCGGCTGTGCAACTACCATTACAGGAGATAGTACACTGGAAGTCATTCTGGAAGAAGTCCCTGCAAGCCTGCCTGCGATTCAAGCTATCACAATCTACACCGATCAGTTAGCACAGGCCGATTCCGAGGTGGCGGAAGAAGTTGTGTTTGATTCCGATATGTATGGTTTACATGCGATTATAACCTATGCAAATAATCAGGAATATCCAGATTACTATGCTAGCTGCAGCTGGGAATATTCTGTGGACGGTGGAAAGTCCTGGACAGAAGTGCCGGGCTGGGGAAGTCATACGAATTTTAACGCGAACTGGAGCTTATTCCCAAGTTATGGACTGGATTTCATGACAATGGAAAACTATCTCATTCGTGTTCGTGTTACACCAAAAGAATATTACAGTACGATTGGAGATGCTGAATATCTTTATTCAAATCCAGTAGTGGTTAATAAAACAGATTCTGATGTTACCGAATCCACACGGTTAGCGGCACCAACAAATCTGAAATGGAATGTGAATGAAGCAGGCCAGACGGAATACGGTTATATCAGCTGGAATACCGTAGAAAACTGTGAAGGCGAATATTATTACGAAATCTATAAAGATGGAGAATTATATGATCTGCCTTGCGGTAGAGAAGCCAGAAGTTTCTATACCGATGAGTATGGAGATACCGTAACGATTAATATCAAACCGGAGCTTAATGAAAGCGGTACCTATAGCTTTTCTGTAAAAGCTGTTGGTGATGATGTATCCTACACCGATAGTGAAATGGTAACAAGCGGTGAATATGTTTATGTGAGACCGGATAATGAACTGGCAGCTCCAACGGACTTGAAATGGGAAGGGACAACCCGTTACTGGAAACCGGTAGAAGGTGCCTGGGCATATGAAATCTATTATTATAAAAACGGATGGCTGGCCGGTTCCACCTGGGAACGCCCACAGGAGCTGACAACCGATGGGGAATGGGTTTATACCAATGAAACCTGGTTATTTGATTTAATTGAGATGCAGGATGACGGCAGAGGAAAATGGTCCTTTAAAGTTCTGGCTTTTAGTGATGATATTACAAAAATTGCAAACAGTAGAATCTCCGCAATGAGCCCAACAACCGATATCGGGGAACTGTCTTATCAGGTAGGCGATCAGTTGGAAGAATGGAATACCGCTGTTGGAGAGGGTGTTATGTCTGCTGCAGAGGCTCGTTCCAGACTGCTTGAAGAAAATAAAGGAAATTTAGCCGCTGCGCTGGCTGCAAGTGATGATGTAGTTATGGGTTTAAATGACCTGGATGGCTTATATAGATATGAACAGGGCGTTACCGTTCGTGTGAATGTAACAAATGAAGCGATGAACAGCGGTGTTTTGGATGCAATTGTCATTACCGGTGCAGCATTAAATACTGATGTGGCAAACAGTGAAGTCACATTCAATATCAGTAAATCTAAAACTGATTATCCAATTAATAATGCGCAACAGTATAAAAATACTGTATTTATGGATATGAACCTCTCTGGCGACGGGATTAATCCGGATGGTAGCCTGGAAGTACCAGTGCATATTAAAATGCCGGTACCAGCCAATATTACAGTACACGATCGTTTTAGAATTCTGCATTTCCTGAATAGTTCAGGAGATTATGAATTAATTGTGCCTGCGATTACGTATGAAAGCGGGAAACCTTATGCATCGTTTGTGCTGACGCATTTCAGCCCGTTCGCATTTACGGAAGCAAGAGTTCTTGGTGAGACCCCGTCTGTTCCAGAACCAGAACCAAAACCAGAACCAAAACCTGAAAAAATCGAAACCACTCCAATGTACCGCTTATACAATCCAAACAGCGGGGAACATTTTTATACCGGTAGTATCGAGGAACGGGATATGCTGGTAAGCGTTGGCTGGAATTACGAAGGGGTAGCATGGAATGCGCCTACCAAAACAGGTGCACCGGTTTATCGTTTGTTTAATCCAAACTCTGGTGACCACCATTATACTATGAGCGAAGAAGAAAGAGATAATTTAACAGCTGTAGGCTGGCAGTATGAAGGTGTCTGCTGGAACAGTGCAAGTGCAGATAATCTTCCACAGTATCGCCTGTATAATCCAAATGCCGATTGCGGCAGCCATCATTACACCGGCAGTACGGAAGAACGTGATATGCTGGTAAGTGTGGGCTGGATTTACGAAGGCATCGGCTGGTTCGGGATGCTGAATTAATTTGTAAAAAAATGCAAAACAATATGATTCTTAAATCCGCTTTGTGAGTTCAAAGCGGATTTTTAATATTAATATATTGATAGAAAATACAATGATTGACAAATTTGCAGTTCAGGATTTATACTGTACAAGATACAAAATAAAAAGCGAAGTGAAAAAATGCTGAAACTGGATTACTGGGCTATGCCTGATTCTCTGAACTGGTTACAGTATCAGCCGGAAATCAGTAAATTCCATGAAAAACTGAATAAAAAAGAAGATGCTTACACGGGCTGGGTGGACTGGCCTCTGCGAGTGGAGCGAGAACTGCTTCAGGATATTCTAAACACAGCGGAGGAAATTCGGCAGAGGTGTACAGCGCTGGTGGTAATCGGCATTGGCGGCTCCTATCTGGGTGCCAAAGCGTGTATTGAACTCTTGCAGTCGCCGTTTTATAACGAGCATTATGCCGGTAAGCTGAAACGCCCGCGCATTTATTTTGCGGGACATCATCTTAGTGCCATCTACTACGAAGAACTTCTGGAGCGCTTAAACGATGAGGAAGTATGCCTCTGTGTGATATCCAAATCGGGCACAACGCTGGAGCCTTCTATTGCGTTTGAACTGCTGCGGAGTTATGTGCAGCAGCGTTACGGTATGGAAGAAGCGGCAAAGCGTATTTATGCCATCACCGATGCGTCTAAGGGTATATTGCGTGTGGAAGCGGATGAACAGGGCTATAAAACCTTTGCAGTGCCAGATGATATCGGCGGACGTTATTCGGTATTAACACCGGTTGGTTTACTGCCTATTGCAGTTGCCGGTATCGACATCGTATCCATGCTGGAAGGGGCAGCGCAGGCGTGTAAAGCCTATGATAATGCTGATTTAACGGAGAATATCTGTTATCAGTACGGGCTTTTGCGAAATCTGTTACAGCAGGATGGAAAGGTCATAGAAATCTTTGAGGTGTACGAAGGTCGATTGCGCTATTTTACCGAATGGCTGAAGCAGCTTTTCGGTGAGAGTGAGTGCAAAGAGGGCCAAGGTGTTATCCCAATGTCGTTACAGATGTCTACCGATTTACACTCTATGGGGCAGTTTCTGCAGGATGGTCGCCAGATATTCTTTGAAACCGTGCTGACCATCGAGAAGATTCGGAAAGATGTGTCGCTGGAAGGCAGTGAATATGCCGGAATAGCAAAATCCATGCACGAACTGAATCAGATTGTGGAAGAAAGCGCTCGCAAAGCGCATCTGAAAAATAATACACCGAACATTCGCCTGACAGTCAGTGAACTGAGCGCAAAATCCTTTGGATATATGGTGTACTTTTTTGAAAAAGCCTGTGCGGTGAGCTGTTATTTAACTGGAGTCAATCCATTTGATCAGCCGGGTGTAGAGGCATATAAAAGCAATATTAAAGTAGCATTGCGTTAGTCAAATTGAATACACGTGCGAAGATTTTCTTAAAGAATAGAAGTATTATCGTACACTAAAAAAGGAGATTCCCCTCACACGCGGGCAATCTCCTTTTTCTATGCATCTTATCTGGTTTTATTGCTTATTTTCCGTTTGCTTTTTTCTGCATCCAGTTGTGCAGGCTCTGGCAGACTTCGTCTAATGGTTTGCGAAGGATTGGCTGTTTCGGCAGAGAGTTGATAAAATCTTTGCCGTAGTTTTTGGTTAACAGCCGTTTATCCAGAATTACAATGGTGCCCCAGTCGTCAGCAGAACGGATTAACCGTCCGCAGCCCTGCCGGAATTTCAGCACAGCCTGCGGGAGGCTGTATGCGGCAAAGCTGTTTTTGCCCTGGGCCTGCAGATATTCCATTTTGGCGCTGGTAATCGGGCGGGTTGGAGGCTGGAACGGCAGCTTGGTAATCACCAGTGTGGTGAGGCCTGTGCCTTTTACGTCCACGCCTTCCCAGAAGCTGTTGGCGCCCAGCACAATGGTGTTTTCGCCTTTGTTGAGGCTCTGCAGAATGCTGGTGCGGTTGCCGTCCTGCCCGTGGGCCAGAATGTTGTAATCTTTTAAATCTGGATTGCGTTTCAGCGCAAAATAGGTCTTGTTCAGCATCGCATAGGATGTAAACAGAATCAGCACACCGCCGGTGACAGACTGAATCAGTTTTTCCAGGCTCTGAATCAGCATGGAGGAGTAGGTTTCCTCGCTTACCTGAGAATAATCGGCAATGTCCGTCGGGATTGCAATGCACGACTGTTTCTGATAATCAAAAGGTGACGGTGTGATGTAGGATAAGTACTCATCATCATCCAGCAGGTAAAGCTGTGCTGTGTATTTTAAATGATTGGCGATGGCCAGTGTGGCCGATGTGAGAATAACGCTTTCGTTGGATGTGAACAGTCGCTCTTTCAGCAGAGGCATCACATCAATCGGTGCCACCGACAGGCACAGATTGGAGCCCCATGTGCTGCGGGTGTACTCAATCCAGTAAATGTCGTTTCTGCGTTTTTCGCCAAGGAAGGTCTCGATAAATTTGTGCTGTTCGGCAAACCAGCTCTGGTTGAATACCAGTTCTTTTGCCAGTAAGTCCAGATCTTCAAACATATCGATGCGGTTGCGCATATGCGATAACCGGTTGTGAATGGTCATCACCATACCCTGAATGCGTTCCAGCTGGCTGGCAAGCTGCTGCCACCAGTCGGTTTTGCGTTCTTTGGCGGTGATGCGGTATTCGTTGCTGTGGGAAAGCTGCCCAATGGTAAACACAAAATCGATGGCGGTTTTTACCTGCTGTTCCAGCATGGTTACATCCTCTTTGAGCTGACGCTGAGCCAGAAGCAGTTCACCGTAGGCATCGGTGTTTTCGTGCAGGTCTTTCACTTTATTGATGATGCGGCTCACCACGCTGCTGCTGCGGAGCAGATGCTGGCTGGTTTTGCGAAGAAATTCCAGGTCTACTGTGTCGGTAAACTGGCGTGTGGCTTCGTCTTCCAGGTTGTGTGCCTCATCGATAATCACATGTTTAAATTCAGGCAGAATCTGATTTTCCAGTTTGATGTTCTGCAGAAGCAGGGCGTGGTTGGTTACAATCAGCATACTGTTTTCGCACTGTTTGCGGTTTCGCATGTAATAACAGTCGCGGAAACGGGAGCACTGCCCGCCCAGGCAGGTTTCGGTCTGGCTGGCAATGGATGCCCAGTACTGATGCTCCAGTTTGTTTAAATTCAGTGTTTCTTTATCGCCCTGTTCGGTGAAGGTGAGCCAGTGAATCAGCTGTGCAATAAACAGTTTTTCTGTCCAGCTGACTGTTGGCGCCTGTTTCACATACTGGTCAAAACGACGCATGCAGATGTAATTGCTGCGGCCTTTACTCAGCGCTACCGGAAAATCGTAATCCAGGCACTGTTTTAAGAATGGAATGTCTTTTTGAAAGAGCTGTTCCTGCAGTGCAATGGTGTTGGTACTTACCAGTACCCGGCACTGGTTTTCGTAGGCCCATAACAAAGCAGGCAGCAGATAGGCAAAGGATTTGCCGGTGCCGGTGCCCGCCTCGATAATGCCGTGGCTCTGGCACGCAAAGGCCTCTGCGATGGTCTGCTCCATTTTGAGCTGCTGCGGCCGATGCTGAAAGGAGTCGCTGGCTTTTGCCATCAGGCCGTCCGGTTCAAAAAACGAATCCATCTGGTCAAAGGATAGCAGAGGCCGTTTGCCGTAAACCGGCAGTTCTTTTTCTGCCATGTAGCGTTTGCCGATTTCGGCATGGGCTACCGCTTCGCTTAAAATAGCGCGCAGCAATGCAGTTAATCCGCATTCCTCGCCTTCAAATACCTGCAGAATCCGCTGTAGCACAAACGGGTCCATAGCGCTGGCATCTTCCGATAATTTCAGTAATACCTGCGCTGTGATATCGGCATCCTGCAGTGCACGGTGAAATCCGTCACCGCTGATGCCCAGTGCCCCCGCAATGCTGATCAGTTTATAGCTGGTCAGGGTAGGTACAAAAATTTTGGCCATGTCGTGGGTATCCACCCACTGGTTTGGCAGCACACGGCCCAGATGATTTTCCAGCATGCCGCGGTCAAAGCTGACATTGTGTGCCACCAGTGTATAATCGCCGATAAAATCCAGCACAGCCTGCTCTACGCCTTCCCAGTGAGGCTGGTCAGCCACCATGGCATCATCAATGCTGGTGAGCTGGGTGATGGTTTCCGGGATAGGGTTATACGGTTTAATCAGCTGACTGTAACGGTCTGCAATCTGGCCGTCGATGACTTTTACCATCCCGATTTCAATAATTTCGGCGCTTTCGTCCAGACCGGTTGTCTCCGTATCTAGACAGACAAAGGATAATTTCAGCAAGGGAAGTTCCTCCCGTTCTGTTCAGACGTTTACAGCTGCCAGCTGTTTAAGTATTCCTGCTGTTCGGCAGTCAGGCTGTCGATATTGATATTCAGAGCCTGCAGCTTGATTTTTGCAACACGTTCGTCAATTTCTTTCGGAACGGAGTGTACAGTGTTTTCAAGGCCAGGGTTGTTCAGTACATATTCCAGACTCAGTGCCTGCAGAGCAAAGGTCAGGTCCATAATTTCTGCCGGATGCCCGTCGCCTGCTGCCAGGTTTACCAGGCGGCCTTCGCCTAACAGATATACTTTGCGACCGTCTTCAAAATGGAATTCCTCAATATTTGGTTTGGTCTGGCCGTGTTTTACGCACATTTTATTCAGTGCTTCTTTATCGATTTCTACATCAAAATGACCGGCATTTGCCAGAATTGCTTTATCTTTCATTACTGCGAAGTGTTCTTCGGTGATTACTTTTTTATCGCCGGTTACCGTCAGGAAGAAATCGCCCAGAGGAGCGGCATCTACCATTTTCATTACCTGGAATCCGTCCATGATTGCTTCAATGGCTTTGATAGGGTCAACTTCGGTTACGATAACTTTTGCACCCAGGCCTTTTGCACGCATAGCAGCGCCTTTACCGCACCAGCCGTAGCCAGCAATAACAGCGGTTTTACCGGCAACTACCAGGTTGGTTGTACGCATGATAGCATCCCAGGAGGACTGGCCGGTACCGTAGCGGTTGTCAAAGAAATATTTGGTCATAGCATCGTTTACCGCAATCATAGGAATTTTCAGAGCACCGTCATTTGCCATGGAGCGCAGACGAATAATGCCAGTGGTGGTTTCTTCTGCACCGCCCATGATGTTTTCCAGCATTTCCGGATATTTGCTGTGGAACAGGCTGGTCATGTCGCCACCGTCATCAATGAATAAGTCCGGTTTTGTGTGAATCAGCGCATCGATGTGGCCGAAATATTCCTCATCGGTTGCACCGTGCCATGCAAATGCGGTTACGCCGGAATCTACCAGAGCCGCAACAACATCATCCTGTGTGGATAACGGATTGCTTGCCGCTACCGAAACATTTGCACCGCCGGCCTGAATTACCAGTGCCAGATAAGCGGTTTTTGCCTCTAAATGCAGGCAGATTGCCACATTTTTACCGGCAAACGGCTGAGTGCGGCGGAATTCTTCTTCCAGCTGATTTAAAATCGGCATATGGTTTTTTACCCAGTTGATTTTATCGTGGCCTTTTGGAGCCAGCGCGATATCACGAATCTGGCTGTTTTCTAATGCGTTCATAAATAAAATATCCTCCTTAAAACATACATCGTATACGTTTGTAATTACATAGCTTTGAAAAATACCTTAACCAATATATTATAAGAGATAACAGGGGGAAAACACAAGAGATTTGTAGGGAAAAACAGCGTCAGGAGGCATAAAAAAAGCTGAAACATTACGATGAAGAAATCGTTCTGTTCCAGCTTTCTGGTTTTACTGTTCCAGCAGGCTCTGTTTAGAGATTGATGTTTCCGGCTGATGCTGAGGAGGAGGAGTTATCGCTGCTTCGGCAGTCTGAGTTTTTGCGTTTGCTCCGAGCTGGTTTTCGGCTTCCGTCGTTTTTTCAGCCTGCAGCATTTTTTTTATCGGTTTCATAACCTGTTCTTCTTCGGGCAGCATGAGCGGTGCCCATAATGTTGTGGTGATGGCGTTCAGCATACGCTCCCGCACGGTGCTGTTCATGGCTTCAAAGCGGGCCATTTCTTCTTTCATGGTGGTGCGTTTGGTGAGGCCGTCGGCCGGGCAGTTGTTCGGTACCACAGGCAGTTCTAATTTATTGGCAATGGAAATAATATCTTTCTCATAGACATAAATCATCGGCCGGATAACGGTGATATCGGCACGGCTCAGATAAGTGCGCGGTGAAAAGGTATGCATACGGCCTTCAAATACCATACTCATCAGGAAGGTTTCCAGCGCATCGTCTAAATGATGGCCCAGCGCCACTTTGTTGCAGCCAAGCTGTTTTGCCACGCTGTTGATGGCTCCTCGGCGCATATTGGCACAGAGTGAGCAAGGGTTTGCCTCTTTGCGTTCTTCGTAAACAATGCGGCCAATCTGGGTCTGTTCCAGATGAAAGGGTATCCCCAGTTCCCGGCAGTACCGGCCTACTAATTCGTAATCATTATTCCAGCCTACATCCAGTGAGATGCCGACCAGCTCAAACGGAATCGGCAGGGTTTTCTGCAGAACGGATAAGGCGTACAGCATAACGGTGCTGTCTTTGCCGCCGGATAAGCCTACAGCGATTTTGTCATAAGGCTGAATCAGACCGTATTCACGGCTGGCTCTGCGGATTTTGGCCAGCAGAGGTTTGTTTAGTTTGCGCCACATAGGCAGCACTCCTTTCGGAACCGGTAATAATAAATTCAATACTCAATTATACTGGAAACAGGCGCAAAAAGCAAAATAAATATGGTTGCACGGTTCAGAACAATGTTATAAAATAAAAAGGAATATGAAACGGTGTATCCACAGAAGGATACGATATTATCACAATATAAGGAGTGCAGAAAAACATGCTGAAATTAATTGATGGAAAACAGCTGGCGCAGAAACGTCGCGAAGAAGTGAAACAGGCAGTGGCCGAACTGAAAGGTCAGGGTATTGTGCCGGGTCTGGCGGTTATTTTAGTGGGTGAAGACCCTGCTTCTCAGGTGTATGTACGCAATAAAGAAAAAGCCTGCCATGAGGTTGGCTTTTATTCAGAAGTACATCGCCTGCCGGAAGACACCACGCAGGAGGAGTTACTGCAGCTGATTGACCGTTTAAATAACGACGAAAAAATTCACGGCTTACTGGTGCAGCTGCCGGTGCCGAAACATATTGATGAAAAAGCTGTGATTCATGCTATCAGCCCGAAAAAAGATGTAGACGGTTTCCTGCCGGAAAATCTGGGTTCTCTGCTGATTGGCGAACCTGCTTTTGAACCGTGCACGCCAAAAGGCTGCATCGATTTAATCAAAGAAACCGGTATCGATATTACCGGTAAAAAAGCGGTTGTGGTAGGCCGCAGTAATATTGTGGGCAAACCGGTGGCAATGATGCTGCTGCGTGAAAATGCAACCGTGACCATGTGCCATTCCAGAACTAAAAATCTGAAAGAGGAACTGCTGGCAGCGGATATCGTTGTGGCAGCTATCGGCAAAGCAAACTTTATCACAGGTGATATGATTAAAGATGGCGCTGTGGTAATCGACGTTGGAATTAATCGTCTGGAAGACGGCAAAATGGCAGGCGATGTGGACCGCGCAAGTCTGGAAGGTCGTGACTGCTGGCTGACACCGGTACCAGGCGGTGTAGGGCCAATGACCATTACGATGCTGATGAAAAATACACTGGAAAGTGCAACACGCTAGGAGGCGGAAATTATGGAACAGCAGAGAGCTGCGCTGGATCAGGAGCTTCTTCTGATCTGCGAAGATATGGAACAATGCCTGAAACGGGCCGAACAGCTGCCGGGCTATAACGACAGTTCGTCGTACTATTGCCGGCTGGTGACATTAAAAGAAAAAATTGCAACAGAACGTCGTCTTCAGGAAGAAATCAGTCTGCCATGCCGTTTTTTGCTGGAACATTTTTCGCTGTTTCTGGGAAAATGGGATTACAGCATTGGCTGTAAATACGGGCTGGTGCAGTGCGGCCGCGGTATGCTTTCTGATATTAAAATCGGGGAGTGGGGCAATGTCAGCCTGATTATTGACGGCCTGGAAGTAAACTGGCGTGATGCCGACTATGATTATATGTTCTATCCGGATAAAGTTATTTTACGGCCAAAATCTGTTGGCAAAAACGATATTTATTTATACTTCAGCTATGCGTTCAAGTACGGCAACGTGCTGAGCCGTTTTTCTGATGTGGCAAATGACCCGCAGACCATCTACTGGCATCAGGAACTAAATCAGGATAATTAAGCCTGCAACGGCGAAAAAAGTATAAAAAAGCGGTTTATTCCGGGAGAGAGGGGTGCGGGAATGCGAAACAGAGTGGTATTACTGCTGGCAGCTCTGTTGCTGTCTGCTTTTCTGGCTGGCTGCGGTGCAGATACTCCTGCACAACAGCCGGGAAACGATGCTGCGGAGGAGAATACTCAGGAGCCGGAACTGGTAATCGACAGCGGTATTATAGTGAATGGCACTGTGGTGGAGGCTGCCGGGAAACAGGTGGATTTTAACGAGCGTAACGAGTATGTGAAGTCTATTGTTAGCTGCCGCTGGCTGGAGAAAAACAAAGTTGCAGTGCAGTGCCGGATTTCCGGCGGAAAGAGCCAGGCGTATTATTTTGCCGTGTATGATGTGGTGCGCGACTTATATGTATATGAGCAGTACGGCAAACAGTTTATCTGGCAGAACGATGATCTGGATACGCTGGTGTATGTGCTGGACTATTCTGATGAGGGCGAAAAATCCCAGGTGAAAAACAAAAAAGATATGGTTTTGTATGAGAGCGGTGCCGATGAGCAGATTCTCAATGTGGCATTTGTTCCAAAAGGGCTCAAAATCGAGGTTGCAGACCTGCGGGGCGATAATCCGCGTCAGGTGCTTGTGGAAGCGGCAAGTTAACCGGAATCTGTGCAAATAGATTAATGCGTAGAACCCCGAAGCAGGAAACAGAATATGATTTTGGAACAGGGCGGCTGCCGGAAACGGCGGCCGCTTTTTGTGTGCTGTTTAAAATATGAAAAAACGGTCAATACTGCTGGCAGGAATGAAATATTATCCGGATTGCTGCATACTTTAATAAATAAGGGCAGAAAGGTTTTATACAATTGAGATTGCATTTATTTCCGTTTTGTATTGTTTTTTTGTAAAAAAAAGTATATAATATAAGAGTTGGTTTGGTCGGAAACATAAAATTTTTTATGACAGGAGGTTACGGTTATTAAGAATAAAAAATATGATGGTGTCAGTATTATTCCACTGGGCGGCTTAGGAGAAATCGGGAAGAACATGACAGCTATCAAATGTGATGACGAGATTCTGATTATCGATGCCGGGCTGCTGTTCCCGGACGAGGAACTGCTGGGCATCGATATTGTAATTCAGGATATCAGTTATCTGCTGGAAAACAGGGATATGGTGAAAGGGGTTGTTATTACCCACGGACATGAGGACCATATCGGCGCGCTTCCATATCTGCTGCGCGAAATCAACGTGCCTGTATACAGCATGAAACTGACAATCGGTCTGATTGAAACAAAACTGAAAGAAACTACATTTGTAACAAATCCGAGACTGCATGTGGTGAAACCGCGCCAGGAGTTTAAGATAGGCTCTTTCCGCGTGGAAATGATTCGCACCTGCCACAGTATTCCGGATTCAGTTGCGGTGGCAGTGCATACGCCGTATGGCATTATTCTGCACTCTGGCGACTTTAAATTTGACCAAACACCGGTTGATGGGCACGGGATTGACTATCAGCGTATCGCCGAGCTGGGGAATAAAGGTGTGCTGGCGTTTCTGTCTGACAGTACCAATGTAGAACGTCCCGGATACAGTACATCGGAAAAATCGGTAGGGGAGAGTTTTGACCATATTTTCCGTACAGCGGAAGAACGGATTATTATCGCAACCTTTGCATCCAATGTACATCGCATTCAGCAGGTTATCAATGCTGCCTGCCACTACGGGCGCAAAGTTGCCATTGCAGGGCGAAGCATGGTAAACATCGCTAATGTGGCGCAGGAGATGGGGTATCTGGATATTCCGGTTGGCACTCTGATTGAGCTGGATGAGCTGAATCGTTATCCGCGCAACGAGGTTGTGCTGTTAACAACCGGCAGTCAGGGCGAGCCGATGTCGGCATTAACCCGTATGGCAATGTCGGATCATCGTCAGGTAAAAATCGAGGCAGGGGATACCGTTATTTTATCGGCATCTCCAATTCCGGGTAATGAAAAACTGGTGGCTCGTGTTATTGATATGCTGTACCGGCTGGGAGCAAGAGTTATTGCCGGTTCTGCCAACGGTGTGCATACCTCAGGGCATGCCTGCCGTGAAGAACTGAAAATGATGCTCAACCTGGTTAAACCAAAATATTTTATTCCTGCTCACGGTGAATACCGTATGCTGGTGAAACACAAACAGCTGGCTATGGAAGTGGGCATTCCGGAAGAGAATATTTTCATTGCAGAAAACGGCAGTGTTATCGAAATAAACGAAAATCACGGAGCTATCACCGGCAAGGTACAGGCGGGTCGTGTACTAATCGACGGCCTTGGCGTGGGCGATGTGGGCAATATTGTTCTGCGCGACCGCAAACAGCTGTCGCAGGACGGCATTTTAATCGTGGTGGTTACCCTTGACCGGGAGAACCGCACTATCGCAGCCGGGCCGGATATTGTGTCCCGCGGGTTTGTGTATGTGCGTGAGGCGGATGAACTGATGGCCGGTGCCCGTGAAAAAGTCGAACAGACGCTGGAAAAAAGTCTGGAACGCAATATTGTGGACTGGTCCAGCCTGAAAACCGGGCTGCGTGACAGTTTAAGCAAATATCTGTACGAAAAAACACGCCGCAGACCGATGATTCTGCCGATTATTCAGGAAATCTGAGAACCGGAAGAACGCTGAAAAACGGTATAAAGAAAAGGTATAAAATAAACAGATGCAAGAAACGCATGAAACATGAAAAATATTCCTGTTCCATGCGTTTTTTTATGCATTTTCTGTTGAAAAAAAAACAGCGAAATTTTATAATAAAAAGATACATATGGATTACTGGCGAGGGGACTCGCCTGGCCATAGCCATAAACATTTGCAATCGCAGGAGGAGCAAATATATGTTAACAGGGAAACAAATCCGACAGATGTTCATTAAATATTTTGAAGACAAAGGCCATACACATGTTGCCAGCTCTTCTCTGGTACCATACAACGATCCAACACTGCTGTTCACCAATGCAGGGATGAACCAGTTTAAAGACGTGTTTCTGGGACTGGAAAAACGGGACTACACAAGAGCAACCACTTCGCAGAAATGTGTACGTGCAGGCGGGAAACACAACGACCTGGATACGGTAGGCCGTACCGCAAGACACCATACCTTCTTTGAAATGCTGGGGAACTTCTCCTTTGGCGATTATTTCAAACGGGATGCTATCAAAAATGCATGGGGTTTCTTAACAGAAGAACTGAAACTGCCGATTGAGCAGTTATATATTACAATCTATAACGATGACGATGAAGCGCACGATTTATGGCGTGAACTGACTCCGGTTCCGGAAGAACGCATCATTCGCCTGGGCGAAAAAGACAACTTCTGGCAGATGGGCGAAACCGGTCCATGTGGCCCATGCAGCGAAATTCATATTGACCGCGGTGCAGAATTTGCATGCAACCATCCGGACGGCTGTGCACTGGGTGTATGCGACTGTGACCGCTGGCTGGAAATCTGGAACCTGGTATTCATGCAGTATAACCGCGACGAAAACGGCGTAATGACTCCGCTGCCACATCCAAGTATCGATACCGGGATGGGTCTGGAACGTATCACATCGGTTATGCAGAACGTGAGCAGCAACTATGATACGGACCTGATTTACCCGCTGATTGAAAAAGTAGAGGAAATCTCCGGCAAAACTTACGACAAAGGCCAGGCCGGGTTCCCGTTCCGTGTAATTGCAGACCATGCACGTTCCTGCACATTCCTGATTTGCGACGGTGTGCTGCCAAGCAACGAAGGCCGTGGCTATGTACTGCGCCGTATTCTGCGCCGTGCGGTACGTTTCGGGAAAACACTGGGAATCGAAGGACCATTCCTGTATAAATTCAGCGCAAAAGTTGTGGAACTGATGGGTGAAGATTATCCGGAACTGGCAGAAAAACTGTCCTTTATTGAAAAGGTAATTAAGACAGAGGAAGAACGCTTCCAGATGACATTAAGCGATGGTATCCGCATTGTAAACGATAACATTGCCCGCTTAAAGGCAGAAGGCAAAACTGAAATCGATGGTGCAACCGCATTCACATTCTACGATACTTACGGTTTCCCGATTGACCTGACACAGGATATGGCGGAAGAATCCGGCATGACTGTTGATGAAAAAGGTTTCGAGGAAGCTATGAAAGCACAGCGCGAGCTGTCCAAAAAATCGAAAAAAGATATCACTGCATGGGATCTGGCGTTTACTGTGAAAGAACAGCTGGGTGACCTGAGTGCAACCGAATTCATCGGCTATGAACAGCTGGCAGTGGAAACCACTCTGGCTGGTATGATTGCAGATGGACATAAAATTGAAGAGGCTGAAGAAGGCCAGGAAGTATTTGTTGTGCTGCCAGTTACTCCATTCTATGCAATGAGCGGTGGTCAGGCGGGCGATCATGGTGTTATCACTGGTGCGACCGGCAAAATTGTGGTGGATAATACCGAAAAAATGCCGGATGGCAAATATGTACATCACGGCGTTGTAAGCGGCACAGTTGTTGCAGGGGAGGCAGTAAGTGCTCATGTAGATGAAGCAGTTCGTCAGGCAACTGCTCGTAATCATACTGCAACGCATCTGCTGCATAAAGCACTGCGTGAAGTGCTGGGTGACCATGTTCATCAGGCTGGTTCTTCCGTAGATGCACAGCGTCTGCGTTTCGACTTCTCCCACATGGCAGCAGTTTCCGCAGAAGAACTGGCACAGGTGGAACAGAAAGTAAATGAAGTAATTCTGCAGGCAATTCCGGTAAGCGTATTTGAAACCGGTATCGAAGAAGCGAAAAAACTGGGCTTCACTGCACTGTTCGGCGAAAAATACGGCGATGTGGTTCGCTGTGTACAGGCTGGCGATTACAGTATGGAGCTGTGCGGCGGTACTCATGTTGCAAACATCAGCCAGATTGGTTTGTTCAAAATTGTGAGTGAAGGTGCAGTTGCGGCAGGTGTACGCCGCGTAGAAGCTGTAACCGGTATGGGTGCTTATCAGTACGCATTACAGAAGGAACAGATGCTGGCAGAGCTGGGCAGAACTCTGAAAACACCGGAAAAAGATTTAATCAGCCGTGTGGAACAGCTGGGTGCTCAGAATAAGGAACTGGAAAAAGAAATTGCACAGTTGCATGCAGCTGCTTCTAAAAATCAGGTAGATGGTCTGCTGAATCAGGTGAAAGATGTAAACGGTGTAAAACTGCTGGCATGTGAAGTAGAAGCTGCCGATATGAACAGCTTACGCGATATGAGTGATATGTTCCGTGATAAACTGGGCAGTGGCGTGGTTGTATTAGGGGCAAAAAGCGACAGTGGTGTAAATCTGATTGTGGCTGCGACAAAAGACCTGACCAAACAGGGCATTCATGCGGGTAATATGATTAAAGAAATCGCAAAAGTGACCGGAGGCGGCGGTGGTGGCCGTCCGGACATGGCACAGGCAGGCGGTAAAGATTACAGCAAACTGACAGAAGCTCTGGCACTGGCAGAAAGCCTGATGGCAGGTCAGCTGAAATAAGGCCGGGTAATCGAAAAGCACGATATCGTACAAGTATAGATAAAAGATAAAGGAGTGACAGGGTATGGATTTAGACAGCACCATGTTTTTCAGAGCGGAAAACAGCAGAGAAAACGCAACACGGGAAATCTTAAACACAGTATATGAGGCACTGCAGGAAAAAGGCTATGACCCGATTAACCAGCTTGCCGGATACATTATTTCCGGTGATCCTGCCTATATTACAAGTCACAACAATGCCCGCGGCATGATTCGCAAACTGGAGCGGGATGAACTGGTGGAAGAGCTGGTTCGCAGTTATCTGAACAAATAACAGGAGAAACGCTATATGAGAATTATGGCACTGGATGTGGGCAGTAAACGCATCGGCGTTGCCCTCAGTGATCCGTTGAAAATCACAGCACAGGGGCTGGAAACATTTCATCGCAAAAATTTAGAGGAAGATGTGGCCGGTCTGTGGAAGTTAATTGACGAACACGAAGTCAGCCAGCTGGTAGTGGGTCTTCCAAAAAATATGGACGGCTCGGAAGGCTTTAAAGTGGAAGAGGTTCGGCAGTTTATTGCCGATTTGACCGCGGAACGCCAGATTGAAACTATCTGGGTGGACGAGCGCTTAACAACTGTAAGCGCAGAGCGTGCCCTGCTGGAGGCGGATGTGTCCCGCGCAAAACGGAAAAAAGTAATTGATAAAATGGCAGCCGTGATTATATTACAAAGCTATCTGGATAGACTTTGAGATATAAAGATTAAAAAATGTCATAAGAAAAAGAAAGAGGTGCTTACAATGGCAGATGAAAGACTGATGGAAGAAGAAATGGATAACGTACTGATTCTGGTAGACGAGGAAGATCAGGAACATCCTTTTGAAGTAATCGATATGGTAGAAGTAGACGGCAACCAGTATGCAGTACTGGCTCCGCTGGAAGAAGGCTCCGAAGAAGACGAAGCTATCATTCTGAAAATCGTTACCGATGAAAATGGCGAAGAAATGCTGTATGATATCGAAGACGACGAAGAATGGGAAAAAGTTGTTGATATCTGGAACGATTCCCAGGAATAAGATTTGATTAATCGGTATAAAATTCCATAAAAACACAGAGACTACTGGCGAGGTGATACCATGCACTGGGCCGGTAGTCTTTTTTTATGTGTATGCGGGATACTGCTTTTTATCTGGTTTATGCCGCTGCGGATTGTGTTTATGCTGGAATATCAAAAACGTTGGAAGGCTGCGGTGACAGTTTCGGCGCTGTGGTTGTCGCACACCTTTGAACTGCCCGGTGATTCCCGCACAGGTAAGGAATCATTTGAGCGCACATCTTTTCAGATTGAGTGGCGCAGGATGGTAATCTTTATTCTGGACTGCATAAAAATAATCGGTCGTTATATCCGGCTGGATGGTTATCAGTTACGGTGCCGGGTTGGTTTTTCGCGGCCTGATATAACGGCATACTGCTGCGGATTATTCTGGAGTATCCTGGCAGCTGTGCCGCAGGAATGGCTGGAAAAAGGCAATGTCAGTTATCTTCCGGATTTTCAGCAAAACCGGAAGGAACTGTATGCAGATGGCATAATTCACTGCCGAACGGGGCAGATTATCCGTATGATGATGGCTATGTTCCGGTTGACTGTTATGGCCATGCTGGAGCAGAACAGGAGTGCTGGAAACCGAAAGGAGATTGCGTATGAAAGCTGATTGTGTAGGCGGATTAATGGAAACCGCTATGGAAAATATCAAAGAAATGGTGGAAGTGAATACCATCATTGGGGACGCAGTGGAAACCCCAAACGGGACGGTGATTATCCCGGTGTCAAAAATGTGCTGCGGTTTTGCATCGGGCGGAACCCATGTGGCATGGAAACAGAGCAGGGAGGATGGTATGGAAAGCCAGCCCCCTTTTGGAGGCGGTGCCGGAGCGGGTGTTTCTGTTCAGCCAGTAGGGTTTCTGCTGGTAGGTGAAAACGACATTCGCTTTCAGGTGGTTGACCACAGCGCTCTTCTGGACCGCCTGATTGATGAAGTGCCGCAGATGGTGGAAAAAATGAAAACCGACCGGCAGAAAGCTGGTGACGGCAGTTTTGCGCAGCAGTTCGAAAAAGCCATTGCTGACAGTTTTCAGCAGAATAAAGAGCAATAAATTGAATAACGTTTGGGGAACAGTCACAAATTGTAAAGTTGTGGCTGTTTTTTATTTGTTATGAGTAACAACAAAATGGTTACCTTCCCCTACAGCGTCTGCTGAGCAATCAGCTGCAGGTTCTGAAAATACACTTTTAAAAAGGAAATCAGCACTTCATCAGCCTCCGATAACAGATACGTCACTGGATATACAATCTGGCACGGACAGCCTTCGCCTTCGGTAAATGGAATCGTAACGATATCCGGATACATTGGTTTCAGTTTTGGCAGCAGAAAATCGGTCATTGTACAGACGGTATTGTTCTGCACCACCGAATCCAGATGCTGATATATGTTGGATGATGTAAACACCAGTTTTTCATGCTGATAAGTACCCAGAGGAGCAACCGGGGAAACAGTACTGATCAATGCAAATCCTTCTTCGCCGCTGATTTCTTTCAGCCCTGCCAGTTCTGAGTTTTTATTCACACACAGATAGGTGCGGGCCTGACTGACTGGAATAATATGAATCTTCCCTTCTGCTTTTTCCAGAATTTCTTCAGGGATGTAGCATCCAAGAAACTGCAGCTGGTTTCTGAGCAGGCTTTTCTCTGTCACAGGGCTGCTGTCTTCAATACAGGTCAGTTCAATGTTAGGCGCGATATCCTTGAATTTGTTGATCATATCGCTTAAATAAATAGAAAGAAACGGCGGCACATAAATCACACAACGCCCGCTGGTGCTTTGCCGCGTCAGCTGGGATGCGGAACGGCGCATCAGAAAATAATTCTGCATAGCCGAATATTCGTTTAGAATGCTGACTGCATATTTTGCAAATGCCTGACCATCTTCTGTAAGCGTGGTACCCCGGCTGCTTCTCACAAACAGTGTAGCGTGAACTTCATTTTCCAGTGATGTGAGAATACGATTCAGCTGTTGCTGAGATATATATAACTCCTTTGCCGCCTGGTTAATGGAATCCGCATTAGCAAAGCCTACAAAGTATCGTAAATGCTCGATTTTCAATATCATGCACCTCGTATCGGTTCTATTATTTTACAGGTATCATCTCTTCCTATAGCTTACTATGTGTCAGTTGAAAAATCAAGTCCCAGTTGCACAGTTTTGGTGCAACTCTTCACAGAAGTTCTGAAAACACTATCGCCCGATTATGTTATAATAAACCTGATAGAGTAAAATGCAACAATACTTTTATATTTCTAAGGAGTGATTGTATGTTAAGAAGTAAAGGATTAACAGACAAACTGTTACTGTTAGGCGTTGACGGTATGGACCCTCGTTTTACCAAACGTCTGGTAGAAGAAGGCAAAATGCCAAACTTCAAAAAACTGATGGATATGGGTTCCTGCCGTGAAGACCTGATGATGCTGGGTGCAAACCCTACCATCACACCTCCAATGTGGGCAACACTGGCTACCGGTACCTATCCAATGACTCACGGGATTATGGACTACAACATCTCTGCTGAGGAAGATCTGGATATCACACTGGGTGCATTCTCTTCCGTATTTATGAAAGCAGAGCCTCTGTTCAATGTAACTGCAAAAGCAGGCAAAAAAACACTGGTAATGCACTGGCCGGGCGGCAGCTTCCCTCCAACTATTGACAGTGAAAATCTGTTCACTATCGACGGTTCCAGCCCTGGCGCATGCTGCGCATGGAGTAATGAACGTGACCTGGATATGCTGTATGTAGCAAGTACCAAATGCCAGCAGCCAAGCTATATGCCAATGTCTATCAAAACAACCGACATTGAAGGCGATGAAAAATTAAAATTCAGCCTGGCTCCTACTTCTTCCGCAGGGAAATCTCCTGAAGCGAAAGAACGTATGGCAAAATACCAGCAGTGGTACAAAGATTATATCGGTGTAGAAGGCTACACACCAAGCGGCAGCTTTGTAGTAGATAATGTGGTTTACGGTAATAAAGAAGGGTTAATGTGGGAACTGGCGGACTTCCCTACAGGTTGCTGCATTTCTCCAGTGTTCCCTGCAAACGGCTGGGAATTTGAAGTACCTGCTGATGCCAAAGAATTTGTAATCATCACATTCTACGGCAAAGTAATCCGTCCTGCACTGATTCTGAAAAACGAAGCCGGTGTATACGATAAAGTTGCTATTTATAAAGATAAAGCAACTGCAGAACCTCTGGCTGTTCTGGAAAACGACGTAATGCAGGGTGTATATGATACTGTTCCATCTGCAAACGGCGAAGAAAAAGTATATCGCAACATGCGTATCCTGAAAATCGATGAAGATGGTAACTATGTACGTATCTGGGCATCCCGCGGCATGAGCTGTGACGATGATTCCGTATGGTTCCCGAAATCTCTGTTCAAAGAAGTAACTGACAAATTCGGTCCTCCACAGCCAACCAGCCAGATGAGCGGTAACGATAAAGACCTGATTCTGAAATGTAACAACCCGCAGTGGACCATGGCTGCTGAATGGCAGAGCAAGGTAATGCATCACATGATTGAAAACTACGGTGTAGAAGTAATCTTCTCTCACATGCACAACATTGACCTGCAGGGCCACAACTACATGAAATACATGAAAAACCGTCCAACTTCCCGTTACGACGAAAATGAAATCGTGAAATTTGCAGAATCTACCTACAAAATCACTGACGATTACATCGGTTCCTTCATGCACTTAATCGATGAAGGCTGGACCATCATGATTTTCTCTGACCACGCATTAATCTGTGCAGAAGAAGAAGCAGTAGCACAGGGTGACAACACTGGTGTTTGCGATGAACCATTCAAATCCTGGGGCTATACCGTTATGAAAGTGGACGAAAACGGCAAAGAACTGCCAGAAGTAGACTGGACCAAAACAAAAGCTATCATGACTCGTTCCAACAGTATCTACATCAACCTGAAAGGCAGACAGGCAAACGGTATTGTAGATCCGGAAGATAAATACGAACTGGAAGAAGAAATCATCACCAAACTGTACGGTTATACACATCCAAAAACCGGCAAACGTGTTATCGCTCTGGCACTGCACAACAAAGATGCTGTATTATTAGGTCTGGGCGGCCCAATGGGTGCAGATATCGTGTTCGTTGTACATGAAAGCTATGTAGAAGACCACGGTGCTGGTTTATCCACCGCATACGGCTATCAGGATACTTCCCTGAGCCCAATCTTCCTGGCTGCAGGCCCTGGTATCAAAGAAAACTTCCGTACCACACGTTATGTGCGTGAAGTTGACCTGGCACCAACCGCAGCAGTTCTGCTGGGCGTTGATATGCCTGCTGACTGTGAAGGTGCTCCTGCTTACCAGATCTTCACAGAATCCATGTAATATACAGTTACTAAATTGAATAACGTATAAGCAAAAGTTCCTGTCCGGACTGTCGGGCAGGAATTTTTTTATGCTGACGGCCTGTTTTTCGTGACAGCTGAGTGTCAATATGATACACTGTAATTATAAGAATAATAACATGCTATACGATAGCATAGTATTTTTTATATAATTTTTAAGAGGAGTGAATTGTATGTTAAGAAACAAAGGCTTGTCGAACAAACTGTTACTGCTGGGTGTAGACGGTATGGACCCTCGTTTTACCAAACGTCTGGTTGACGAAGGCAAACTGCCAAACGTGAAAAAACTGATGGACATGGGCTCCTGCCGTGAAGACCTGATGATGCTGGGTGCTAACCCTACCATCACACCTCCAATGTGGGCAACACTGGCTACCGGTACCTACCCGATGACTCACGGGATTGTTGACTATAATGTATCTGCAGTGGAAGACAGAGACATTACATTAGGTGCATTTTCCTCCAGATTTATGCTTGCAGAACCTCTGTGGAATGTAACTGCAAAAGCAGGCAAAAAAACACTGGTAATGCACTGGCCGGGCGGCAGCTTCCCTCCTACCATCGACAGCGAAAATCTGTTCACCATCGACGGTTCCAGCCCTGGTGCATGCTGCGCATGGAGTAACGAACGCGACCTGGATATGCTGTATGTAGCCAGCACCAAATGCCAGAAACCTGGCTATGCTCCAATGGCTGTGAAAACATCCGATATCGAAGGCGATGAAGAAATCAGATTTTCCTGGCATACAACTACCGCCGGAAAATCTCCTGAAGCAAAAGAAAGAGTGAAAAAATATCAGGAATGGTATAAAGAGTTCCTGAATGTGGAAGGTTACACACCATCTCCAACATTCGTAGTGGACAATGTAATCTACGATGAAGTAAAAGGCGGTATGTGGCATCTGGCGGATTTCCCTACAGGTGCGAGCGTATCTCCGGTGTTCCCTGCAAACGGCTGGGAATTTGAAATCCCTGCAGATGCTAAAGAATTCGTAATCATCACATATTTCGGTAAAGTAATCCGTCCTGCACTGATTCTGAAAAACGAAGCCGGTGTATATGACCGGGTTGCTATTTACAGCGATAAGGCAACAGCAGAACCACTGGCTGTATTAGAAAACGATGTAATGCAGGGTGTATACGATGTAGTGCCTACCGCTGCAGGCTTTGAAAAAGTATACCGCAACATGCGCCTTCTGAAAATCGCGGAAGACGGCAGCTATGCGCGCATCTGGGCATCTCGCGGCATGAGCTGTGAAGATGACTCCGTATGGTTCCCGAAATCTCTGTTCAAAGAAGTAACCGACCTGTTCGGTCCTCCACAGCCAACCAGCCAGATGAGCGGGAACGATGCCGACCTGATTCTGAAATGCAACAACCCTCAGTGGACAAAAGCTGCGGAATGGCAGAGCAATGTAATGCACCATATGATTAACAACTATGGCGTGGAAGTAATCTTCTCCCACATGCACAACATTGACCTGCAGGGTCACAACTATGTGAAATATCTGAAAAAACGCGATACCTCCCGCTATGAAGAAAGCGAAATTCTGAAATTCGCGGAAGAAACCTACAAAATCACCGATAACTATCTGGGCAGCTTCATGCACTTAATCGACGAAGGCTGGACCATCATGCTGTTCTCCGACCACGCGTTAATTTCTGCGAAGGAAGAAGCCGTATCCCTGGGTGAAAGCACCGGTGTATGTGTAACACCATTCCGTGAATGGGGCTATACCGTAATGAAGAAAGACGAAAACGGCAAAGAGCTGCCGGAAGTAGACTGGACACAGTCCAAAGCAATCATGACACTGTGCAACAGCATCTGGCTGAATGTAAAAGGCCGTGACAAATACGGTATCGTAGATCCGGAAGACAAATACGAACTGGAAGAGGAAATCATCACAAAACTGTATGGCTACAAACATCCGAAAACCGGCAAACGTATCGTTGCGCTGGCTCTGCACAACAAGGATGCTGTACTGTTAGGCTTAGGCGGTCCTCTGTGTGCGGATATTATCTATGTAACACATGAGGATTATGTAGAAGACCACGGTGCCGGTTTATCCACCGCGTGGGGTTACAACGATACCTCCCTGAGTCCTATCTTTATCGCAGCCGGTTCCGGTATCAAAGAAAACTTCCGTACCACACGTTATGTGCGTGAAGTTGACCTGGCACCAACCGCAGCAGTTCTGCTGGGCGTTGATATGCCTGCTGACTGCGAAGGTGCTCCTGCTTACCAGATCTTCACAGAATCTATGTAAGAGCTCGTTTGCAAAAAATGAATCTGTAAATATAAAAGCGGAAGCGGCCAACTGGCTGCTTCCGCTTTTTGTTATGATGATTATATCCATTATATATATTCTGCAAAAACAATTTACATCCCCAGTGCAATTTCCTGAACCGTTTTGAGAAACGCCTGATGAATAATATCCTCTTCTTCCTCTATGTTTTTCCGACAGACTAGATAATTGTAAATTGGCTCCGAATCGGTAATGTTTTTTGCAAGAAATCCCTTTGGCGCATAGTGGGTCAGGTAGGCCTGATAAGGCACTGCACAGACGGTTCCCTCCTCCAGCATAAACTGCTGATGGATTCTTGCATTGGTGGATATATGCAGCGCCTGCTCCTCGGCAATGCAGGCAATCTCCGTGCCATACATGGTCTGTTTTAAATGGTTCATCTGCTCCTGTGTAGTGTCTTTTTGACTGGAAATCGGATGGTTTTTGGCCATTACACATACCACCGGGTCTTCATACATTTTTTTATAATAAAGATTTTCATGGATAAACGTATCCGTAAACGCTTCTATCTTCACATTGCCATAATCTGTTTTGGTCAAGCCAAACAGCACATACTCTACTTCTGCGCTTTTTAAGCGTTCCACCAGAGCATCGCCGCTATCCTCCTGAACAGAAATGGTGATATCCGGATACTTCTGATGCATTTTCAACAGCAGTTTCGGCAGAAACGTATCACTGATAGTCGGCCCTGCACCGAGTTTTACTTCGCCCCGCAGATGCTGCTTTTCATATTTTGTCTGCAGCTTATGCATAATGCTTTCATACTGTTCTAAAATCAGTTGTGCATGCTCCAGCACCATTTTCCCGTCATCGGTAAAGTCAATGCCTGTTTTTGAACGAGTCAGCAATGTGCAGCCAAGTTCCTGTTCCAGCCGTTTTACCGATTCGCTCAGAGCCGGCTGGCTGATATACATTCGTTTAGCAGTCAGATTCATGGAACCGGTTTTTGCAAGGTCTACAAGATATTTTAACTGATTGATATGCAAGACACTCACCACCATCATCCATCTAAGTTTTGAAAATATTATAACACAAACCTCTTATAGGGAAAAGTTATAAGCTGCATTTTTTTGCCGTTTCTTTCTATTAGACAAGCCGGAATCCTTTGATTATAGTTATCTTGAAGACATTTTAATTTTTCAATGAAAGTTTCAAGAAAAGAAAGGAGTTTTTTTATGTTACGTAACAAAGGATTAACAGACAAACTGTTACTGTTAGGCGTTGATGGTATGGACCCTCGCTTTACCAAACGCCTGGTAGAAGAAGGCAAAATGCCAAACTTCAAAAAACTGATGGATATGGGCTCCTGCCGTGAAGACCTGATGATGCTGGGTGCAAACCCAACTATCACACCACCAATGTGGGCAACACTGGCAACCGGTACCTACCCAATGACACACGGGATTATGGACTACAATATTTCCGCTGAAAATGATGTGGATATCACACTGGGTGCATTCTCTTCCAAATTCCTGAAAGCAGAACCGCTGTGGAATGTAACCGCACAGGCTGGTAAAAAAACACTGTGCATGCACTGGCCGGGCGGCAGCTTCCCTCCAAGCATCGACAGTGAAAATCTGTTCACCATCGACGGTTCCAGCCCTGGTGCATGCTGCGCATTCAGCAGCCAGAGAGCAGAGGATATGGTTTATATTGCCAGCACAAAAGCTGAACAGCCATCCTATATGCCATACTCTGTATTGAACAGTGAATTAGAAGGTGACGAAACTTTAGAATTAGCCTTCAAATTAGGCTCTAAAGCAGGTACCTCTCCAGAAGCAAAAGCAAGAATCAAACAGTATCGTCAGTGGTACAAAGAATTTATCAATGTAGAAGGCTACAAACCAGATGCGAGTTATGTTGTTGACAATGTACTGTACAAAGAAGACAAAGGGCTGAACTGGTGGCTGGCAGATATGCCTCAGGGCGGTTGTATTTCTCCAATCTGGCCTGCAAACGGCTGGAGTATCGATGTGCCTGCTGATGCAAAAGAATTTGTGATGATTACTTACTACGGCAAAGTTGTTCGCAATGCACTGATTCTGAAAAATGAACAGGGTGTGTATGACAGAGTCGCTATTTATAAAGATAAAACCGCTGCAGAACCAATGGCAGTATTAGAATATGATGTATTTACCGGTGTGTACGATACTGTTCCTAAAAAAGACGGCAGCGAAGAAAACATTTATCGCAATATGCGTCTGCTGAAAATCGCAGAAGACGGCAGTTATGTGCGTCTGTGGAGCTCTCGCGGTATGAGCTGTGATGATGACTCTGTATGGTTCCCGAAATCTCTGTTCAAAGAAATTACAGAAAACTGTGGCCCATTACAGCCAACCAGCCAGATGAGCGGTAATGATGCTGACCTGATTATGAAATGCTGTGACCCTCAGTGGAGAGCTTCCGCTGAATGGCAGAGCAAAGTAATGCATTACATGATTGAAAAATACGGTGTTGAAGTAATCTTCAGCCACATGCACAATGTTGACCTGGCAGGCCACAACTACATGAAATATCTGAAAAATCGTGAAAACTCCCGTTACGATGAAAACGAAGTTGTGAAATTTGCAGAAGCTACCTATAAAGTAACGGATGATTACATTGGCTCCTTCATGCATTTAATTGATGAAGGCTGGACCATCATGATTTTCTCTGACCATGCATTAATCTGTGCAGAAGAAGAACCTGCCGTACTGTGCGAAAACTGCGGTGTAAACGTTGACCCGTTCAGAGAATGGGGCTACACTGTTATGAAAGTAGATGAAAACGGCAACGAACTGCCGGAAGTAGACTGGACCAAAACCAGAGCTATTCAGACACGTTCCAACAGTATTTATATTAACGTAAAAGGCAGAGACAAACACACTATCGCTGACGGCGTAGTAATCGACGGTATTGTAGACCCTGCCGATAAATACGAACTGGAAGAAGAAATCATCACCAAACTGTATGGCTATACAGACGAAAAAACAGGCAAACGTGTGGTAGCACTGGCACTGCACAACAAAGACGCTGTGTTATTAGGTCTGGGTGGCCCAATGGGTGCAGACATCGTATTGTTTGTACACGAAACATTTGTAGATGACCACGGCCCTGCATTATCCACTGCATACGGTTATCAGGATACTTCCCTGAGCCCGATCTTCCTGGCTGCAGGTCCTGGTATCAAAGAAAACTTCCGTACCACACGTTATATTCGTGAGGTTGACCTGGCTCCAACAGCAGCTGTTATGCTGGGTGTTGATATCCCTGCAGAGTGCGAAGGGGCTCCTGCTTATCAGATTTTCACAGAATCTATGTAAGTTGAAAACAGGCAAGTAAAAAGAAAATAAAAATCGTACTGATATGGTGCGTGATACAAAAGCAGTCGCAGAACAGTTTTGCGGCTGCTTTTCTGTTCTGAAAAAGAGCTTTGCAAATTATTCTGTATCCACGAAAATAAGGCTTGCTTTTTACTGCAAAAAATAGTATAAATAAAGTTGTAGAATGGTAGGGCAATGGTGCTACATTGCCGTAAGGAAAGAGTATTATTTTGCAGGATGGTTGTATGGTAGTGTGAAAGTGGTAATTCGCACACCGTTTACTGGGTGTGTTCTTTTTTTACCTTTTTTCTGCCATCAGACACCAGGGTAGGAGGAATTGACATGATTATTGTTGTAAACAACGGGAATGACAGAGAAAAATTACAGAATGTTGTGGAGTACCTGGAGGCGCAGGGGCTGCGTCTGCATATCTCGGAAGGGGTGCAGCGTACCATCATCGGCCTTGTAGGGGCAACACAGGAGCAGAAAAATAATCTGAACGCGGAGTCGCTGGACGGCGTTGAAAAAGTAATGCCGGTTGTGACACCGTACAAACTGGCAAGCCGTGAGTTTCATCCGGAAGATACGGTAATCCGCATCGGCGATTTAACCATCGGCGGAAATGAGCTGCAGGTAATGGCAGGGCCATGTGCGGTGGAAAGCCGGGAGCAGATGCTGGAAGTGGCGGAGATGGTGAAAGCGTCCGGCGCAAAAATTCTGCGCGGCGGTGCGTTTAAACCTAGAACCTCTCCATACTCCTTTGCGGGGCTGGAAGAGAAAGGGCTGCAGTTTATGGCGGAAGCCCGCGAAAAAACCGGCCTGAAAATTGTCAGCGAGGTTATGGACCCGCGCAGTGTGCCGCTGGTGGCGGAATACTGCGATATCGTGCAGATTGGCGCCCGCAATATGCAGAACTTCAATCTGCTGCGCGAAGTGGGTAAAATCAATAAGCCGGTGCTGCTGAAACGGGGCCTGTCGGCAACCATTGAAGAATGGATTATGGCGGCTGAATATGTGTTATCCGGCGGCAATGAGCAGGTAATCTTCTGTGAACGCGGTATCCGCACATTTGAAACCTTTACACGCAATACACTGGATATTTCGGCAGTGCCGATTATCAAATCGCTGACCCATCTGCCGATTATTGTGGACCCTAGCCACGGCACCGGTAAATGGAATCTGGTGCAGCCGATGGCGAGAGCTTCGGTGGCTGCCGGGGCGGACGGTCTGATGATTGAGGTGCATCCGGACCCGCTGCATGCCATGAGCGACGGGCCGCAGTCGCTGAAACCGCATAAATTTGATGCGGTGATGAAGGAACTGCAGCAGATGGCACAGATTATGGGCAAAACTTTATAATGCAATAACCGTATGACAAGGCAGGCTGCTGCGCTGGATAGTTCCATTGCAGCGGCCTTTTTATATATTGTATACATGGCGTTTTCGGGCGAAAACCACTTTTCAAACCGCCGGGATTATGCTATGTTAAAAGGTAATATTTTGAGTAATCTGGAGGGAAACCACCATGAAACAACGTATCGAACCAAGCAGAGGACTGCGCGGAACTTTAACCATTCCAGGCGATAAGTCCATATCCCATCGCTCGATTATGTTCGGGTCTCTGGCGGAAGGCGACACAGAGATTACCGGTTTTTTATATGGCGACGACTGCCTGAGCACTGTGGGTGCATTCCGCAGTATGGGCATTGCTATTGACGTGACTGATGAAAAAATTGTGGTGCACGGCAAAGGCCTCCACGGTCTTACCGAGCCGGATAACTATATTGATGTAGGCAACTCGGGTACAACCATCCGCCTGATTTCCGGCATTCTGGCCGGGCAGGCATTCAATACGGTATTAACCGGTGACGATTCCATCCGCAAGCGTCCGATGGGGCGTGTTATGAAGCCGTTATCGGCTATGGGTGCAAAAATTACCGGCCGCAAAAACAATACACTGGCGCCGCTGGCTATTGAAGGCACAGCGCTGCAGGCGATTCACTATGATTCACCGGTGGCAAGCGCCCAGGTGAAATCGGCGGTGCTGCTGGCAGGGCTTTATGCCGACGGCTGGACATCGGTAACCGAGCCAAGCCTGTCGCGCAATCACACCGAGCTGATGCTGAAATCCTTCGGGGCGGAAATCGAGAGCGAGGGCACCACTGCCCGTGTAAAAGGCAATCCGCAGCTGAAAGGGCAGATTATTGAGGTGCCGGGCGATATTTCGTCGGCGGCGTATCCGCTGGTGGCAGGCAGCATTATTCCGGGCAGTGAACTGCACCTGAAAAATGTTGGGCTGAACCCTACCCGCACCGGTATTATTGATGTGCTGCTGGATATGGGAGCAGATATTACCATCAGCAATGAACGCACCAGCGGCGGTGAAAAAATGGGCGATTTAACGGTACGCAGTGCAAAACTGCATGGCACCACCATTGCCGGGGATTTAATCCCTCGTCTGGTGGATGAAATTCCGGTCATTGCGGTGGCGGCAGCCTGTGCCGAAGGTGTCACCGAGATTCACGATGCACAGGAGCTGAAGGTAAAAGAAAGCAACCGGCTGGAAACCGTTGCCCAGGGGCTGCGGGCGTTCGGCTGTGAAGTAGAGGTTCTGGACGACGGGCTGCGTATTGCAGGCGGAAAGCCGCTGCAGGCTGATGCTGTGTGCAACAGCTTTGGCGACCATCGCATTGCCATGAGTATGACTATTGCCGCGCTGGCGGCAGAAGGGGCTGCCGAAATCGAGCAGTTTGAGGCGGTGTCGGTATCCTGGCCGTCGTTCTGGGCGGATATACAGGGCTTAGAGGTGAAGTAGATGCCAGATGTAAAAAATAAATCGGGAATCGATGCAAAAACAGCATTATTCGGGCTGCTGGGCAATCCGGTGGGTCACTCCATGTCGCCGTTTATGCAGAATCAGTTTCTGGAACAGTGCGGCGTAAATGGCGTGTATCTGGCCTTTGCAGTAGAAAAGGATGCGATCGGCGATGCCATCCGGGGAATGCACGCAATGGGTGTGCAGGGGGCCAATGTGACCATTCCTCACAAAGAAGCGGTAATTCCTCATCTGTGCGGTATGAGCAAGGCGGCGCAGGCCTGCGGAGCGGTCAATACGCTGGTGTATACGCCGGAGGGCTACTACGGTGATAACACAGACGGATCCGGGCTTTTAGCAGCGCTTGCTGCAAAAAACGGCTGGAAGGCGGCCGGGCAGAAGATTCTGATGATTGGTGCCGGCGGTGCGGCAAAAGGCGTGGCGGTCGCCATGGCGCTTGAGGGCGCGGCCGAAATCTGTATTGCCAATCGCACCGTGGAAAAGGCACAGCAGCTGGCAGAGCAGATTGCCGCTCTGAGCGATACCAGAACAGCGGCCATTTCCATGGAATCGCTGCAGAACCCGGACTTATATAAAGAATACAGTACCATCGTAAATACCACATCGCTGGGCATGTCGCCCAATGTGGACGATATGGCGCCGGTTTGTATCGAGGCGCTGAACGAACAGCATCTGGTTGTGGATTTAATCTATAATCCAATGGAAACAAAGCTGCTGCGGCTGGCAAAGGCGCAGGGCGCAAAAACAGCATCCGGGCTTGGCATGTTTGTGTATCAGGGTGTGCTGGCCTTTGAAAAATGGACCGGAAAAACACCGGAACATATTGATGATATTGAGAGTCAGCTGATTGAGAGGCTGACAAAATGAAACCAGACCTGTTTTATTTAATCATTGCCGCCATCTGGTGGTTTACAGCGGTTCTGTTTATTCAGGACGGGCGGGATGTGCCAATCGGCTATATGAATATGGTGGTGGGCGGCATATATTTCTGCGTGTTTTTAAAAGAGAACGCACAGAATTTCAAAGAGTAAGGGCAAGTAAGAGCAATCCGGTGATTACACCGGTTGAATAGAAGTGATAGAAGGTGACAGTATGATTCGTTATTTAGAAGCGGGGGAATCCCACGGCAAAGGGCTGGTGGCTATTATTGAGGGGCTTCCGGCGGGGATTCCGGTGAATATCGATGCCATCAATCAGCAGCTGGCACGGCGGCAGGGCGGCCACGGGCGCGGCGGCAGAATGAAAATCGAGAAAGATAAAGTGGAGATTATCACAGGGGTGCGCGACGGCAAAACCATGGGCTCGCCGGTAACACTGATGATTCACAATAAAGACTGGGCCAACTGGGAGCAGATTATGGCTTCCGAACCGGGCGCAGCCATCGACCAGAAAACCGTTACGCTGCCTCGTCCCGGGCATGCAGACCTGACCGGCGGGATTAAATATCAGCATAACGATTTACGCAATATTCTGGAGCGGGCCAGTGCCCGTGAAACTGCCATCCGTGTGGCGGTAGGCGCTCTTGCCCGGAATGTGCTGAAAGAGTTCGGCGTGGAACTGTGGAGCCATGTGGTAAGCATCGGCTCGGTACAGGCACAGCCGGATTACGCAAAGCTGAATGATGATTTGTATAATACACCGGTATACTGCACCGATGCGGCAGCCGAACAGGCCATGATTGCCGAAATTGATGCGGCAAAAGAAAAGGGCGATACGCTGGGCGGTGTTGTGGAAGTTGTGGTAAATGGCCTGCCTTTAGGCATCGGCACCTATGTGCATTATGACCGCAAACTGGACGGAAAACTGGCACAGGCGGTTATGAGTATTCAGGCATTCAAAGGCGTGGAAATCGGTATGGGCTTTGAAGCGGCCCGCGTGCCGGGCAGCCAGGCTCACGATGAGATTTTCTACGAAGCGGGCAGAGGCTTTTACCATAAAACCAACCGCTGCGGCGGTTTGGAAGGCAGCATGACCAACGGCGAGCCGGTGATTGTGCGCGGTGCCATGAAACCAATCCCGACGCTGTATCAGCCTCTGCACAGTGCCGATTTTATCACGCACGAAGAAGGGCTGGCCTCGGTGGAACGCTCCGATGCCTGTGCGGTACCGGCAGCGGCTATCGTGATGCAGAATGCAGTGGCATGGACCATTCTGGAAAGCTTCTTTGAAAAATTCGGCGGCGATAATCTGGACGAGGTAAAACGAAACTATAACAGTTATCTGGACTATGTGAAGGCGGTTATGCAATGAGGAGTCTGATTCTGATAGGCTTTATGGGCACAGGAAAATCCACACTGGGCAGGGTGCTGGCAGAGCGTCTGCATCTGGAACAGGTGGACCTGGACGAGGTTGTGGTGCAGGAGCAGAATATGCCAATCAGCGATATTTTTGCCCGGTACGGCGAGGAACGTTTTCGCGAGCTGGAGCATGATGTGGTGCGCCGGTATGCGGCACAGCCCAATCTGATTATCTCTCCGGGCGGCGGGGCCGTGCTGCGGGAGGAAAATCGCAAAGTGATGCGGGAGTACTGCACGGTAATCAGTCTGCTGGCACGCCCGGAAGTGATTCTGGAGCGGGTAAACCGGGATGAAACGGTTCGCCCGGTGCTGGAAAACCGCAAGCCGGGGCAGAGCAAGCTGGAACGTATTGAAGAAGTGCTGGCTCAGCGGATGCCGTGCTATCAGGAGGCGGATTTTATTCTGGATACGTCCGATGCGCCGGTGGAGCTGCTGGCGGAACAGGTTCTTGCATGGCTGAATCAACAGGCAGGTGAATAACATGAATATGTCTGAAAAAAATATCTTACAAACATTAGAAGTTGCGCTGGGTGCGCGAAGCTATCATATTGAAATCGGCACCGGTTTGCTGCGTCACTGCGGCGAAAAAATCGGCAGTCTGGTAAAAGGGCGGCAGGCTGCCCTGATTACCGACAGCAACGTGGGGCCGCTGTATGCCGAAACGGTAAAAAACAGTCTGGAGCAGCAGGGTTTTCAGGTGGCTGTGGTGACTATTCCGGCGGGCGAGGCCAGCAAAAGCTGGCAGCAGGCGGAAGAAATTCTGACCGTTCTGCTGGAGCATAAATTTCATCGTGATGCCTGCGTGGTTGCGCTGGGCGGCGGTGTAGTGGGTGATCTGGCAGGCTTTGTGGCCAGCGTGTATCAGCGCGGCATTGCCTTTTTCCAGATACCAACCTCTCTGCTGGCGCAGGTGGACAGCAGCGTGGGCGGCAAGGTGGCGGTGAATCATGCGCTGGGCAAAAACATGATAGGCTCGTTTTATCAGCCGAAGCTGGTGCTGATTGACATGGATACACTGCAGACGCTGGAGCAGCGCCACTGGCAGAACGGGCTGGCGGAAGTGGTGAAATACGGCGTTATTTATGATGCGGACTTTTTTGCATATCTGCAGCAGAACGCCGCGGATATTCTGAACCGCAAACTGGAGGTATCGGCAGAAGTAATTGCCCGCTGCTGCCGGTTAAAAGCAGAAGTTGTGGCGCTGGATGAAACCGAGGGCGGCGTGCGTGCTAAGCTGAACTACGGCCACACCATCGGGCACGGGCTGGAACTGGCCGGCCATTATCAGGGCTATCTGCACGGGGAGGCCGTGGCAGTGGGCATGGTGCTGGCGGCTCGTTATGCGGCAGAACAGGGCATGTGCGATGCCGGTATCGAACATCAGGTGCGTGAACTGCTGGAAAAATTCCGCCTGCCGGTGCAGGCAGACCGCAGTCTGTCCATCGATGAAGTGATGAACGGCATGGCGCTGGATAAAAAAGTGCAGGACGGGCAGCTGGTTTTCATCTTGCCCGAAGTCCTGGGGAGTGTTAAAATAGTAAAAGGGATTCCGCAGAGTGCCGTTCGGGCGCTTCTGCAGAGGGAATATGAAGCATAAAAGAAGAGAAGGATAGAAGGTGGAAGAATGAAAGCCATTCGTGGTGCGCATACTGCAGATGCCAACACAGCGGAAGCCATTCGCAGCTGTACGCTGGAAATGCTGCAGACCATTATGCAGGAGAATCAGCTGCAGACAGAGGATATTGTCAGCGCAACCTTTACCGCTACCCGCGATTTAGATGCTGCATATCCGGCAAAATTTGCCCGGGAACTGCCGGGCTGGGATCAGGTGCCGCTCTTCTGCGTGCAGGAAATGTATGTGGAAGGCTCCCTGCCGAGCTGCGTGCGTGTGATGCTGCTGACCGAGCTGGATAAAACCGCAAAGGTTCAGCACGTGTATTTAGGCGAGGCTGTGCGTCTGCGTCCTGATTTAAAACGATAATTCAAGTGATAGAAAGAGGTAGAGAGTATGTATACTGCTCGTTTACGTGCAGACAAAATGGCTGCACTGAAAGAAAAAGATGCTGTAAAAAACAAAGTGGTTACTATGCTGATGAGCGGCATCACTTATAAGAAAAAAGAACTGGGCCGCGACCTGACCGAACAGGAATGTCTGGATGTCATTTCTAAAGAACTGAAACAGGAAAAAGAAGCGCTGGACATGGCAGCAGGCCGTGAGGACAAAATCGCAGAACTGCAGGCAGAAATCGCTATTCTGGAAAGCTATCTGCCAAAACAGCTGAGTGCTGAAGAAGTGGCTGAAAAAGTTGCTGCATTAATCGAAGCTGCCGGTCTGGAACCAGTTGTGAAAAACAAAGGCATGATTATGAAAACCGTAATGGGCGAGCTGAAAGGCAAAGCCGACGGTAAAGTAATCGGCGCAGCTGTTGATGCGCTGCTGAAATAAGAACAAAAAAGCTGTCATTCTAATAAGGATGACAGTTTTTTGTTGCTCTGACTTAGTAATGCTATGGAGAAAATCTTCCTTTTTACTTTTGGACTGACGGGTTCTAACTCCGGCATTTTCACTAAAAATCAATATAATTTCAAAGATATCAGTATTTCCAAGGGTGTTCCGAGTGGGCTCGGGGCACCCTTTCATTTTGTGGATACCATGCCATAGACGTATGGGAGACATAATCGAAATTAAAGTTTATCGGGCAGAACGTCTGAAACGGCTTTAATTTGTCCTAAGCATCGCTTAAACATTGCCAATTTATCCCCTACATCATCCCCGAGTTTCAAGCGTTACCCGTGTCAAACAACAGTGCCATATGGACTAGTAGAACTTCAGTCAAAGCGGAAGTTACTACTTTTTCATAGGAGGGGCATGAAATGTCCGAAAATCAAATCGTATTCAAGGATTGTTACACAGGTAAGGATTTTGAACTCAGAGTGGTAGAGTTTCTACGTGGTATGGGCTTCAAGGCAGATAAGACAGGTCGAAACGATGGTGGTATCGACATAGTCGCAACCAAGGAAGTCGAAGGCACCGAATACAAGTTTTACATTCAGTGCAAATACTTCAACACTACCCTCAGCAAGCACCCTATTCAAGAAGTCTTTGCAGGAGCCAACTACTATGCAGAGACCTCTGGCAAGGGTACACCAGTAGTCACTAACAATCGCATCACAAGGGAGGCTCGCCTCTATGCCAAGCGCCTTGGGGTTGAAGTAATCGGCGATGGCGAATGGAAAGAGATATCGCAGGTAATCAAGGCAGGGCAGGTACCAATCCAAACATACACCATGGTTTATTTGGAATGATAATCTCCACAGCACTTGAAAGCATGGGTAACGAAGATGCAGCTGACTACCTACACTCTGCATTAGAGCCACCAACACCCGAAGATTTAACTGACAAAGAAGAATTAGTGCTCAAGATCCAGAGTGAATTCGACCAAGCGGAGGAATATATCAAAGAGTCAGCCCGTCTCTACCACAGAGCAACCCAAAACCAACAAAAGGCAATGACCATTCACAGAGATGCCATCATACAGCATATACGGCATACTTGAAGGGCGAGCGTTGATGACGGAAACAATCAAATAGTACTTGGAGGTGTCCTAACGATGGCTGTTCTCGATGAAGTATTGAGAAATCTGGACAGCCTAACAGACGAAGAACTGGCAAGTTTAATGTCCAGATTGGAAGTCGAAAAGCTAGGACGTGAAAAAGAAAAGGGTGTTGTTTATGACAGCAAAGGCGGTGTTACCGCCTGCCCTCATTGCGGAAGTGTAACAATCGTAAAAACAGGTAAAAAGAATGGTAAGCAGAGATACAAGTGCAAAGACTGCAACAAGCATTTCACAGAGAGTTCAAACACCATGCTTCATCACAGCAGACTAAGCGAAGCACAATGGAGACAGTTGTTGCTTGGAATGGTGCAAAACCTATCAATAGAGCAGATTGCAGACACCATGGATGTATCACCCAAGACAGTCTGGTACAACTCAAACAAGGTAATGATGCTCATCTACGATATCTTCCATGAGCAAGACACCTTTGTAGACATAGCAGAGTGTGACGAATACTTTGTACATATGTCTTTCAAAGGCAAGCGAGACCCAAGGTTCTTTATCTACAAACTGGGCAGACTACCAAGGCATCACAGAAACTATGCAGAGAAGATAGCCTACCTTGAAGAAGCAGGTTTACTGGAAGAACTGGAAAAGAATCCTGTGTTCCTAGAGCAGTTGCTAAAAGGTGATGCCTACTTAGAGGGAACCAACAGAGACAATGTCTGTATACTAACAGGCAAAGACCGAAGCGGTAATCTCTTTACTAAACCAGTATGTTTAGGAAGTACTGAAGCGAAGCACGTATTGGAGTATTTTGATGACAGGTTTGAAGATGACGCAATCATTGTCACAGACAGCACCAACGTCTACAACCAATTTGCAGAGGACAATAACCTACAGCACGAAAAGATACTGGCAGAAAAGCATTCAAAGGGAGCATTCAGCCTTGCACGTATCAATGCAGTACACTCAATCCTCTCGGCCTACTGGCCAGATGCAAAAGAGAACCTACCAGCAACAAAGTACTTAGATATAAACCTCGCATTTTTCTGGTGGTTAGAAAAGAACAAAGACCTTACCGCACAGCAAAAGGTCGATGAACTATACGACTATCTTACCGACAAGACCACCATGGAACTAAGCTACGAACAGTTGCGAACCAAACACATCGGCCTCGATACCAAAGGCTTGATACCAGACCATGTTTAATGGACACAGAAAATAGGCCTGGCTCGATCCGACCTCTTTTCGTTCATTGAAGAAAACAAAAAATATTGTATACTAAAAAGAAATGAGACATTTAGTCATTTTTATACGTCTATATAAATAGAACAATAATTTTATAAGGAGGTAACTCGTATGAGAAAATACATAGCATTAGTTTTGGCATTGGCCTGTGTGTTGGGTCTGGTCGGTTGTTCCAATAGTTCGATAAAAGGCATTGACAAGGCAACCAAAATTGAAGTGGTTCAGTATGATAAATCAAACGGCACAGAAATTGGAACTGTTACCCTCACAGAAGAAACCGACATTAAACACATTGCCGACAATCTTAATTCATTGAAACTTAAGAAAATGGAGAACAACGACCCTACTGTGCTTGAATATAAGTTGGTTTTCTATAACACAAGTGGAGAGACAGTTGAAACCGTCTCCATTCCCGCAAATGATTGGGTTGGTTATGACGGATATTTCCACTCCATCACAAGCGGAGAACTTGACAGAGCCTATATTGCAGGACTGTTTAATAGTACAAAAAGCACCCACACCCTTGAAGTAACAGAGAACTCTGTTGGCGAAATAGGTAGAGAAACATTCAATCTATCCGTTGAGATTTCCGAAGAGGATGCAAACTCCTTATCAGAAATAATCAATGGTGCTACTTGGAAAGAGGGAACTACTGATTGCACAAGCGATTGTGTTATTACCATAAAAGGTCATATGGCATATTATCATTCTGATTGTGGAACATTTAATAAATACAATTTGGCAGAAATGTCAGCCTATTCCTCAAGAGTGCAAGAAGTCAACGGAAAAAGTGTGGTACTGTCAGAAAAAGATAAGATAACTGTTAACACCATTCTGCAAAAGTATATTACATTGAGTGTAGATAACAATTCGGCTACACTTGACATTGTAGAAATCCGTGATAGAGAAAAGGAAGAGAGCATTCCTTGTGATACAGCATTGGAGAAATTTTACGAGGACGAGAGCAACGAATACTATTTTAGTGTAATCAAAAGTCAGTATATTGTTGTTACCTACAATGACGGCAGTTCGGAAGATATTGTAACTGCTCTTGCTGATGGCAGAGTTACAATGACTGATTTAGATAAGTTTAACATTGAGTATCATATCGAGCCTAAAGGAACTAATTAGCTCCAATTTTTTAACTGAATAGCATATACTGACCGATAGGAGCAAGGTTGAAATATACCTTGCTCCTTTTCATTTTCTGTAGGCATTCAAAAATACTGGCTGCAAATGGCATATTCATTTCAATTCGTCACGCAAAGCAGCAAAATGTAAATATCGACATTTGTCTTGATTTAGCACATGATTTGGTGTATGATGGATATAGCAACCCATATCGGAGGTGTGAATATGAACATGACACAGTATGTAGTGAAAACCGAGCTGTCTAAGCAGAACGAGCTGACAAAAGTCAAACTCATCGCATATTATGATTGCCGTGTTAAAGATAAAAACACATTTTTATTGAGCGAGATAATCACAACACTCCGAGATATTGGGCATCCAATTTCAAACATTTCACGTTTAAAGGGTTATTTGTCGAAGTCTAAGGAGTTTCGCAAGATTGCAGAGGGTGAATACATGATAACTCCTGCAGCAAAAACAAAGCTATCTTCTGATTATGGGGATTTCTTTTTTAACGAAGAGGACATTCCTTCTGATAGTGAAATCCTTGATGAAGCACTCTTTTGCGGGAAGCGCGGTTTCCTCGATAAACTAATTAAGCAAGTTAATCATTGCTATAGCGATTGTTGTTATGATGCCGCGGCAGTTTGTATGCGACGTGTATTTGAAATAACACTCATCTTGGCATATGAAAACCTTGGTATACAGGATGAGATTAAAAAGGATGGAGAATATGTAATGCTTGAAAGGATAGTGGCTAATGCGGTAAATAACTCCACTCTGGCCATATCCCGTTTAAAGAAAGAGTATGACGCGATTCGAGAAGTAGGTAACTATGCCGCTCACCGAGTGTTGTACAATACCCGAAAAAAAGACATCGACGATATTAAGCAAACATATAGGGTTTGCCTTGAAGAATTGTATTACAAAGCAGGATTGTTGAAATAGGAGGTACGTATGTCAAACAAAATCCACATTAAATTTGGTCCGATCGAATTTGAAGCCGAGGGTGACAGTGATCTGATTGAACGGGAACGAGCTCAATTCTTCAGCGTGCTTCCGCAGGCAATTATGGCAGTGTCTCCGGTAGTTCCCGCCTCGCCTTCTCCGCTCGAAAGCGAGGATATATATCCTCAACCCGAAAGACTACCAGAAAGCATACCTGCACTTCCTGTAGAAAGGACTACAGGAAACTATGAGTCCTTGGCTGGCTTTTTGCGCAAAAAGAAGTTTAGTACCGGCGTAGAAGTAGTAATGGGTGTGGCATATTATATCGAGCACATTGAACATGCAGGTGTTTTCAATTCGAAGGACATTGAGACTGCACTTGATGAGGCTCGTCAAGAAAAGCCTGGGAATATACCTCAAATGATAGTCCAAAACATTAAAAAAGGCTATCTGCGTGAGTTGAAAGAGAAAAAAGACGGTCTGAAGGCTTATTGCGTTTTAGAAAAGGGCAAAAACTGGTGTGAAAGCTACACTCCTCACGCCACAGATACTAAGAAAAAGAGTACCAAGACAAAGCCTCAACGGACCACTTCGGAGTCTGCGTTACTTGCGTATTCTCTTGATGAACTTAATCTAGAAAATTACTGTGACGTAACACAGCTTACTAAGTTTAACGAACAGATGCTTGTGGTTATGCTAATGTATACGAGAGAAAAGGGTGTTGAGTACTTTTCCTTTAGCGACATCGTAGCAGTTTTCAAAACCAAATTCAAACTTCCTGCAACTGAAAGAAAGGTTAGATATGCTTTCGATAATGGTGGAACCATGTTTGATAAAAAGGTGGAGAAGCGGGTAGCATATCATAAACTCATGAATGGCGGAATTAAAGAGGCTGAACGTATCATTGCGGAGCAAAAAGCTGATTCCGTAGAATAGGTATTAAAACAAAAGCACCACAAGATTTCCAAGAATCCTGTGGTGCCTTTTCTTATGCATATTTCCGTCATTTCGACGAATGGATTTCAATTCATACCTAAATCAGTCCAAAAGGTAAAAGGGAGGAGAAAATTGTTTCTTGACAAAAGTATGATTTCGTACTAAAATTAAATAAAAGGTACGAAATCGTACTTTTTATTTTGTTTTGGAAAAGGAGATAATAAATGTCGAGTCATTTAAATCAGACGAATGCACAAATAAACCATATTTTTCATGAAACAAATGCTGCTTACCATGATTTTGCTGTAAAATTTGGTATTTCAGATAGCGTTTTTGCGATTATGTATGTAATCAGCAGTATAGGAGAACCTTGTTTGCTAAGTGACATTGTAAAATATTCTGGTACTAGTAAACAGACGATTAATTCGGCTTTACGAAAAATGGAAGAAAACGGACTGATTTTGCTGGAGGATTACAACGGTCGTAAAAAACAGTTAACTTTAACGGAGAAAGGAAAAAGTCTGGTTTCTCATACGGTGGAAAAGGCAATCCTGATAGAAAATCAGATTTTTGATGGTTGGAGCAAGGAAGAACAAGAGACTTTTGTGCGCCTGAACCAGCGTTATTTAAATGAATTGAAAAGCAAAATTTCAGAACTGGAAAATTACGGAGGATAGTATGCGTATTCAGTTATCAGACCATTTTACATACCAGAAGCTATTGCGCTTTACGGCCCCGTCTATCATGATGATGATATTTACGTCGATTTACAGTGTGGTGGATGGGCTGTTTGTATCTAACTTTGTGGGCAAGACGCCCTTTGCGGCGCTGAACTTTATTTTTCCGTTTATTATGTTACTGAGTGCGGTAGGTTTTATGCTGGGCACCGGGGGCAGTGCGCTGGTGGCAAAAACTATGGGAGAAGGAAAAATGGAACGGGCCAACCGACTGTTTTCCATGTTTACTTATGTGGCGATTGTATCGGGAATTATGATTGCAGTCATTGGGATTCTGGTTTTACGGCCTGTGGCATCGTTTTTAGGTGCCGAGGGTGAAATGCTGGAATACTGTGTGTCATACGGGCGTATTCTTATGGCAGTGATGCCTGCCTTTATGCTGCAGACCATGTTTCAGACATTTTTTGTAACGGCGGAAAAGCCGGAACTGGGGTTTAAAATCACCGTAGCGGCTGGTGTAGCTAATATGTTTCTAGACTGGCTGTTTATTGCAGTGTTTGGCTGGGGGCTGGAAGGGGCTGCCTGGGCAACAGGCCTGAGCCAGGTTCTGGGCGGTGTGATACCGGTTATTTATTTTGCGCGTCCAAACAGCAGTCTTTTACGGCTGACAGGTCTGACATTTGATGGTCGTGCACTTTTACGGGGCTGTACCAACGGGATTTCTGAACTGGTAAGCAATATTTCCATGTCACTGGTGGGGCTTTTATTCAATGTACAGCTGATGGCTTACGCCGGAGAGAATGGCGTGGCAGCCTACGGTATTATTATGTATGTTGACTTTATTTTCCTTGCTACCTTTATCGGCTATTCCATGGGCAGCGCTCCGGTGGTGAGTTTTCATTATGGTGCCGGCAATACTGATGAACTGAAAAGTCTGCTTCGGAAAAGTATTGTAATTATCGGCATTGCATCGGTGTCTATGTTTGCCATTGCGGAACTTGCGGCGCGGCCGTTATCTCTGATTTTCGCAAGCTATGATCAGGAACTGCTGGATATGACCATTAACGGGTTCCGCATTTATGCGGTATCGTTCTTCTTTGTGGGCTTTGCTATTTTTGGATCGGGATTTTTTACGGCGCTTAATAACGGCATTGTGTCAGCCATTATCTCTTTTTTACGCACACTGGTGTTTGAAGTGATTGCGGTCTTAACTCTGCCGCTTATTTTTGGCTTAAACGGCATCTGGTTTGCCATTGTGCTGGCGCGCGGACTTGCCATTATTGTAACGATGTTCTTCCTGGTAAAAAAACAGCCGGAGTACCGGTATTATTAAAAAATACAAGCCTGCTGCTATGTGTGTGCTGAAAATATTTCAGACAGAACAAGGCGGCGGGCTTTTCCTTTTGCTTCTTTTACGATATAATTATTAGTTAAGGTAGACAGGCGAGGAGGCGATAGGTATGTTTTTCTGGTTTACCGGCGTAACCGTTTATTTAGGGTTTGATTTGAATCAATGCCACGAAACTGTTGAGTTTTTAAAAGCAAACGGCGTAAAATTCAAAAGGCGTATGCATAATATGAATCCGCGCGGCCGGGGGCATACCGGCGTGTTGCGTCCTGAATTCAGCGTGCAGTACGAAGTGCGCGTGTCCAGAAAAGACGCAGAACTGCTTGGCTATCTGAAACGGAAGGACTGATGTTTATGACTTTTGGTTGGAAAAAGGGTCTGCTGATTTCGGTGCTGCTGGTGATGATATGCTGTTCAGGCTGCCAAAATGACCCTGCATACACGCAAGATAGTCTCATGGAAATGATTCAGAAGGAACTGAATGTGACCGGAGAACTTCAATACGGGGCAACTTGCGGGAAAGCCAGACTTGGAAATGACGATGCAGTAATCTGGTATTATACCACTGGAAATGAACAGAAAAATATTTATATTCCTGTGGAAGTGAAGGTAGTGGGAGAGGTTCGTTACAAGTTTGTGAGCTTTCTGGAAACCACAGAACCGGCACAGGACATAGTGACTGCCGACTGGCAGAATGGCTGCTGTATCTTTGTAAATAATCCGGAATGTGTTACGGTTGAAGTAATAGGAGAGGATAGCACTGTCAGAACAGAGAAAAATACCGACATTTATCCAATGCTTTATTATTATGATGATTTTGAACTGCGTGAAATCCGGTTTCTGGATGCAGAAGGAAATGAAGTAAAGTAAATGACAGATTTTATTGCGGAAGGACTGATTGCTATGTCAGCAGAGCTGGGGATGTTTTTCTATTATTTTGATATTTGGCTGAAAATAACACTTTTCATTGTAACAATCTGGTTGATTATCTATATGCGAAAAGAATAAGGGGAAAAGATGACAAGTATATAATCTGAAACGGAAGGACTGATAACATATGGGAATGACAGCATATATCATTATGATTTATAATTATGGAACAATTTTATTAAAGGGAATTGCTCTTATACTTGCAATCGCCTGTATGATTAAATATTTAAGAAAAGGCTAATGACGATGAAAGGGGGTTTATCGATGAATTATCAGTTAGAAGTGGAAGAAAAAAATGCCTATCTGGCAGCTAGTGAATATATGGACTGGAATCATCCGCTGATTCAGAAAAAAGCGGAAGAACTGTTTGGCGATGAAATGAATGAAGTGGAAAAAATCAAAGCTGCATTTACCTTTGTGCGCGACGGTATTCCGCACACTGGTGATATTGGCGGTCATGATATCGCCCACAATGCAGTGGAGGCGCTGGAACAGGGCCATGCGGTGTGTTATGTAAAATCTATGCTGTTGGCAGCACTTTTACGCAGCCAGGGCATTGCAGCAGGTTTGTGCTATCAGCGTCTGGCAAGAGCCAACGACCATATTATTCATGCGCTGAATGCTGTGTATCTGACCGATTTGCAGAAATGGGTACGTGTAGATGCCCGTGGCAATCTGCCGGGCAAAGAGGCGGAATTTTACATCGACGCTCCGGATAAGGAACAGCTGGTATTTCATGTGCGTGCGGAAATGGATGAGGTGGATTATCCAACCATTTATGCAGAACCACCGAGAGTAACCACGATTGTGCTGGAAGAAAACACCGACTGTGCAGAAGTGCTGAAATGCAAACTTCCAGAACGGTTATAGAATGGAGAATTAGTTATGGCAAAAACAAAAGAGGCTGCTGTGCCCGAAGTAGAACCGGAGCAGAAAAAAATACAGCCACGACCGACAAAAAAGGAAAAGAAAGCAAAGAAGGCAATGGAAGAAGCGCGCAGAGCAGAACGGCGCAAAAAACGTAAATGGTATACCATCGGTGCTCTGGGAACTGCTGGCTTAGCTGTGTTTATTAATTTTTATTTCAATTCGCTTTATGGAACAGAGCTTTATGAATGGATTGAAATCGGCTGCTTTTTACTGATGGGGCTGGCTGGTGGTCTGATGATCATGTGTTCCCGCTATGAGGAAACCGAACGGCAGATTGTTGGCAAACGTAATATGGGTCTGATTTTTATTGCAATTGCTCTGGGTGTCGTTATGATGGAACTGGTGCAGATGTTTATGAAATAGGTATGTCGGAACAGGGCAAACAGAATCAAAAATAAATGCAAAAACAGGAGGCAGTGAAATGGCAACAGTAATAAAAAACGAGGCAGTCAGCAAGGATTTTTACCTGCTGAAAGCGTCTGGCAGTTATGATGCAAAAATCGGGCAGTTCTGTATGCTGCGTGCATGGGATGAATACCCGGTATTATCCCGTCCAATCAGCATTTTTGACTGCGACGAGGAAGGAATCAGCTTTTTATATAAAGTGGTAGGCCAGGGGACTGAGCTGCTGGCGCAGCTGGAGCCGGGTGACTCTATTGATGTGCAGGGGCCATACGGCAACGGGTTCCCGGAAGTAAACGGGAAAATTGCGCTGGTAGGCGGCGGCATTGGCGTAGCGCCATTATTCTATACGGCAAAAGTACTGAAAGCGCAGGGTAATCCGGTAGATTTATTCCTGGGGTTCAACGACGAGGCATTGCTGCAGGAGGATTACGAAAAAGTCTGCGATAAACTGACTGTGAACATTGGCGGCTATGTAACCGATGATATCAACCCGGCTGATTATGAATATATTATGACCTGCGGGCCGCACATTATGATGAAAGTATTGAATGATAAAGTAAAAGGCACCGATGCACAGCTGTATGTATCCATGGAAAACCGCATGGGATGCGGCGTGGGAGCTTGTCTGGTATGCAGCTGTAAAACAAAAGACGGGAACAAAAAAGTATGTAAAGACGGTCCGGTATTCAAAGCAGAGGAGGTTTTTACCGATGAGCAGTAGATTACAGGTGGAATTTGCAGGAGTTCCGTTTAAAAATCCTGTGGTGATGGCATCCGGTACCTTCGGTTTTGGTCGTGAATATGCAGAACTGTTTGACATTGAAAAACTGGGCGGCATTTCTTCTAAAGGATTGACGCTGAACCCTCGCAGCGGGAACGAAGGCATCCGCATCTGGGAAACTCCATCCGGTATTATGAACAGCGTAGGGCTTGAAAATCCGGGCGTGGAAGGCTTTATTCAGAAAGATCTGGACTGGGTAAACGGTCTGGATGTCGTAAACGTGGTAAATGTGGGCGGCCACAGCATTGAGGATTATGTACAGGCTGTGGAACGGCTCAACGATGTGCATCTGGATTTGCTGGAACTGAATATCTCCTGCCCGAATGTAAAACAGGGCGGCATGAACTTTGGTGTAAAAACCGAACTGGCGGCGGAAGTGGTACGCACTATTCGCAAAGTTTGCAATCATAAGCTGGTTGTAAAAATGTCTCCAAATGCCGAGAATATTGTAGATCTGGCAAAAGCCTGTGAAGCAGAAGGGGCAGATGGTCTGTCGCTGGTAAATACCTTCCTGGGTATGGCTATCGATATTAACAAACGCAAACCGGTATTTAACAACGGCTATGCAGGTTTATCCGGCCCTGCCATCAAACCGATTGCACTGCGTATGGTGCATCAGGTAAGCAAGGCGGTACAGGTTCCGGTAATGGGTCTGGGCGGTATCAGCACATGGCAGGACGCTATTGAATTTATTATGGCCGGTGCTACCGTAATTCAGGTTGGCACTGCAACCTTTATGAAACCACAAAAGGCTCTGGATATTATCGACGGTATGGAACGCTACTGCGAAGAAAACGGCATCCAGAACCTGAGTGAAATCCGGGGGATTGTGTAAAAGTGTGAAAGAATTTTGCCCAAAAGACCAGGCACGATAGCTTTTTAAACTGATAAAGAGTATGATTAAAGAGTAGCGAATTTGCTGTGACGCAAGTTTGCTACTCTTTTTGTCTGCAGAAAAACTGTATAAATGGGTAGCAAACATACCGTTTTCTATAGAAAAGCAATCAGAAAGGCCATGTGGCTTATAATGACAATCCACTGTATTATTTAGTAAAATAATGTCAGAGGATTGTTAAGTTATTAGTTACAAACAGAGGAGGATTTATTATGAAGCGAAAAGCGCAAAAACTATTGAGCATGTTGCTCTGTGTATTGCTTTTAATGGCACAGGTGCCAACAGCAGCATTTGCAGCAGAGTCAGGTAGCGTGATTTCGGAAATTACGCTTACCACCGATGGCGTTCTGGAAGGGGACGCATTTCTGTGTAATGCAGAAGTTGCCAGTGTAAACAGTGACTCTGCACTGACAAACTGGGTGAGTGACTGTAAGACAACCTGGTACTGGCATGATGTGCACTCGCAGGACAAAGAGGATTATGTGTCGTTTGAAAACGACTTTTTCCTGCGGGAAATGTCGTACAATATGTACGTGGAATTAACCGCAGCAGATAATGTAGCCATTGCGGGCGACTGCCGGGTAATTGTTGTGACTGCGGATGGCACTATGGAGGCCGAAAATATTACGATTACGGGTGGCAGTAAGTTATCCTGTGACTCCTATCATAATGTCGGTGCACCGGTTGAGATTAAAGCGGTTGAATATACTGTAGAAGTAAATGCACCGGCTGTGGGAATCAATCCTTATACCCCTGTTTTAACAGCGGTTAATGGCAGTGACAAAGAAGAAAATATGGCTCTGATTGACAGTGCTAGCGATAGTTTGTGGCTGTATTCGGAAACATACTACGATTATAGTCACGACAGTTATAGAGGACCGGGATATGGAGGAAAACTTAACTTTGTAGAAGGATATGCCTATGCACTCGCTTTTTATCCTAAGGCGGCAGAAAATGTTTCTGTTTTTGCGGAAGACTGTGAAGTAACTTTAGTGACACCGAGCGGCAAAACAGTGGCAACGATGTCGCAACGGGATAAAGCTGGAAGCTGGGCCAATTATTATGTGTTCTATAATCTGGGGGCACCAGAAGGTACAGACCCGAAACCATCTGTTACACCTGAGGCAGAAAAGGCGACCATTCATTCTCTGGTGTATAAAGTGAACTGTGATACCCCAACGGTCGGTGAAGCTGTATATTATCCGGAACTTTACAGTATCAACGGCTCAACGGCAGAGGAAGATCTGGCGCTTCTGGATGAGGAAACAATAAACTGGTACTATTCCGAAACTTATTCTGAAAATTCGAATGATTACAGTGAGTGGTATGAAAAACCTTATTTTGACGGGGCTCTGGCATATCAGCTGTTTTTCAACCTGGGTACTGTAGAAAGTGCGGCTTTTGCGGATGATTGTAAATTGTCAATACAGGCGCCGGAATCGGTAACAACTCTGGATTGGACTTATCTAGGTGTTGGTTCGTATTATCAGGACTATGGTCGTGCAACCTTTAGTATAAACTATGATTTGATCGGTGGGGAGCAGCTGCCGAAAGTTACAGAAGTCGTGCTTAACGCTGAAGCAGCATCTCCGACAGAGGGGGCTTCGGTATACTATCCGGCTGTATATAGTGTAAACGGCAGCACAGATGCCGAAAGTCTGGCAATGATCAGTACAGACGATATACAGCACAGCTGGTATCAGAGCGACATTTATACACAGAATGAAGAAGATTATACCACTCTTTTCAGCGCGGCCGCCTTTGAAGCAGGAAAAGCGTATCTTTTAGAGAGCAACATAAAAACTGCAGAAGGTGTAATGTTTGACAGCAATGTACAAATCATTATCAAAGGGTCAAACGGCGAAGAACTTGCAGCAGAGTGTATCAGAGAAGCAGGCAATCATGTACGGGCAATGTCTTACTATAATCTGGGCATATTGCAGCCGGTAAACAGTCTGGAAATCGTTCTTGATGGCTGTGAAGTTGGCGAGAATATGGAAGATATCACCGTAACACTGAATAGCAACAAAATAAAACAATTACAAGGTTACGGCATTGACTATGCGATTATATTAAGTGATGACGAAAATGCCGATTACACACAGGATGCATTAAAAAATGATGTGTTTGTATTCCGAAATGGTTACTGGCTGTCCATCACTTTACAAGCTGAGGATGGATATACTCTGGAAGGGCTTACAGCAAATGATATTAGTCTGAGCCCGAATAACGAATTTGCAAGAACACTTGTTGTAAGTGAAACGAAAAAGGATTCAGCGGTATTTCTGATTCAAGTGGCACCGCTTAGCTGGGAAATTACCGAACTGGTATTTAAAGCGAATGTGGCAAGTGCAGCTCCGTCAGCAGGTAACCTTGTATACGAACCGGAACTTTACAGCGTAAACGGAAAGAAAGACGAAAATACCCTGAAACGTATTAATACCGGTACAGGAGGACCTCAATGGTTTGCGTCTGCGATAGACGATTTTGAAACCTCCGGCAACTATACCGAAGTAAACTTTGGAGATGCATTCCAGAGCAATCTTGGATATCAGTTATATATCGATGTGACAGCTGTATATGGTAATGTTTTCACAGAAAATAGCAGAGTATATGTGCAGACAGAAAATGAAACCGTAGAGCTGAAGCTGAATAAATTAGGAAATGACAAAAATTTTGGCGTTTTCACAATTGAATATTATCTGAATGCGCCGGTTGAAATTTATGTAGGCGAAACAGGTATGTATGATGGCTGCTATCTGGATAACAGTGGAAACATTACAGAAACGATGCCGACAGGCGGTTATGCATATTATAAAAATGGTGTCCTTACATTAGATAATTATGTGTATGAAGGCCTCGGCACTCTTGACAGCTATGGATACTATAATGGCATTTATGCTCCAGATGCACTGACAATTAAACTGATTGGCCAAAACCATATTACATTAGCAGCAGAAGAAGATACGTATGGTGTTTATGTAGAAGATGCGTTACGGATTGAAGGCACAGACGCGAATGCAAGTCTTTCCTTAAACGGAATAAAATACGACGGGATTTCGTCTATCGGTAATCTTGCTGTAAAAGACTGTAGACTAACTATGCCGGATGTCGGCGGTACCGGAATTTATTCCGGTTATGGGGCAGTGGAACTGGACAATGTCATCGCTGAAATTACAGCAGGGCATACTGGGATTTATGCGTATAATGAAACTGGAAACAATGCGGCTATCACCATTCTTGGTGGCGATATTACGATTGAAGCAGCTGAAGGAGCAGGGCTTTATGGCGAAGACAATGGTATTATAATTGAGGATGGTAATATAACCATTGAAACCGCATCTGAACAATATGCTGGCATCGAATCCTGTGAAAATATTGTGATTAATGGCGGAACCATTGATATTACTGCGACAGAATATCACGGTATGTATGCATCTAATGATATTGTCATTAACGGCGGGACTGTAACGGCTGCAGCGGCATGGGATGGTTTTACTGCAGGAAATGATGTTATTATTAACGATGGCACTGTGCTTGTAATATCCACTGCTGCAACAGAAGATGATTCTGATTATCAGGCAATTTATGTATCAAACAGCTTCTCTTATGATGATAGTGTATTAAATATTACCGTAAGTGAAGAGCCTGGCGGGATACCGGTTGCAGAATACGATGCAGCAAATCTCGCAGATTACGATTATGTAAAACTGGAGCCAGGTGTATCTGAAATTCCAGTAAGTGGCGTGACCTTAGATAAAACAGCACTGGAGCTTGAAATCGGTGACAGTGAAACATTGACAGCAACGGTAAGTCCAGACAATGCAACAGACAAAACAGTAATCTGGACAAGCAGCAATAAAGCCGTAGCGACTGTGGAAAACGGCGTGGTAACAGCCATTGCAGAAGGGGAAGCAGTGATTACTGCACAGGCAGGCGACAAAATCGCAACCTGTAATGTAACTGTAAACGAACCAGAACCGGTAGTGATTCCAGTAAGTGGCGTGACCTTAGATAAAACAGCACTGAATATGGAAACCGGTGATGATGCAACCTTAGTGGCAACGGTAAGTCCAGACAATGCGACAGACAAAACAGTAATCTGGACAAGCAGCAATACAGCCGTAGCGACAGTGGAAAACGGAGTGGTAACAGCCATTGCAGAAGGGGAAGCAGTGATTACTGCACAGGCAGGGGATAAAACCGTAACCTGTAATGTAACTGTAAACGAACCAGAACCGGTAGTGATTCCAGTAAGTGGCGTGACCTTAGATAAAACAGCACTGGAGCTGGAAATCGGTGACAGTGAAACATTGACAGCAACGGTAAGTCCAGACAATGCGACAGACAAAACAGTAATCTGGACAAGCAGCAATACAGCCGTGGCGACAGTGGAAAACGGAGTGGTAACAGCCATTGCAGAAGGGGAAGCAGTGATTACTGCACAGGCAGGCGACAAAATCGCAACCTGTAATGTAACTGTAAATGAACCAGAACCGCCGACTGCTGAAACATATACTGTAACGGTAGATGGCAGTTATACAGCGGAAAACGGAGCCGGAGCATATAAAGCCGGCGATACTGTAACCATTTATGCGGGGAACCGTAGCGGTTATAAATTTACCGGCTGGATTTCGACAGGAGTAACTCTTACCAATAAGAATGAAAAAACAGTTACTTTCATAATGCCGGAAAACGATGTGACTATGACTGCAAACTGGAAGAAAAACATATCTGGTGGCGGTATTGTAGTGAATCCTGTTCTGCCAGAAAAACCGGAACTTCCAGTGAATCCATCCAGCCCGATAGAAGCAGAAAGTCTTGTTCTGCAAATTGGTAACAATACCATTCTGGCAGACGGCACTTCGGTAAAAACCGATGTAGCACCACGCATTATTCAGAATAGAACAATGCTTCCAGTTCGTGCAATTGTTGAAATCCTTGGTGGAACCGTAATCTGGGATGCGGATACGCAGACAGTAACACTCATCATTGATGGCAAAACAATCATTATGAGAATCGGACAGCCACTCGAAAACTTTGATGTGGCTCCAACCATTATCGACGGTCATACCTATGTACCGCTTCGTTATGTTGCAGAAGCAACAGGAGCACAGGTGAACTGGAACGGCGAGACAAAGCAGATTTCGATTCAGCGCACGGCAAATACTGTAGCTGATGTAAAATAACATTCATTACTCAGGATAGGAATAGCGATTTCTATCCTGAGTTTTTTATTGGAATTTTGTAATCATTTCTGTGCCATCATTTCTGTGCCGTTTTTGATTCCCTATAAAAATTATCGGAAAATTTTAAGAATTTGTGTGTAAAGTCACAGGAACGGGGGTACATATTTAATATCGGAATTCTGAATTTTTTAATACGATGATGAAAACGACAACAATGAGAAGGCGAGGGATTTGAAATGGATGTAGTATTATTATCAAGACTGCAGTTCGGTTTAACAACCGTGTATCATTTCTTCTTTGTACCACTGACCATCGGGCTGACTGTGATGGTAGCACTGATGGAAAGCATTTATGCGAAGAACGGTAACGAGGATTACAAAAAAATGGCGAAGTTCTGGGGCAAACTGCTGCTTATCAACTTTGCAATGGGTGTTGTAACAGGGATTGTACAGGAGTTTCAGTTCGGGATGAACTGGTCCGGGTATTCCCGCTATGTAGGTGACATTTTTGGTGCACCTCTGGCAATTGAGGCATTATTTGCATTTTTCCTGGAGTCCACATTCCTGGGCATCTGGATTTTCGGCTGGGATAAACTGAAACCGGCTATGCATGCAGCCTGCATGTGGATTGTTGCCATTGCCTCTTCGGTATCGGCATTCTGGATTTTATTAGCCAACTCCTTTATGCAGAATCCGGTGGGTTATGTGCTGAATAACGGCAGAGCGGAGATGGAAAGTTTTCTGGCATTATTGACAAACGAACATCTGTGGTATCAGTATCCGCATGTTATCACAGGGGCATGGGCAACAGCAGGTTTCTTTGTACTGGGGCTCAGCGCTATCAATATTCTGAAAGGGCACGACAAGGTGTTCTTCCAGAAATCCATGAAAGTTGCGGTTGTGTTTGCCTTAATTGGTTCTTTACTGGCGGCTGGCGTAGGCCACGCACAGGGGCAGCATTTGGGCGATGAACAGCCGATGAAAATGGCTGCGGCAGAAGCTCTGTGGGAAACCGAAGACCCTGCCGGTCTGGCACTGGTGGCTGTAATTGATGAAGAAAACGGCGAAAATAAATTTGAAATTGTGCTGCCGAAGATGCTGAGTTTTATGATGCACAACTCTTTTGAAGGTGAAGTAAGAGGCATCAATGAACTGCAGGCTGAGATGGTGGCAGAACACGGCGAAGGCAACTACATTCCGCCTGTAACCGTCTGCTTCTGGGCATTCCGCGTGATGGTAGGTGCCGGTGGCCTTATGGTATTATTTGCACTGGCTGCGCTGGTATTAAACAAATCCGGTAAACTGGCTCAGAACAAACTGATGCTGAAACTGCTGGGGTTAGGCATTGCACTGCCGTATCTGGCAAACTCTGCCGGCTGGATTCTGGCCGAAATAGGTCGCCAGCCATGGATTGTATACGGTTTACAGACTGTATATGAAGGCGTAAGTAAATCGGTTTCCGCTCCGGAAGTGCTGATTTCTCTGATTGGTTTTGCTTTAGTATACACCGTTCTGGCTGTTGTGGATGTGTTCCTGCTGGCGAAAAATGGTGTGAAAGACATTCATGACTTAGACTTGAAGGAGGTGTAGACAATGGAACTGAATGTATTATGGTTTATTCTGATTGGCGTATTATTTGCAGGGTTCTTCATTCTGGAGGGCTTCGACTACGGGGTAGGGATTCTGCTTCCGTTTGCCGGCAAAAATGATACCGAACGCAGAGTGATTTTAAATACCATCGGGCCTTTCTGGGATGGTAACGAAGTATGGCTGTTAACTGCAGGTGGTGCAATTTTTGCAGCGTTTCCAAACTGGTATGCAACACTGTTCAGCGGCTTTTATCTGGCATTTTTCCTGATTCTGCTGGGACTGATTGTACGCGGGGTTGCTATCGATTTCCGCAGCAAAGTAGACAGCCCGACCTGGCGTAAAACATGGGATGGTCTGTTCTTTATCGGTTCTCTGCTTCCTGCACTGCTGTTTGGTGTGGCGGTAAGCAACTTCCTAACAGGTGTTCCGATTGATGCCAATATGGAATTCGTGGGCAATCTGTTCACATTGATTACACCTTATACGCTGTTAGGCGGCATCGTGTTTGTACTGGTATTTGCATTCCATGGCTCCCTGTTCCTGAGCCTGAAAAGCGGCGTGGATGAACTGACTGCACGGGTGAAAGATTACTCGGTAAAAATTGGTCTGGCAATGCTGGTGGTAACAGTGGCGTGGGTAATCTACGGTGCTCTGATTACCGGTATTCTAAACTCTGTAATTGCAGTTGTGGCGGTAGCTCTTGCAGCTCTGTGCCTGATTATTGCAGTGGCACTGCAGTGGAAAGGCAGAAGCGG
>JAFQEO010000029.1 GCA_017399005.1 Peptococcaceae bacterium | reverse complement strand
GTCTGGTCACCATCTACTGCTTCGAATACGGATGTTTCTGGGTCAGCGATGCCAGAACCAGCGAAAGCAGCCATTGGCATTAATGTGAACATGAAGCACACTAATGTCAGAATCGCAAATAATTTTTTGTTTTTCAATTTCTTTTCCTCCTAGGTATTATTTCCTCGAAGCACGCCTTCGAGATGCGACCGGGAAATCCCGATAAATGCGCCTTTTTCAGAGCGTCCTTCAGTGATAGATATTCAAAACTCATGAGTTTTGAATACGCACCCCTAGTTTACATAACTTTTGTTATTAACATTTTTTGGGAGAAAAGAGCGGCATGTGTGGCGTATTGGTGAGGTATTTGGTGGTGTAATATTTCGCTCAACAAATAGCGCTGCAATATAAAAGTGGCGTAGGTGGTGCATTTTCAGAAAAGTTTTATAAAAACAAAGGGAAGTATCATAAAGAATAGAAAACTACACCACATACACCACCTGTGCCACCAGAGTATAGCAGATGGGAAATATGGCAGGAGTCTCTGTTTATCTGGCACATTTTTTGTCTAAATCCGATATATAGTTGAAACTTTCTGTGCCTTACGGAAGTCTGATAAAATGGAAGGATTTACAATGATTCCGATTTTGTAAAAGTATTCATTGACATTCCTGCACGGAGAATTTAGTATAGTGTTGAGAAGAAAAACGACTGAAACGGGGGGAGATTTTTGGCACTGATTGAGGCAAAGGATGTTGTGAAAAAATACAAGGTTGGTTCAGAGGTTATAACGGCTCTGGACGGCATTAATCTGTCTATTGAGAAGGGCGAGTTTATTGCCATTCTGGGTACATCGGGATGCGGGAAATCGACCCTGCTGAATATGCTCTCGGGGCTGGAACGACCCACAAAAGGCGATATCATTATTAACGGTGTACGAATCAACAAGGTAAACGAGAAGAATATGTCACGTTTCCGTTCCAGAGAGATGGGATTTATCTTCCAGCAGTATAATCTGATTCCGTCACTGACAGCGCTGGAAAACGTGATGCTTCCGCTGACCATTCAGGGTGTCAGCAAAAAGGTGCGGGTACAGCGCAGTAAAGAGATCCTGGAAAAACTGGGGCTTGGCAAACGGCTGCACAACAAGCCAAGCCAGATGAGCGGCGGCCAGCAGCAGAGGGTGAGTATCGCCCGGTCGCTGGTGAGCAATCCAAAAATCATTTTTGCCGATGAACCCACGGGCAATCTGGATAGTAAAACCACGGTGGAAATACTGGAGTTTATGCAGGCGATTGTGCGCGAGGAGCACCGAACGCTGATTATGGTAAGTCACGATACGGAGGTTGCCATGTATGCCGGCCGGATTGTGCACATGCTGGATGGTCGGATTACCGGTATCGAGGAGATTCCGGACAATATTGAAAAACTGACAGCTGCAAAGGAGGAACATGCGTAACATGAATATGAAAAAATATATTGCACTGATTTTACTGATAACCGTACTGTGCATGAGTTTTATGCCGGGGGCGGTATTTGCCGATACTACCGGAACAGCGGATACGAAGGTTGAAGGTACAGAAAACACGGACACTGAAGAGAAAAAAGATACAATCACCGGCAACGGCGAAAGTGCCGCATCGGCTCAGAAAGCAAAAGAAAATAATACAGTAAATACAGGGCTTGACCCTCTCTGGTCTTTTGTGAATATCAATGCGCCGGAACAGGTGCTGGTGGGGCAGAAATTTGATGTGGAAGTTACCGTAAAAAATATGGGTACCGGCTCCGGCTTATTCCCGGTGTTCCGTTTTACCGAAGAAGCGGATAAAAAGGCACTGAGCCATTTTACTATCATTGGCGGCACGGAAGACGGCGAATATGATACCATGCTGACTGAAATTCCGGGCGGTGAAACCAAAACCTTCACTATTACCATGCAGGTAAAACCGGAAACCAAAGAACTGCCGGAAGGTTCTAAATATCGTATCAACTGCATGATTGCCAGTGACAACTGGCGTATGAGTGACGATAAGCGCTACAATGCGGTAAAAAGTTTTGAACTGGACGTTGTGTATGCGCTGGCAGAACCGTCTTTTGTGGTGGAGAACGTAACATTCAACCCGGCGGTGACCGATGGTGTGAAAGAAACCACCGCTACCCTGACCCTGAAAAACATCAGCGATTCCAAAGCCAATAATGTTGTTGTAACTTTAGAAGGGACAGCCTTTGGGGAAAACGGTGAAAAAAACATTACTGTACGGGATTTAACCAGTACCAAGCAGCTGTATAATATTTCGGGCGGTCAGAAAGTGACGGTGGATTATCTGCTGGATTTGAACAAAGACCGCAAACACAATGAAATGAAGCTGACGGTAGATTACAACGGGGCGGAAAAACCGCAGGAGATTATGCTGAATATGCCGCTGCCTCTGCAGGAAAGCTCCAATGGCCGTGAACCAAAAGTTATCATTGGGCGCTATACCGTAGAGCCGGGCAAAGTGCTGGCGGGGAATTATGTAACGCTCACACTGTATGTGGAAAACACAAACAGCCTGCCGGTAAACAATGTATCCATTCAGCTGGATGTGCCGACTGAGACATCTTCCACTGGCGGCACGGTATCCAGCGGGACAGTATTCTCTCCGGTAGACAGCAGCAATACCTTCTATGTAGACCGTATCGAAGGCAAATACACTGCGGTGAAAACCATTAATATGTATGTAGACCCTAATGCTACCGCTAAAACCTATACAGTACCAGTGGATATTCAGTATGAAGGCACGGACGGCACCAAATACAGCAGTACTGATAATGTGAATATTCCGGTAACCCAGGAAAGCAAAGTGGAGATTATCAGCAGCAATATTCAGGAAATGGGCAATGTTGGCGAACCTCTGAATATTCTGGTGGAATTCGTTAATGTGGGCAAGGTGAACCTGACCAACTTTAAAGTGCGTCTGGAAGGCGATATCCCGGGCAAAGAGGAGAATGTATTCTATCTGGGCACTTTTAACGCAGGCGAAAGCAACGAATACAGCGCTTCTATCATTCCGGAAGAGGAAGGTGTATTAGAAGGCACGATTCAGATGAGCTACATCGATGCCGATAATCAGAATGCTATGCTGGAAATTCCGTTCAGCTGCGAAGTCGGCCCGATGATTGAGTACGAGCCGGTAGATGTGCCGATGGATATTCCAATGGAAGAGCCGGGGCTTCTGGACAAACTGGCGCAGAACTGGCTGACCATTGTGCTGGCCGTTGTGATTATTGCGCAGGGCGTTATTTTATTCCGAATGAAGAAAAAAGCGAAAGCAGAAGAGGAACTGATTGATGGTTAAAGCGGATTTATTCTCTATGGCGGCCAAAAATCTGATGCGCCGCAAGAGCCGTACTTTTCTGACAATGCTGGGGGTTCTCATCGGTACCACTTCCATTGTGGTAATGGTGTCACTGGGGATTGGTCTGCAGGAATCTCAGGAAGCCATGTATGCTCAGTGGGGCAGTATGAACGAGATTACCGTAAACCGCAGTTATTCCTATGGTGAGGATGATGGCGAAACCATTGCAGCGCTCAATGATGAGGCACTGGAATACTTTCGTACCTTTGATGGTGTCACGGCGGTAGTGCCAATGGTGCAGATTTCAGCCAACTCTGCCACTTATGGAAAAATGCAGGGATGGCTTGAAGTTTACGGGATTCATCCGGAGGATATGCCGGTCAAAAACATGGAGGCTGCCCATGGCCGTCTGCTTCAGGCGGGTGATCGCAACTCTATCGTGATTGGCGGTATGGTGGGCGATGGCTTTTATGATCCAAATGACGACGGGAACCGCTGGAATGAAGACGAGACATACGAAGAGTATCAGGCTCGTGTGTATGAAAAAACAGTCGGCATGCTGAACAAAAAGGTAAATGCCGAATTTATGAATTATGAAACACAGAAAAGCAAAAAAGTATCCTTTCAGGTGGTAGGCATTATGCCGATGGATAACGGCAATTACAGTTACAGTGCCTATGCTCCGCAGGATGTGGTGCAGAAAATCCAGAAACAGATGCTGACTAGCGAGGAGCGCAAACAGAAAAACCGGAACGACTACAACCAGATTACCATTGTAACGGAAGATGTAACCTATACCAAATCCATCTGTGAGTCGCTGCGAAGCGAAGGCTACAATGTGTACTCTATCGCGGAAAGTCTGGAAGGTGTGGAGGATTCCATGCAGGTGTTCCAGCTGGCGTTGGGCGGTATCGGTGCTATTACCTTACTGGTTGCGGCCATCGGGATTATCAACACGATGGTAATGTCTATTTATGAACGCACCAAAGAGATTGCCATCATGAAAGTTATCGGGGCTACCTTTACCGATATCCGGCTGATGTTTCTGGCGGAAGCTGGTATGATTGGTCTGATGGGCGGTGTCTGCGGGCTGATATTCAGCTACACACTGTCGTTTATTATCAATCAGCTGTCCGGTGATTTTCTGGGCAATTACATGGGTACCGGCGAGGCTCTGAGCCTTTCGGTGATTCCGTGGTGGCTGGCACTGTTTGCTATTGTGTTCTCGATTCTGGTAGGGCTATTAGCCGGTGTGTATCCGGCAAACCGGGCGGTAAAACTGAGCCCGATTGAAGCAATGCGCAGCAATTAAACATGTAAGAGGCTGGAACAAAATTAGACAGTATATAAAAACCCGCAGGGTATATTTCCCTTGTCCCTCCACGCCCGACGCTTTTCTGGTCGGGTGACGGACACTACCTCAAAGCTGTCCAGCGTTGCCGGAACAGTGACAATACACTGTCCGTCACACTCATGGACAGCTTTGAACGTGTTCGTCTATAGTCGGAATTCTGGGAAATATACGCTGTGGGTTTTCGTTTGTCTGAAGTTATACTCTCCAGCCTCTTTTTTGTTTAGAATTTTATAAGAAGTGGTGAAAAAACGCCAGAAAGCATGACAAACACTGTGAAATAGGATATAATAAGATGATATATTATAAACTAAACAAAGGAGCGTATGCACTTTATGGAAGATAAAGAGTTAGAATTACAGGATATCCTGGAGTTTACAACCGGTCTGGAGGAAGAAGAACTGCCTGATCTGTTAACGATGGCGGAAGACTGGGACACTTATGTAACCTATCTGGATGATGAGAAAGCACTGATTTCTCTGGATCTGGAAGTAGCAAAAGTGGCACCTGCGCTGTCTTATCATCATTTACTGGGGATTCAGTATGCATTTAAAAACCCAACAGAAGACGGGTTCTACACTGAAGCAGAACGGGAAAAACTGTTTGAAATCGAAGACCGCATTGCAGCTGTTTACAAAGCAGAAGCACATGCGAAACACGTTGCAACTATCACCACCGGCGGCGGCCGTATGATGTATTTCTATGCGGAAAGCGATGAATGGCTGGCAGGTCTGGTTGGTAAAATCGCTCACGAGTTTAGCGACTACGATTTCAACTATCTGCTGGAAGCCGATGCACCATGGAACTTCTATTTCAATATTGTTTATCCAACTCTGCTGGATATGCAGATTATCAAAAACCGCCGTATGATTCGTCTGATGGCGGAACAGGGCGAGGATTTAACCCAGGTGCGTGAAGTAACCCACTGGTTCTTCTTTAACAACGGGGCTTCCCGTAAACAGGCGTCGGTTCGTATGCGTGACGGCGGCTGCGAAATCTTAGATGACAATTTCTTTGATGAACGTGTTCCGGAATATAATTTCGGGATGCGTGTACTGATTAAACATAACATGACACAGGAAACCATGCTGAATGTTACCTACGCACTGTACGACTTCATTGAAAAATATGAAGGGATTTACGACGGCTGGAATATCATTCCGGATGGAGATCCTGAAAAGGATTTTGTGTAAACGGAAGGGGATTGTGACGTGACACAGACAGAAGCAGAATTTCTGCAGTCCTATGATGCCTCTAAATACGAAAAACCATCGGTATCCACCGATATTGTAGTATTCAGTATTGGCAAAGGAAAGCGGGACAACTATCGGCAGCTGCCGAAACGTCATCTGCAGATTCTTCTGATTCGAAGAAAAAAACATCCGTACAAAGACTGCTGGGCTCTGCCTGGCGGTTTTGTTAATATGGACGAATCGCTGAGAGATGCTGCAGCGCGGGAGCTCTCGGAAGAAACCGGGCTGGAACCGGATTATCTGGGGCAGCTCTATACCTGGGGTGAGGTTGACCGGGATCCGCGCACACGGATTATCAGTACGTCTTATATGGCAATTGTTAACGAGAATAACAAAAAGCTGAAAGCCGGTGACGATGCGGCAGAAGCCTGCTGGTTTGACCTGACCGGCCGCATCGAAAAAGTAGAAACCCATGAAATTGACGGGCAGCTGGAATATGTATGGTATATTCGCCTGACGCTGAAAAACGGTCGTGAGGAATTAAGTGCTCTGCTGCGCAACAGCCGTTGGTTTAAAGGTTCTACAGTGGCTATTAAACGAGAAATTATTGAAAACAACGGTCTGGCGTTTGACCATGCGAAGATTATTGAACATGGTCTGGAAAAGTTCAGACATAAGATTAAATACACCGACCTGCTGTTTAAACTGGTGCCGGAGTTTTTCACCCTCACCGAATTGCAGCATGTATATGAGGCAGTCATTGACAAGAAAGTATCCAGAGCCAGCTTCCGCCGCAGTATTGCGGACAAGGTAACGGAAACCGAGCAGTATGTGACAAAAGGCGGCCATCGCCCGTCGCAGCTGTATGTGTTTAATCCGTACTGGCTGGAAACATCGCTCCAGGAGGGCGTTGTTGATCTGTGGAGCTAAGGAGGACGACCTGATGGAAAACAAAATGAATCTTACAATGCTGGCAGACTTTTATGAACTGACCATGGCAAACGGATATCTGGAACATGGTGTTTCCGACCAGATTACCTATTATGATATGTTTTTCCGCCGCATCCCGGACGGAGGCGGCTTTGCCATCATGGCAGGTCTGGAGCAGGTAATCGATTATCTGAAAAATCTGCACTTTACAGAAGAAGATATTGCGTATCTGCGCAGTAAAAACTGCTTTAGCGAAAAATTCCTGGAATATCTGAAGAACTTCAAATTCAGTTGTGATGTATGGGCAATCCCGGAAGGAACCCCGGTATTCCCGAATGAACCGCTGTTAACAGTGCGCGGCCCTGCAATTCAGGCGCAGTTTATTGAAACGATGGTGCTGCTGTCGCTGAGCCATCAGTGTCTGATTGCGACCAAGGCAAATCGCATTGTGCGTGCGGCAGACGGCCGTGCTGTTCTGGAATTCGGCTCCCGCCGTGCTCAGGGGGCTGACGGTGCTATTATGGGGGCCAGAGCTGCTTATATCGGCGGTTGTGCCGGTACTGCCTGCACTCTCGTAGACCGCGATATGCAGATTCCTGCCCTGGGGACTATGGCACACAGCTGGGTGCAGATGTTCCCGACGGAAGAAGAAGCATTCCGCAATTATGCGAAAACCTATCCGGACAGCTGCACATTCCTGGTGGATACCTATAATGTGCTGCAGTCGGGTGTTCCAAATGCAATTAAAATTTTCAACGAGGAAGTTGTGCCGCGCGGATTCCGTCCAAAAGGGGTTCGTATTGACAGCGGCGATATTGCATATCTGTCCAAAAAAGTACGCAAAATGCTGGATGATGCCGGTTTTGAAGATTGCGGCATCGTAGCAAGCAATGCGCTGGATGAACATATTATTCGTGATATTCTGAGTCAGGGCGGGCAGGTGACCTCCTTTGGTGTAGGGGAACGTCTGATAACTGCAAAATCCAACCCGGTATTCGGCGGTGTGTACAAGCTGGTTGCTGTAGAACAGGATAATGAGCTGGTACCAAAAATCAAAGTCAGCGAAAATGTTGAAAAAATTACCAATCCGGGTTTCAAAAAACCATGGCGCTTATACGAAAGAACTACCGGGAAAGCTATTGCCGATGTTATTACACTGCATGACGAAGTGATTGATGACAGCCAGCCATATGAAATTTTTGACCCGTCTTACACATGGAAACGGAAAATGATTACCGACTTTATTGCAAAACCACTGCAGGTTCCGGTATTTGTGAAAGGCGAATGTGTATATGAATCTCCAAATCTGCAGGAAATTCAGAATTACTGCAAAGAACAGATTAACACTTTGTGGGATGAGGTTCTGCGTTTTGAGCATCCGCATGAATATTATGTGGACCTGTCGCAGGATTTGTGGGATATGAAGCATGCTTTACTGAAAAAATACTGTGGAAGCTGTGCCGAAAAGATGGAGAGAAAAGAAAAATAAGAAACGGCGGTGAACCGTTATGAAACGCTGGAGTCGTTTTACGCTGGTTCTGATGGTGATTCTGCTGACCGTTTTTCTGCAGGGCTGTAATTCTGCGCCTGCACCGCAGACGTTAGGCAATGAACAGCGTATGGTAATTCGTGTAGCTACCGATTATCGGATGGACAGCATCGGGTATCAGCAGCTGCAGGAATTTGGAAAACGCCTGCAGGAGAAATCCCAAAATACAATCGTTGTGAAACTGTATAGCCGTGATGAATGGAGTAAAGCGGAAAGCTTTGCCGAGTATGTGAAGCTGGGCAATCTGGAAATGGCAAGTCTGCCGATTGCAGATGTCAGCCGGCTGCAGTCGGCCTATGCCATTTGTGAACAGCCCTATCTGTTTGCCAATATGCAGGCGGTAGAAACCTATGTTTCTGGAAATGCCGGCAGAAAAGCACTGGATATCCTACCGGCCCCATATTACGGAATAGGCTTTATTCCAGATGGATATCTGTATCTGCTGAATAATGGACAGCTGCAGTGGGTGTCTTACGGGGACCTCAAATATATGGGGCAGACAAAGGCATTAACCGGAGCAGCAGTTTATGATTTGCGTGCGGTTTATGCGCTGCATCCCCTTGTGACTTCTAATGAATGGTGGGACAGTCTGTCTGAGCAGCGCCAGCTCTGGATACAGGAAAGTTTCCAGGAGGCGTTGGAGGTATCGTTTGTTCAGCAGATTGATAAAAATCCGGCACAGTCCCTGCTGTCTGCCGGTGTTGTTTTTCAGGACAGCGCCATGCCGGAATGGAACACTTACAGCAGTATGTATCTGCAGCAGAGAGAAACTTATTTTGCCGAGCATAGTGATTCGCTGACGGTTCACTGGCGTCCTGTTATCATGGAACCGCCACTGACCGGAGAGGAGGAACCAGCACAGTGAAAGATGTTATTTTGATTGTAGAAGACGAAACCAATATCCGGGCCAATATTGCAGAATTTCTGCAGGCGGAGGATTTTGAAACATTAATGGCAAAAGACGGCGAGGAAGCCATTGCCATTTTCGATGAACAGCAGCCAGACCTGGTAATCCTGGACCTGATGCTTCCGAAGGTGGATGGCCTGGAGGTATGCAAACATATCCGGCGGGATTCGGATGTGCCAATCATTATGGTAACAGCCCGTGACGAAGAAATTGACAAGCTGCTGGGGCTGGAACTGGGTGCCGATGATTATATCACCAAACCGTTCAGCCTGCGCGAATTAAAAGCGCGCATCAAAGCAGTGCTTCGCCGTACCAAATCCGGCAGCGGCCGAATGTTTGTGGAAGAAATTCTGACTTTTGGAACACTGGAAGTTGATATCGGGCGCCGTGAGGTGAAACAGCACGGTGAGATTATTGATCTGACACCGTCTGAATATGCCATTCTTGTGACATTGTGTCAGAATGTCGGCCGGCCTTACAGCCGTCTTCAGCTTTTAAATGCTACGCTGGGCGAAAGCTATGCCGGCTACGAAAGAGCGATTGACACCCATGTAAGCAACCTGCGTAAAAAAATCGAGCCGAATCCGCAGAAACCAATCTATATCCTGACCGTTTACGGACTTGGCTATAAATTTGGTGACCGCTATGAGACTAACCAGTAAAATCAGTCTGACGCTGGTGATTGTGGTGCTGGTAACCGGTGTGCTGATTGGTGTGCTCTGCATGGAAAACACCAACGATGCGCTGGACGAATATCTGTATGAAACCCATGAGGTAATGCTGAATGAATGGGCTCGCACCTTTGTTACCTATTACACGTATAACGGCGGAAGCTGGAACGGGGTTGAAAACCTCGGCTACATTGCCAATCTGCAGCAGTCCGGGGTGGTACTCAGCAATCTGAACGGACGGATTCTGTATCATCATGATGTGGATTATATCGGTCGTCAGGTTCCGCAGGAGATATTCAGCCGCGGGTATATCCTCCGTGTCGATAATCAGGTAATCGGGATTCTGTATCCGGCGGCACTGTTTAGCGACACCTTTATGCAGCTGGAACAGGATTTTGTAAAATCCACGATGGGCGCTGTGGCGAAAGGGGTATTCTTTACCAGCCTGTTTGCAATTATCATCGGGATGGCGCTGTCGATTTATATTGTACAGCCGGTGCGGGAACTGACCCGTGCCACAAAACGAATGGCCAAAGGTAACTTTGAAGAGCCGCTGCCGATTTACAGCACCGATGAAATCGGCGATTTGTCCCGCTCGTTTAACAGCATGGCGCAGGAAATTGAACACGGCATTGAAATGCGCAAACAGATGATGGCCGATACCAGCCATGAACTGCGCACGCCGCTGACCGTACTGGCAAGTAAACTGGAATTTACATTAGAGCAGAACCGGCAGCTGGAAACCGAAGATGTTGTGGTGCTCTATGATGAGGTTATCCGTTTAAAAGGGCTGGTAAACGAGCTTCAGGATTTAAGCAAACTGGAAGCCGGTCATACCATGCTGGATAAAACACTGATTAAATTCCGGGATTATTTTGATGACTTTAATGTTCTGCTGGAGGCAGAAGCCGAAAGCCGTGATCAGCATCTGGAAGTGCATCTGGAAGATGCGCCGGAGTACTGTTATGCCGACCCGAAACGCCTGAAACAGATTATCCTGAATCTGGTCAACAATGCGTTCCGGTATACACCGCAGGGTGGTACCATTACCATTGTGGCAAAACAGGAAGACAATAATTTTCTGTTTTCCGTGCAGGATACCGGTATGGGCATTGCGCCGGAAGATGTGGATAAAATCTTTGACCGGTTCTATCGCACCGACCGCTCCCGCGACAGAGAAAGTGGCGGCAGCGGATTAGGCCTTGCCATTACCAAAGCACTGGTAGAAGCTCATGGCGGCTGGATTAAAGTATCCAGTAAGCTGAATGAGGGTACCACCTTTACTGTAATGCTGCCAGGTTGGGATGACACCGTGGGATAAAAGTGATAATAAGACAAAAGGCCTGATGTATCCATTATAAGACACAACAGGCCTTTTCCATTTTACTCCAGATGAATATTGACAAATATTTTACATGTACTGTAATAAAAATTAAGAAATGAGAGCAACCATGGTGTTCTGCCAACACGCCAGTGACGGTTTCTCCCGTTGGTGTTTGATGACTAGCTGTTAAACCTGGGATAACTCAGCGGCTAGTCTCTTTTGTGTGTTTGATTATATAATCGCTATCCATATGGATGGAGGTTTTTTATTACAGGGTGAACAGAATGCCGGCAGTTGCAAAAGCGTTGTTTTTAAATTCGTGGGAACTTTCTTCATTTATTATTAACATTTTTTAGGAGGGAAGCGTGGAGGATAGTGGATGATTGATGGAGCTTAAATGGATGATAGTTTGGCTTAACAGATAGGGTTGTGGATGATATGGATGATAAAATCATAAAAAAATTCTGAAGAGTCAGAAAATAAAAGGGTTTATCGTATAACCCTCCACATCCTCCATTGCTCCATTCACCTGAACCATTCTGAACGATTTCTGAATGATTCCTGAAGGGTTGTTTGGCTTAACCAGTAGGGTTCTGAATGATTTGAACGGTTTTACAGAAAAAACTATGTAGAAAATTAGAAATCAAATAAGGTTTATGGAAAATCATTCAGATGCTTCAGTATTGTTCAGAAATGATGGCGGAACCCTCCACATCATCCGCGCAATTGCATTCGCCGTATAGTTGAAAAGGATTGCATTTTACAGGAGAAAACGGTATCATGAAAGCAATGCAATATGAAATAAGAAAGCGTTTGAATGAGCGGCTTGTGAATAGAAATCCGGAGGGCCGGTGAAGAATATTACTGCACAATGGTGCGGAGATATTCTGGAGGTGACATAATGTTTACAAAAGAGCAGATTGTATCTTACATAGAAAATGAAGCGGTGCGGCCTTTAAGTGAAGAGGAACTGGCAGAGCAGCTGGGTGCGGATACTGTGGATGAACTGGTGGAATTAAAAAAAATGCTGCAGGAGCTGGAGCAGGAGGGCACACTGGTGCTGAGCCGCAAAAACCGGTATGGGCTGCCGGCGCAGTTTAATTTGCTGCTGGGCAAAATCAGCCGGCATCCAAAAGGTTTTGGGTTTCTGGTGGCAGAAAATCATGACCAGGAGGATTTATATATCCATGCCTCGGATTTAAACGGTGCATTAAACGGTGATAAGGTCATCGCCAGGGTGAAGCGACCGGCCGGTTTTGATGCGCGCACCGGCACAAAATTCCGGGCTGAGGGTGAAGTGATTCGCATTCTGCAGCGCAATGTGCAGCGGGTGGTAGGAACCTTTGAAAACAGTAAACATTTTGGATTTGTAATACCGGATGATAAAAAATTCGGAAGCGATATTTTTATTTCAAAAGACAATTTTAACGGCGCGCGCAATGGTATGAAGGTGCTGGTGGAAATTATCACCTGGCCGCAGAAAACAAGAAGTGCCGAAGGCAGAATTGTTCAGCTGATTGGGTATAAAGATTCGCCGGGGGTAGATGTGTTATCTATTATTTACGGGCACAGCCTGCCGCAGAGTTTCCCGGCAGAAGTGCTGGATGCGGCAGAGGCAATCCCGGAAACCATTGCCGAATCTGAAATTGCGAAACGGCGTGACCTGCGCTGCATGCAGATGATTACCATTGACGGCGAAGATGCCAAAGACCTGGATGATGCGGTTTCTGTGCAACGGCTGGAGAACGGTAACTATCTGCTTGGTGTGCATATTGCAGATGTGGGCCATTATGTAACGGAAGACAGCGTTCTGGATAAAGAGGCGCTGGAGCGTGCCACCAGTGTGTATCTGGTTGACCGTGTAATCCCGATGCTGCCGCAGAAATTATCCAACGGAGTGTGCAGCCTCAATGCGGGGGAAGATCGCCTTGCATTAACCTGTATGATGGAAGTGGATGCGCGCGGCATTGTTGTGGCGCATGAAATTTTTGAATCGGTCATTCATGTGGATTTTCGCATGACTTATAAACATGTAACCAGCATTCTGGTGGAGCAGGACGAAGCACTATGCGAGAAATATCAGGTGCTGCTGCCGATGCTGAAAGACATGGAAGCATTGCAGGGGATTCTGGAAAAGAAACGCCTGCGCCGAGGGGCTATTGAGTTTCATGCACCGGAAAGCAAAGTGATTTTAGATAAAAAGGGCCATCCAATTCGGATTGAGTGGCGGGAAAGCGGCATTGCCGATAAAATCATAGAAGAATTTATGCTGTGTGCCAACGAGACGGTGGCAGAACATTATTTCTGGATGGAAGTGCCGTTTTTATATCGTGTGCATGAGGAGCCAAAAGTGGATGATGTTGCCGATGTCAACAAATTCCTGCAGGCGCTGGGATACAGCATCAAAGGTGCCGGAAACAGCATTCATCCAAAAGCATATCAGAGCATTGTAGATGCGGTTGCCGGAAAACCGGAGGAGAAAATCGTGAATACCGTTCTGCTGCGTTCTATGCAGCATGCGCGATATGACACAGAAGCCCTGGGGCATTTTGGCCTGTCGGCCCAGTATTATTCCCATTTTACTTCGCCGATTCGCCGGTATCCAGACCTGGCAATTCATCGTGTTATAAAGGAACTGCTGCACAATGGTGAACAGCTGGATAAAAAACGGGTGGATGTGCTGGCGAAAAAAATGGCACAGTATGCCGAACAGTCATCTATGCGGGAAAAAGTTGCGGAAGAAGCAGAACGTGACAGTGTTGACTTAAAGAAAGTAGAATACATGAAACCGTATGTGGGCGAAACCTTTGTGGGGAAAATCAGCGGTGTTACCGGGTTTGGGCTGTTTGTGCAGCTGGAGAACTCGATAGAGGGTCTGGTGCATATTTCGACACTGGTAGATGATTTTTATCAGTATCGGCCGGAAAGTTTCTCGCTGCTGGGAGAACACAGCAGAAAAGTATATCAGCTGGGACAGGAAATAAAGGTTCGTCTGGTGCGGGTTAGCACAGAAGATCGTCAGATTGACTTTGAGGCGGTGAAATAAGATGAAGATAATCACAGAAAACAGAAAAGCAAGACATGACTATACCATTGAGGAAAGTTTCGAGGCCGGTATTGAGCTGAAAGGCACAGAAGTAAAATCTATGCGGGCAGGCAAAGCCAATTTGAAAGACAGCTTTGCGATTATTGAAAATGGCGAACTCTATCTGTACGGTATGCATATCAGCCCGTATGAACAGGGCAACATTTTTAATGTGGACCCGATGCGTCCGCGGAAACTGCTGATGCACAAAAAAGAAATTCTGCGTCTGTTGGGAAAAACAAAAGAACAGGGACTCACACTTGTGCCGCTGAAAGCATACTTTAAAAAAGATAAAATTAAAATTGAACTGGCTCTTGCAAAAGGGAAAAAACTGTACGATAAACGTGAAGCTGCAGCAGAAAAGAGTGCTAAACGCGAAATTGAAAAGGCAATGAAGGAACGGTCCAGAGAGTTTTAAGCCATAATCGGAGGAATATATATGAAAGAGATTCGACAGATTTATATGGCGCAGAAGAAAAAAGAAGTTCGGGATCATTTTACGCTGGTTGGAGTAGCTGCGGCGCTGATTGGCGCCCTGGCTGCCATATCCGGCAATCTGGAACGGTTGCGCAAGATGCTCTGATATGTAAAAGCACGGGGCTTGTTATTATCGTATCATTATCATAGAAACAGAAGAAAATCTAAAAAAGATATTGACATGATAGATATGCAGTGTTAAAATATAAATCACCGTCAGCGAGACGTTAACAAAAGATTTCAAAAAATATTTGAAAAAAGGTGTTGACAAGAAGCTGAAGACATGGTAATATGATAAAGCTGTCGCGAGGCGATGGCGCACCCGACCAGAACGGCGTCGGGCGAAGCTCTTTGAAAATTAAACAGTTGAATAAGCGAACAAAACCAGATGATAGAAACACACTATCGGATGAAAATCGTGATAGTGCGGACTAAAACAATTCTAGTTTTTCGGATAAACGAAAGACGCTAAGCAAGTAAGTGAATGAGCTACAAACTCAGAAAATTTTATGGAGAGTTTGATCCTGGCTCAGG
>JAFQEO010000001.1 GCA_017399005.1 Peptococcaceae bacterium | reverse complement strand
GTGCTAAACTTTTATCATCTTTTGACATAAAAATACCTCCTGATTTTTGATTCAAGCTGGCGGGCTTGTGTTCATTATATCAGGAGGTATTTTTATGCTTCACGCTAAAGCTATCTTTCCCTCCACGTGCATAGCACGTGGTTTTTTCCCTAAGCGAAAAAGATGCCCTCACCTTATGATGAAGGTGGGGGCATCTTGTCTGTGTAGAGTTTTATCATGGCAGACTATTCTAACCCTAATGCCTGTCTGATTGCTTCTACACCGCCCATGCGAGGTACGAAGCGATACATTCTTTCTTTGGATTTCATGTTTTCTTTGTAGTAAACCATCAGTTTTGTTACTACATCGATTAACTGGTCATCGTCTAAATCTTTTGCCAGCACATCGCCTAAACGTGCATTTAAGCCGGAGTTGCCGCCAATCTGGATGGTCCAGCCGGTGGATTTTTTACCAAAAATACCGATATCGCGGATGATGCCTTCACCGCATGCCAGAGGGCAGCCGGAAATCCCGAATTTGATTTTGGATTCAATGCCCATTGGTTTTACGATATCGTAAATGCGTTCCGCCATGCCCAGAGAATCTCTCTGGCCTAAACGGCAAACGGTTTCGCCGGGACATGCTTTGATGTAGTTTAAGCCGGTACCCAGCCCGTGGCCAGGTTCCATGCCCAGGTCAGCCCATACAGCTTCTACGTTTTCCGGTTTTACGCCTACTAAGGCAATACGCTGTGCAGAAGTGATTTTTACAATTGGAATCTCATATTTGCGTGTTACCGCTGCGATTTTTTCTAAATCGTCCGGTGTCATCAGGCCGAATTTAATTTCCGGAATCAGTGCTACGGTTTCTTTGTCTTTCTGTAAAATACCTGTGCGTGCAGATTCTTGAATCATAGTCATTGCTCCTTTGTTAAAATAAAATTTGGAATGATTTGTTTGTTTAATGAAAGCGTTTATAGTATATCATAAATAGTATAAAAATGATATGCAATATATTGTGAATTTTACTTCAAACTTCATTATAGATATTGTACAAAAATCTTTTTTTATGTGCAATGTATACAAACGAAAAAAAGATTGTGATAATGCAGCATATATGATAAAATAACACGTAAATTTGATAAACATTTAAACATTTGTTTATTCATATTTTTAAATCCTTTAGAAATTCGGGAGGAATATTCATGGCAGGAAAAACAATGAAAACTATGGATGGTAATACAGCTGCTGCGCACGTGTCCTACGCGTTCACAGATGTTGCTGCAATCTATCCAATTACACCATCTTCCACTATGGCTGAGCTGGTTGACGAATGGAGCGCTCAGGGAAGAAAAAATATTTTCGGACAGCAGGTTAAAGTAGTAGAAATGCAGTCGGAAGCAGGTGCGGCAGGTGCAATCCACGGTTCTTTAGCCGGCGGTGCTCTGACATCCACCTACACAGCATCTCAGGGTTTACTGCTGATGCTGCCAACCATGTATAAAATTGCTGGGGAATTTTTACCATGCGTATTCCATGTAACAGCAAGAACTATCGCTACCCATGCACTGTCCATTTTCGGTGACCAGTCCGACGTTATGGCATGCCGTCAGACCGGTTTTGCTATGCTGGCTTCCAGCTCTGTACAGGAAGCAATGGATCTGGGTGCAGTAGCTCATCTAGCTACATTAAAAGCACGTGTACCATTTATTCACTTCTTTGATGGTTTCCGTACTTCTCACGAAATTCAGAAAATTGAAGTTCTGGATTACGAAGATCTGGCGAAACTGGTTGATATGGACGCTGTTCAGGACTTCCGCAGCCGCAGCCTGAACCCTATGAATCCTAGAGTAAAAGGTACTGCACAGAACCCTGATATCTTCTTCCAGGCTAGAGAAGCTGGTAACGTATACTACACAGATGTAGTAGATGTTGTTGAAGAATACATGGGCGAAATCAATAAACTGACTGGCAGAGATTACAAACCATTCAACTACTATGGTGCACCAGATGCTGAAAATGTAGTAATTGCTATGGGTTCCGTATGTGAAGCATTAGAAGAGGTTGTTGACTATCTGAATGCAAAAGGCCAGAAAGTTGGTCTGCTGAAAGTTAGACTGTACCGTCCATTCTCTGCAAAACATTTCTTAGGTGCTATGCCTGCAACAGTAAAACGCATCTCTGTACTGGATAGAACAAAAGAACCAGGTGCAGTAGGTGAACCATTATACGAAGATATCCGTAACGTATACTACGACATGGCTGAACGCCCAATGATTATTGGCGGTCGCTATGGTTTAGGTTCCAAAGACGTTACACCAGCACAGTTAATCGCTGTATACGAAAACCTGGCTAGTGAAAAACCAATGAACGGTTTCACAGTTGGTATCGTGGATGACGTAACACATCTGAGCCTGCCTGTTGGCGCTCCTGTTGTTACAGCTCCATCTGATATCATCAGCTGCAAATTCTGGGGCTATGGTTCTGACGGTACTGTTGGTGCAAACAAAGACGCTATCAAAATTATCGGTGACAACACAGATATGTACGCACAGGGTTACTTCTCCTACGACTCTAAAAAATCCGGCGGCGTAACCATTTCTCACCTGCGTTTTGGTGATTCCAAAATCCGTTCCACATATCTGATTGACCAGGCGGACTACACTGCTTGCCATAAAACAAGCTATGTAAACCAGTACGATGTACTGGAAGGTCTGAAACCAGGCGGCACATTCCTGCTGAACTGCCCATGGGATGCAGCTGAACTGGAAACAGAACTGCCAGCAAAAATGAAAAAATATATCGCAGAAAACAACATCCAGTTCTATACAATCGATGCTGTGAAAATTGCGAAAGAAGTTGGTCTGAAAAACCGTATCAACATGGTTACCCAGACTGCATTCTTCAAACTGGCTAATGTAATTCCGTTTGACCATGCGGTAGAACTGCTGAAAGGTGCTATCAAGAAAACCTACGGCAAAAAAGGTGACGATATCGTTAACATGAACTACGCTGCTGTAGACATGGCTGCGGAAGCTCTGCACAAAGTAGAAGTTCCAGCAGAATGGGCTAATGTAGACGTAGAAGAAGCTGCAAAAGGCGGCTGCCCTGCAACACCTGCATTCATCAAAGAAGTTGTTCAGCCTATGAATGCTCAGCAGGGTGACAAACTGCCGGTAAGTGCATTCTCCGGTCGCGAAGACGGTACCTTCCCAATGGGTACATCCCGCTTTGAAAAACGTATGATTGCTATCGATGTTCCACAGTGGATTCCAGAAAACTGCATCCAGTGTAACCAGTGTGCATATGTATGTCCACACGCTGCAATCCGTCCATTCCTGCTGAATGCTGACGAAAAAGCAAATGCTCCGGAAGGCATGACCACTGTAGCAGCAAGAGGGAAAGAATTCGAAGGTATGGACTTCCGTATCCAGGTTAGCCCAATGGATTGTACCGGCTGCGGCAGCTGTGCTAATGTATGTCCGGCTCCTAACAAAGCTCTGGTACTGCAGAGTGTAGAAGCTGCTGTTGCAGAACAGCGTGCAAACTGGACTTATGCAACTCACAAAGTATCCAACAAAGCAGATCTGGCGAATGTGAAAACCGTGAAAGGTTCTCAGTTCCGTCAGCCTCTGTTAGAGTTCTCCGGTGCCTGCGCAGGCTGTGGTGAAACACCATATGCGAAACTGGTAACTCAGCTGTTTGGTGACCGTATGGTAATTGCAAATGCTACTGGCTGTTCCTCCATCTGGGGTGCATCTGCTCCTTGCACACCATACTGCACAAACGATGAGGGTCGTGGTCCGGCATGGGCAAACTCCCTGTTCGAAAACAATGCAGAATTTGGTTTAGGTATGCTGAAAGCTCATCAGCAGTGCCGTGAAAAACTGGCTGCTCTGATGGCAGAAGCTCTGGAAGCTGATGTTCCTGCAGAAGCAAAAGAAGCAATCCAGCTGTGGTTAGACAACAAAGATAACTACGAAGAAAGCAAAAAAGCAACCGACGCTCTGCTGCCAATTCTGAAAGATACTGAAGTACCTGCACTGCAGGCTGTAAAAGTATACGAAGATCACCTGATTAAACGTTCCCAGTGGATCTTTGGTGGTGACGGCTGGGCATACGATATCGGTTACGGCGGTTTAGACCATGTACTGGCTAGCGGTGAAAATATCAACGTTCTGGTATTCGATACCGAAGTATACTCCAACACAGGCGGTCAGGCATCCAAATCCACACCAACTGCAGCAATCGCGAAATTCGCTGCTGGCGGTAAACGTTCCAAGAAAAAAGACCTGGGCATGATGAACACAGCATACGGCAACGTATATGTAGCTCAGATTGCTATGGGTGCTGATATGAACCAGGCTATCAAAGCTATCACAGAAGCAGAAGCATATGATGGTCCATCCCTGATTATCGCTTACGCTACCTGTATCAACCATGGTATCAAAGGCGGCTTAGCGAACCCAATGAAACAGATGAAAGAAGCTGTTAAATGCGGTTACTGGCACCTGTGGAGATACAATCCAGAACTGAAAGCAGAAGGCAAAAACCCATTCATTCTGGATTCCAAAGCTCCAGACTCCGAAGCATTCCGTGACTTCATCAATACTGAAACACGTTATACTTCCCTGGCAAAACTGTTCCCTGCAGAAGCAGAAGCTCTGTTTGAACAGGCGAAACAGGATAGCATTGCAAGATACAACACCTACGTTGAAATGACAAATAAATAATATCTGAGTAATCAGATGAAAGGGCATCTCGCAAGGGATGCCCTTTTTATAGAACATACTGCTTCACAACAGGAAGCGTTTCTATTTGTCCATGTCCAGCGATAGCCAGACATCGTTCTTGCCTGTCCATCTTTTCAAGACTGCGTCTTTCAAGATCTGGACAGTCTGCGAAGATGTCCTGTTATATGCGGGACATTGGACAACTAGATAACGCTCCCTGTCTACATAAGAACGTGCTGTATTAGGAAGAAAGGGAGGCGAGGCTATGCAGCATAAAAAAACAACTTCATTACTGTTATGTGCGCTTTTTACAGCACTTGTAGCTATGGGAGCCTTTATTCGCATCCCGACTCCGCTGGTTCCGTTAACACTGCAGCTCTGGTGCACCACGATGGCAGGCATGCTTCTAGGCCCGAAACTGGGTGCAATTAGTGTTCTGGTGTATGTACTGCTGGGTCTTATCGGCGTTCCGGTATTTACCATGGGTGGCGGCATTGGCTATATATTTCAGCCGACCTTTGGCTATCTCATCGGGTTTATTGCCGGTACCTGGCTGACAGGTCTGATTGTTTGCAAAAAAGAACAGCCGGATGTAAAATGTCTTTTGCTGGCTGCTTTTGCGGGGATGTTTGCGGTATATATTGCAGGGACTGCTTACTGCTATCTTATCAGCCGGTTTGTGCTGGGAACAGGTACGGCTTTCTGGCCATTGTTTGTAAGCTGTTTTATACTCCCGTTTCCGGGAGATGCGGTTTTATGTGTGGTAAGTGCTCTTCTGGGGAAACGTCTCATCCCGCAGATTCGAAGCTATCTGCCGTAAAGAATCGCATAAAAGAATAGGAAAAAACGGTAAAAGGTATGGTTTCTGATAAAAGCCGTGCCTTTTTTAGTGCAGTATGCTACAATAAAAGACGGAATAGAAAGAGATAAAAATCGGTATCTATGAGGAAAGGAACCGGATTGTATGATTCGAATCAGTAATATTAAAATTGCTGCGCAGAAGGAGCAGAAAAAGATACTGGAGCAGGAAATCTGCCGTCTGCTTCGCATCAAATCGCTGCAGCAGCTGGAATATCATATTGTGAAAAAATCCATTGATGCTCGTAAAAAAGAGTCGATTTTCTGCATTTACACCGTGGATGTGGCTGGTCTGAAAGAAGAAGCAAAGCTTGTAGCAAAATGTAAAAAAGATAATATTGCCATTGCAAATCCGGAAGTCTATATGGAACCGGTACACGGGCAGGAACTTTTACAAAATCGTCCTGTAGTAATCGGTGCTGGTCCGGCAGGGTTATTTGCAGCGCTTCTGCTGGCTGAGCATGGTTATCGTCCTTTGCTGCTGGAACGTGGACAGGATGTAGATACCCGTACAGCAGATGTTGAGCAGTTCTGGAAAACCGGCAAGCTGAATGTTCATTCCAATGTGCAGTTTGGCGAAGGCGGTGCCGGTACATTTTCCGACGGTAAGCTAAACAGCGTAATTAAAGATATTCGCTGCCGCAAAGTGCTGGAAACTTTCGTGCGGTTTGGAGCACCGGAGGAGATTCTGTATCAGGCAAAACCCCATATCGGAACCGACCGGCTGAAACTGGTGGTAAAAGCTATGCGTGAGGCTATAATTTCTGCCGGTGGGGAAGTGCGCTTTGGCGCTCAGGTAACGGCATTAACAGTAGAACATGAAAAGCTGACGGGCCTGGAAATCAATCATAGTGAACAGATTGCGGCCAGTGCGGTAATTCTGGCTATCGGGCACAGTGCACGCGATACATTTGCAGCATTGCATCAGCAGAACATTACCATGGAGCAGAAAGCCTTTGCCATTGGTGTACGAATTGAGCATCAGCAGAAAATGATTAATATGGCTCAGTATGGCATGGAAGAACCGTATGATTCTCTGGGAGCAGCAGATTATAAACTGACCTACCAGGCACAAAATGGCCGTGCGGTTTACAGTTTCTGCATGTGTCCGGGCGGTAAAGTGGTGGCTGCAGCATCGGAGGAAGGCATGGTTGCCGTGAACGGGATGAGTGATCTGGCTCGTGACGGGGAAAATGCAAACAGTGCTCTGGTGGTGAATGTAACACCGGAAGATTTCCCGGGGAATGATGTACTGGCCGGTGTAGCTTTTCAGCGCAAGTGGGAATGCCTTGCCTATGAACTGAGTGGCAGTTACAAAGCACCGGTTCAGCTTGTGGGTGATTTTCTGGCGGATAAAAACAGTACAGCCTTTGGCAGTGTGATGCCAAGCTATCGCCCTGACACCGTATTTTGCGAATTAAAGCACTGTCTGCCGGAGTTTGTGACAGAGGCATTAAAAGAGGCTCTGCCAGCCTTTGGACGCAAAATAAAAGGCTATGACAATAAAGATGCAGTATTAAGCGGTGTAGAAACCAGAACATCCTCACCGGTACGCATTGTGCGCAATGAGCAGTATCAGTCACCTGCAGCAAAAGGGCTGTATCCCTGCGGAGAAGGTGCCGGATATGCCGGGGGCATTATGTCCGCTGCAGTAGACGGCATCCGCATTGCAGAACAGATTATCAACGCTTATCAGCCTTTCGATTGATTCGACATATTGTGACAATATTCATGGAAGGAATTTCCTCCTGTGATGCGAATTCTAGTAAAAAGAATTTGTGTTCACAGGGGGATTTTTTATGGAATTTCGTAAACAGCTGGGCAATGACAGCGAAACCATCGCGCAGCAATATCTGGAGCAGAGAGGTTATATGCTGATACAGGCCAATTTCCGTTGTAAAACCGGTGAAGTTGACCTGATTATGCAAAAAGAAAACACACTGGTGTTTGTGGAAGTGCGAAGCCGGAACTCCAATCGGTACGGAGAACCACTGGAAACCGTAGATAAAACAAAACAGGATAAAATTCGAAAAGCTGCCGGATATTATCTATACACCCATCCAAAAATGGCAGAATACTACTGCCGGTTTGATGTAGTGTCTGTACTGTGGCAGAACGACAGACCGCAGATTATCTGGATTGCAGATGCGTTTCAGTGATAAGTGGAATGGAAAACTGTACCTGTATGATTTTGCGCGAAAAATCAATAGATATTTGCAAAATAACTGCTGCCGGGATTTGATAGAACCAGTAGCAGCTTATTTGCAAACTCGGTGGCATTCAGTATATGCTTGTTTTTATCGTATGACAGCGTTTGAAGCCGGATAATAGGCAATGCGGTCGGTTTTAATCAGCCACATGAGAATCCAGTTGTAAAAACCGTGACAGATGGTGCAGAGCCAGAGGGATTGTGAAACGGTATAAAGCAGTCCAAAAAACAGGCCCAGCACGAAAACCTCAATCAGCATCACTGGTTTTTTATAGTAGGAGATATGCGCCAGTGTAAACAGGATTACAGCGGGAAAGAGCCCGAAGGCATACTGAATGGCGCCACGGAATAATAATTCCTCCACAAAGGCATTGGCCAGAAAATAAATCACCATAAATGGCAGGCTGTACATATTGGCCAGTATTCGTACATTCGGGTCATAAATCAAATCCATAGACGGAAGCAGTTTCAGAAACACATAGAGAAACAGCAATGGAAATACAAGCCCGATTATCAGCCATAAAAAGAAAGTCGGTGAAACAGAAACCGGGAACAGTCCGGGAAGTTGTCCGGAAGGACGAACTGCCAGAAAATAATAAATAATGCTGGAAATCAGAAGCAGACCGAGAAAAAAGACAAGCTGTACAAGATTTGCCATCTGCTGCTGGTTTTTCTGCTGGGATACTGGCATATAAACACCTCGTTTCGGCAGAATCTGCCGGATTTTTCTTTCATTTCAGTGTAGCATGGAGGTTGCAGGATGGTCAAGATGTGGTACAATATGATAGAAATAATGTATTTTTTGATGGATGAGGGATTGTGGTATGTCTGAAAAAAATGAATATTACAGTTACATTATGATGCTGGGGCATCTTTGTGCTGATTTATGCTGGTTTGCCATGTCGGCAATGCTGCCGTTTCTGGTAACGCAGAAAGGGATGTCTTACACGTCAACAGCAGGGCTGATGTTTGCTATGAGTCTGTTCAGTGCGGTTACACAGCCGGTTTTGGGTGCTATGGCAGATAAAAAGAATCGTCCATGGCTGATGGCACTGGGCGTATTTTTAGCAGGGCTGGGGATTTCTGCAATCGGGTTTCTGGAAAGTTATGCTGCTATGCTGTTGGCTGTTTCTATCAGCAGTATTGGGTCGTCGATTTATCATCCTGATGCAGGACGACTGGCTAACTTTGTATCCGGTAAATCCAAAGGTCGCGGTGTCAGCAATTTCTCCTTCGGGGGGAATCTGGCCGGGTTTGTGGGGCCTGTATTAACCGTATTCGGGATTAGTGTATTTGGTATGAAAGGTTCTGCTATTCTGCTGATTCCAACGGTTCCAATGGCAATCTGGCTGCTTCTGCTCAATAAAAAGTTTTTAGCTTTTGCCGAGGAAGGACAGCATCAGGTAAGTGCAGCCATTCATAAAGGACAGAAAGATGACTGGCGCGGATTTCTCTGCCTGTCCGGAGTTACGGTACTGCGCTCTGCCATTAATGCAACTATGACATCGTTTATTCCATTATTCTGGTTGTCGGTTCTGATGCAGTCGGAAGAAATTTCGGGGTTAAGTACCACCATTATTGCTGTTTCCGGTGCACTGGCGACGCTGTTTGGCGGACGTATTGCAGACCGGCTGGGATTCCGCCGGATTATTCGTGTCGGTCTGGTTGCACTGGTGCCTTGTATGCTGGTGATTGCATGGACACGCTCTTTATTAATATCGGCTCTGGTGCTGATTCCTGCTGCTGTGGCGCTGAATCTGGCATATAGTCCGTCTGTGGTTCTGGGGCAGAAACTGCTTCCAAATCATATCGGGCTTTCCAGCGGTATTACCATGGGGCTGGCTTCTTCCTTTGGCGGCGTGGTATCGCCGGTGCTGGGCATTGTAGGTGACAATTACGGTGTGGATATTGTTATGTGGATTATGGTGCTAATCTGTGTGCTGGCAGCGATATCCACCATTATTCTGCCGGAAGACCCGCAGTCAGAAGCGTGACATTTTCAGAAGGATAAACTATAATAACAGACAGGCATCGATTATCAGAAAAGAGGGATGACATGGAAAGTAGAAAATCGAGACTGGAATTTCAAATGGAAGAGAAAAAAGAAAAACAGAAAAAAATAATAATAATTGTGGCAGTTCTGGCTGTGTTGTGTGTCTGTGCAGCGCTGGTCGGTTATATGATGATGCAGCAGAGTGACGATGTGGATAATCCGAATGCTGGGGAACCGGTTGGTACAGAGGTGCAGAATCCGGATGTTCAGACACCTCCGGAACCGCTTGTTCCTGTGGTATCGGAAGAAAACAGCTGGATGACACGACTGGTAAACAGTACAACACTGCTGGAGGAAGGTTATGTGCCGGAACTGGTGGTTGTGAACAGTGCCGGATACAAATTTGATGCTCGTGCTGCAGAAGACTTAAAAGCCATGCTGCAGGCTGCACGCGATGAAGGGCTTTCGCCGATGATTTGCTCCAGCTATAGAAGCTGGGAACGGCAGAACACGTTATTTGAAAATCAGGTGGTAAAACAGCAGAATTCGGGTCTGCCTTACGAAGAGGCTTATGAAAAAGCCAAAACCGTTGTGGCATTTCCGGGCACCAGTGAACATCAGACTGGCCTTGCTGCTGATATTGTAGCCACAAGTCATCAGCTTCTGGATGATTCGCAGGAACAGACCGCAGAACAGCAATGGCTGATGGAACACTGCTGGGAATACGGGTTTGTACTGCGCTATCCAAAAGATAAAAGCGAAATCACCGGTATTATTTATGAGCCTTGGCATTATCGCTATGTAGGCCATGAAGTGGCACAGTATATTCACGAAAACGGTCTGTGTTTAGAAGAATACTGGCAGCAGGTAGAAGAACAGGAAGCTCGTCTGGCTGCACAGAACGGCACGCCGAAACAGTATGAACAGGGTTAAAATGGATGATTGTTTTCAATTAACTGTTTCCAAATGACTGTTTCAGGCTGAAACAGAAGGTGCAGAAAAAATGAATTGTTACGATGAGAATACCTCCTTTGCAGGGAGGTATTTTTGTATTTACAAACAGTCATTTTTTCGATAAAATTTATGTATCTGTCAGTATAGACTGCATAAGAAGAATTTCTCAAGTAATGATTGTGAGAATGAAATATAAGGGGTTGATGAAGTATTATGAGCATTTTGAAATTAGAAACACCGCAGAAATCGCAGCAGGCGGTTGATGCGCTGTATCAGGTGCTTGAAAACCGCCTGGCATCCAATCCGGCCGGTATGTGCCCGGTAGATACCTGCCTGGCATTTCTGCGTCTCTGTCACAGCCAGAGCTGCGGCAAGTGTGTGCCATGCCGTGTAGGGCTTGGCCAGCTGGCACAGTTAATGGATGATGTTCTGGAAGGCAATGCATCCATGGAAACCCTGCCGTTAATCGAAAAAACTGCAGAATCCATTTATCTGACCGCTGACTGCGCAATCGGCTATGAAGCGGCTAGAATTGTGTTAAAAAGTGTAAAAGAATTCCGTGATGATTTTATCGCACACATTAAAGAAGGACGCTGTCTGGGTAATATGCGCGGTCCGATTCCATGTGTATCGTTCTGCCCTGCAAAAGTGGATATTCCAGGTTATGTGGCACTGGTGGCAGAAGGCCGTTATACCGATGCTGTACAGCTGATTCGCAAAGATAATCCATTCCCGACAGCCTGTGCATTTGTCTGCGAACATCCATGTGAAAACAACTGTCGCCGCAATATGGTGGATGATGCCATTAATATTCGTGCGCTGAAACGCTATGCAGTTGACCATGCAGAGCCAAAAGCAGCTCCGGAGGCAGCACCATCCACAGGGAAACAGATTGCCGTAATCGGTGGCGGTCCAAGTGGTATGACTGCTGCATATTATCTGCAGCTGATGGGTCATCAGGTGACTGTATATGAACGTCTGAACCAGCTGGGCGGTATGATTCGCTACGGCATTCCAAGCTATCGCCTGCCAAGAGAACGTCTGGATGATGACCTGAATCATATTTTGTCCACTGGTGTACAGGTGAAATACGGCGTGAATGTAGGTACCGATATTACTATGGACGAATTGCGTCAGCAGTATGATGCAGTGTATCTGTCGATTGGTGCCCATACCGATAAAAAACTGCGCATCGAAAATGAAAATGCCGATGGCGTTATGTCTGCTGTGGAAATGCTGCGTCGTATTGGTGAAAACAATCCGCCTGATTTCAAAGGGAAAAAAGTAGTCGTTGTTGGTGGCGGCAATGTGGCTATGGACGTAGCACGTTCCTCTGTTCGTCTGGGTGCGGAAAAAGTATACATTGCATACCGCAGAAGAAAGAAAGATATGACAGCACTGCCGGATGAAGTGGAAGGCGCAATCGCAGAAGGCTGTGAAGTACTGGAAATGTACGCACCGGATTCTGTGAAAGTAAATGAAAACAATCATTGCGTGGCAATGAATCTGCGTCCGCAGATGGCTGGTGCCATTGACCGTTCCGGACGTCCGTCTCCTGTGGATGCTCCTGCTCCGTTACTGGAACTGGAATGCGATATCGTGGTTGTGGCAATCGGTCAGAATATTCAGTATCAGGTATTTGCCGATGCAGGGATTCCATGCAGCAAATGGGGCACTATTGAAGCTGGCGATGACACTGTGATTCAGGAAGTAGACGGCGTATTTTCCGGCGGGGACTGTGTAACCGGCCCGGCTACAGTAATCCGTTCTATCGCTGCCGGGAAAGTGGCAGCTGTAAATATTGACGCTTATTTAGGATTCCAGCATGAACTGGATTTCGGTGTAACTGTGCCGGAACCGGAATTAATTGACCGCACACCATGCGGCAGATGCAATACCAAAGAACGGGAAGCCTGTGAGCGCAAACTGGATTTTGAAATGATTGAATTCGGATTATCCGATGCAGAAGCAAAACAGGAGGCATTACGCTGCCTGCGTTGCGATAAATACGGACCGGGTTCGTTTAAAGGAGGTCGCGGCCAGTGGTAAATGTTACAATTGACGGAAAACAGCTGCGTGTAGATGCGTCGAAAACCATTCTGCAGGCGGCAAGAGAGGCCGGCATTGCCATTCCGACCCTCTGTTATTTAGAAGGAATCAATGAAATCGGTGCATGCCGTTTATGCATCGTAGAAGTGGAAGGAATGAACCGTCTGGTTCCATCCTGTAATACAAAAGTGGAAGAAGGTATGGTGATTCGCACCAATACCGAAAAAATTCGTGCTGCAAGAAAAATCAACACCGAGCTGTTATTATCCCAGCATCAGTGTCAGTGCACCACCTGCACACGCAGCGGAAACTGCGTGCTGCAGAAAATTGCCAACGATTTAGGGATTCTGGAAATCTCCTACGCAAAAAAAATCAAACATGTGGAATGGAACCAGGAGTTCCCTCTGATTCGTGACGAATCCCGCTGCGTAAAATGTATGCGCTGTATTCAGATTTGTAACAAAGTGCAGGGTGTCAGCGTATGGGATATCGTAAACACCGGTGGCAGAACAACCGTAGCCGTATCTGGAAACCGTAAAATCGAAGCGGCAGACTGCGCTCTGTGCGGCCAGTGCATTACCCACTGTCCGGTAGGTGCATTGCGTGCCCGTGACGACAGCGATAAAGTATTTGATGCGCTGAGCAATCCGGAAAAAATTACTGTGGTTCAGGTAGCTCCTGCTGTGCGTGCAGCATGGGCAGAAAGTCTGGGCCTGACCGATGAACAGGCAACCGAAAAACGCATGGCGGCTGCGCTGAGAAGACTGGGCTTTGATTACGTGTTTGATACCAACTTCACCGCAGACCTGACTATCATGGAAGAAGGTTCCGAACTGATTGAAATGCTGAAAGATAAAGAGCATCATCGGTTCCCGTTATTTACCTCCTGCTGCCCGGGCTGGGTTCGCTTTATGAAAACCCAGTATCCTGATATGGTAGGCCAGTTGTCCACTGCAAAATCTCCTCAGCAGATGTTTGGTGCTGTGGCAAAATCTTATTATGCCGATATTTTAGGTGTGGATGCAGAAAAAATCTACTGCGTATCCATTATGCCTTGTGTTGCCAAAAAATATGAATGTGCTGTAGAAGAAGTAAACGATGCTGGTGCAGGTGCCGATGTGGATGTATCGTTAACCACACGCGAACTGGCTCGTATGATTGTGGCTGCCGGTATTGATGTTCAGCAGCTTCCGGAAGAAGAATTCGACCAGCCTCTGGGTACAGGCACTGGTGCAGCAGTTATTTTCGGTGCAACCGGCGGGGTTATGGAGGCAGCATTGCGTTCTGCTTACTATCTGGTAACCGGGGAAAATCCTCCGGCAGAGGCTTTCACTTCGGTACGTGGTGGTGCCGACTGGCGTGAAGCGGACTTTGATGTAAACGGTATCACTGTAAAAACTGCAGTAGCCAGCGGTTTAGGCAATGCTCGTAAATTAATTGAAGCTGTTCGTTCCGGCAAAGCACAGTATGATTTTGTGGAAATCATGGCATGTCCTGGCGGATGTGCAGGTGGTGGCGGTCAGCCAATCCACGAAGGCTGCGAATATTATGCAAGTCGCGGTCAGAAACTGTACGCTCTGGATGCAAACAATCCTCTGCGGTTCTCCCACGAGAATCCGGCTGTATTAGAGCTGTATAAATCGTATCTGGGTGCTCCGTTATCAGAAAAAGCACACCACTTATTACACACAGACCAGAAAACCTGGAAACTGTAAGGACAGATACTATAAAATAATGATATTATAACAATGAAAAACCGACCTCAAAAAATGAGGCCGGTTTTTTTATGCTGTCGGGAATGTAACGGTTATCTGCAGCGAATGACCATCTTCGGTTTTTGCCTGAATTCTGCCGTTATGTGCTTCTGTGATTGCTTTTGCAACCGACAAGCCGATTCCATATCCGCCTGTCTGCGAGTTCCGGGACTGGTCGATGCGGTAGAAGCGTTCAAATAAATGTGCAATGCTTTCATCGGGAATAAAATGCTTTGAGGTATTAAAAACAGACAACAGGATTGTTTTGTTTTTCTGTTCCAGTGTCAGGACGATGCTGCCGTTTTCAGGCGTGTATTTTAAAGCATTATCCAGTAACAGATTTACTAACTGGCGGATGGATTTCTCGTTTCCTGTAAAAGAGAGTGATGGCTGAATATTCTGCTGGAATTCTTTATTCTGAGTCTGTGCCAGTGCATTGAACGATGCAGCTGTTTCACTAACAATATCGGAAACCGGGAAGGCTATCATCGGTAATGCTCTGTTTGCTTCCTCCATACGGGAAAGATATACTAAATCGTTTGTCAGTGCTGTCAGCCGGTCTGTCTGTGCCTGAATATCGTTTAGCCATTCATTTTCTCCAAATTCCAGTTCCAGAACATCTGCATCTGCTTTTATGATACTGAGAGGCGTTTTAATCTCATGTCCTGCATCCGTTATAAACTGCTTCTGTTTTTCATAGCTTTCTGCGACAGGAGCAATCAGTTTATTGGAAAAGAACAGTATTACAAAAAAGAACAGAAGATATCCGGTAACAGCCATTCCGCAGCTGATACATAAAAATGTTTTACAGGCATCCAGTGTTCGTCGGCAATCCAGAAAGGTAACTCTGGTGGCGTAACCTTCCGGATGGCACATAAACCGGTAGGAATCGATAAACCCCTGCTCCTTGTTTTCGGCAATTATCTGTACGGCATAATCGATTGCCTGATTTGTATTCACTGCCCGGATTTTTCCGGTATTGGTATGCAATACTTCATTGTTTCTGCCAAGCAGTACAGAAAAATAACGGGCTTCAAATGGTGCTTCCGGAGAAATGTGCGGAGGGCGTTTACTTTCTTCAAAATCGGGGAAAATCCCGCGGTTTGCTGCCATAATAGAAAGTGTCTGGTCTGCCTCTGCAACTACAGCGTTATAGTTCAGCACATTCATACTGATGACGATTACAGACAGCAGAATAAATAATGCAGCCATAGATAGTGCAATCAGTTTTATCTGCATTTTTTTAATCATGTGATTTCCTCCAGTGAGTAACCGGCATTGCGGGCAGCTTTAATCTGGATATTGGCGTTTAGTGCTGTCAGTTTTTTTCGCAGATAGGAAATGTATACCCACACCACATTGATTTCTGCATCTGAGTCAGATCCCCATATACGTTCCATAAGCCGTTCCGTTGAAAAAAGCTGTTTTGGATTGGATATAAACAGCTCCATCATCTGAAATTCTTTATTTGTCAGACGAAAACTACCGGCTGGAGAAGAAAGTTCAAAGGTAGCACGGTCTAATACAATACTTCCAAAACAGATCCGGCTGTCAGCTGCCGTCTGGGTACGGGTCATCGCCCGGATTCTGGCCAGAAGTTCTTTTGTATCAAAGGGTTTTGTCAGATAATCATTGGCTCCGCTGTCTAAGCCAAGCACCTTATCGTCAATTTCCGCTTTTGCTGTCAGCAGGAGAACCGGCACAGAATTTCCCATGGCTCGCAGCCGTTTTAAAACAGCAATACCATCCAGTTTCGGCATCATAATGTCCAGAATGACGGCATCATAACTGCCCAATTCCAGATATGCCAGGGCATCTTCGCCATTATAAACAGTTTCTACCGTATAATGATTTTTTTCGAGTATTTTCGCAATCGCACGGGAAAGCGACTGTTCATCTTCCGCCAGTAACAGTTTCATAATATCCCTGCTTTCATCGTAGTGTTTATCTATTATAGCATATCGTGCCTGCTTTAACTGAACTTAAAAAACAAGGCAGTTTTTATATTTTTAACTTTAGTTAGGGTTGCGCTGTTATACTTTCAGCTGGAAGGAGGTGCTGTGATGAAATTTCGACATGAGTATAAGCATCGGATTAATCAGGCGGATTTAATGCAGCTGCAGACAAGATTATCTTCTATTCTGGAGCATGACCGGCACTGCGGAGAAGACGGAACCTATGAAATTAAGAGCCTTTATTTTGACAACTATCGGGATAAGGCACTGCGTGAAAAAATTGACGGTGTCGATAAACGGGAGAAGTTCCGTATCCGGTATTACAACACCGATACATCGTTTATCCGGCTGGAGAAAAAGAGTAAAATCAACGGTTTGTGTAATAAGCAGAGTGCGAAAATGACTGCAGAGGAAACGCAGCGTATTCTTGACGGCGATTATCATTTTCTACTGGAGAGTGACAGCAATCTGAAGCGTGAATTCTATGCAAAGATGCAGTTTCAGCTTTTGCGGCCTGTCTGCATTGTGGCCTATAAGCGGGAAAGTTTTGTGTATCCGCCGGGCAATGTGCGGGTGACGCTGGATTCTGAACTGCGCGGAAGTTATAACGTGAAAGAATTTCTAAATCCGGAGCTGCAGTTTTTACGGCTATATCACACATCCATTCTGGAGGTCAAGTGGGATGAATATCTTCCACAGATTATTCGGGATGCAGTACAGCTGAAAAACCGCAAGTCATCGTCGTTTTCCAAATATGCGGCAGTACGGTTTTAAAAAGTTTGAAAAGGAATCAAGTATATGATTGCACGAATAAATCAGAAATAAAAAGAGAGGATGCTGGTTATGACATTTCATGATATTTTTAAATCGGGGTTTCTGGAAAATGTCAGCTCGTTTTCCATGCTGGATGTGCTTCTGGCGATGGGGTTGTCGTTTGTATTAGGGCTGTTTATTTTTATGGTGTATAAAAAAACCTATGCCGGGGTGATGTATTCAGATGCGTTTGGGGTATCTCTGATTGCAATGGCGATGATTACAAGTCTTGTAATTATTGCAGTAACATCCAATGTTGTTCTGTCGCTTGGTATGGTTGGTGCGCTGTCGATTGTGCGATTCCGTACAGCCATTAAAGAACCGATGGATATTGCGTTTCTGTTCTGGGCTATTGCAGTGGGGATTATTCTGGGTGCGGGCTTTATTCCACTTGCTGTTATCGGTTCTGTGCTGATTGGCATCATGATTGTGGTATTTTCTACCCGGAAAATCGGGGACATCCCGTATATTCTGGTAGTTAACTGTGACGGGCAGGATGCGGAATACAATGTAGCAAAGACAATAGAAAACGATGCGAAGAAAAGTGTTCTGAAATCCAAAGCGGTGACAAAGTACGGTGTGGAACTGACTTACGAGGTTCGCATTCGTGAAAAAGATACCGGCTTTATCAATCGGATTCTGGACAGCGAAGGCGTAAGCAATGCAGTTCTGGTAACCTACAACGGCGAATATATGTCGTAAACGGGCAGGGTGATGTTATGATAAGTTCAAAACGGATAGGGGTATTGGCCGTTGTGTTGATTCTACTGGCTCTGTCTGTATGTCTGCTGCCTTTGATTGCTGCTGAAGAATTGCAGGTTCTGGCAGATGGGGAAGAACACATGGAATATGAAACAGCCCTTTTTGATACCAGTGAGGTTATTGCTGTAGATATTTCTATGGACAGGGATGCGTGGCAGGCAATGCTTGACGATGCACTTAGTGAAACCTATTATCAGTGTGATGTAACAATAAATGGTACAACTTTTTACAGTGTGGGAATTCGTCCGAAAGGCAATACAAGCCTGTCGTCTGTCGCACGAGACCCCGATGATAACCGATACAGTTTTAAACTGGAATTTGACCAGTTTGTAGATGGACAGAATTGCTTCGGTCTGGATAAACTGGTGCTGAACAACAATTATGCGGATGCTTCCGGTATGAAAGAGGCTGTCGTTTATGATATGTACCAGTATCTGAAAGCAGATGCACCACTCTATAATTATGCAGAGATATCAGTAAACGGTGAATACTGGGGTGTGTATCTGGCTCTGGAGGCTGTGGAGGAAAGTTTTCTGCTTCGAAATTACGGCAGCACAGCCGGAAAACTTTATAAACCGGAAGGTATGCATCAGAAAAACAGCAGCGGTGCTAATCTGAACTATACAGACGATGATCTGAATAGTTATTCCACTATCTGGGAGGGTGCTGTTACCGATAGTGATGATGCAGATCACAGACGGGTTGTCGAAGCATTGAAACAGCTTTACACCGGTGAAAACCTGGAAAGCTGTCTCGATGTAGATAATGTACTGAAATATATGGCCGTGCATAATTTTGCTGTGAACGAGGACAGTTTAAGCGGTGCTATGGCACATAACTATTATTTACTCGAACAGAATGGCCGTTTGAACATGATTCCGTGGGATTATAATCTGAGTTTCGGGGGAATGCGTGGCGGTGATGCAACGGATGTAGTGAATGAACCGATTGACGACTCGTATTCTTCCACAGAGTTTTTTGACGCGCTTCTTGAAAATGAAGAATATCTGGCTCGATATCATCAGTATTACAAAATGCTGACAGATGAATATTTCGATGGAGGTGTTTTTGAGGAAACGTGGCAGAGAATTCATAATCAGATAGATTCACTGGTAGAACGTGACCCGAATCTGCAGTATACCTATGAAGAATACTGCATTGCTTCTGAAACGCTGCATGAAGTGATACGGTTGCGCACAGAAAGTGTAAAAGGGCAGCTGAATGGCACAATTCCTTCTACATCAGAAGGACAGAAGCAGAATGCAGAATTACTGGTAGATGCATCCAGCATCAATCTTTCAGATATGGGCACCTTTATGGGTGGTATGGATGGCGGTGCTTTTTCTGAGATGCCAAAACCCGACTGGAATGAAGGAGAGATGATGGGATTCCCTGAAATGCAGAATATGCCTCCGGAAAACAAGAATATGCCTGCAGAACGACATGCAGAAGAAGGAAAAATGCCTCCTCAGATGCCCGAAAATATGCAGACAAACCGTATGCCGAAAAATATGACGGTTGAATCGACTACGGAAAATTCTGCAGAGCAGTATGGCCTGCTAGTGATATCAATGTTGCTGTTAGCAGCAGGATTTGTGTTTGTATGTTTCTATAAGCGAAAGAATTATTAACCGGGCTGCATAACCTCTCTATCGCTGCATATACATGAACAAGCGTTATGTGATGGAGGGATAGAGTATGGAGGATGTGAACATTTTTGAGGATATTTCCAGCAGGACTGGCGGTAATATTTATATTTCTGCAGTAGGGCCGGTGCGCACAGGGAAATCCACATTTATTAAAAAATTTATGGACCTGGTTGTGCTGCCGCGTATTACTGATGAGTATGACCGTGCCCGCACAACCGATTCGCTGCCGCAAAGCGGGGCAGGTAAAACCATTATGACCACCGAACTGAAATTTGTGCCGGACGATGCCATTTTAATTGAGGTGCAGGATGGCGTAAAAGCAAAGGTACGGCTTGTGGACTGTGTGGGCTATGCCATTGATGGTGCATTGGGTTTTATGGAATCCAACGGGCCTCGTATGGTGCGCACCCCGTGGTATGACCACCCGATTCCGTTTGAAGAGGCAGCCGAGATTGGCACCAAGAAAGTGATTACCGACCATTCCACTATGGGTATTCTGGTAACCACTGACGGCAGTATTACCGACTTGCCGCGAGAGGCTTATGTGGATGCAGAGCAGCGTGTGGTTGCCGAAATGACGGAGCTGAATAAACCCTTTATTGTGGTGCTGAACAGCTGTCATCCGGAATATGAGGAAACCATTCAGCTGGCTGCCCAGCTGGAAGAAGCCTATCAGGTGCCGGTACTGCCAACCAATGTGGCCGGGCTGGATGAAGAAGGCATTATGAATATTCTGGAGGAGATTCTCTTTGAGTTCCCGGTATCGGAAGTAAATATTGGCTTACCGCAGTGGATTGAGGATTTAGACTGCGATCACTGGCTGCGGGCTAAATTTGAAGATGCCGTACACAGTGCCATCAGTGAAGTAAAACGGTTAAGGGATATCGATCAGTCCATTCAGTGCCTGGCAGCCTATGATTTTGTGAAAGATATTGTGCTGGACCATATGGATTTAGCCACAGGCGTTGCAAGTATTGAGATGGCGGCAGAGGACGATTTATTCTATCGGGTTTATCAGGAAGTCAGCGGCGTGGAAGTGGCCGGGCTGCATGATATCTTAAAAAACACAAAAGAATTTGCATTTGCGAAAAAAGAGTACGATAAACTGGAACACGCACTGGGCGATGTGCAGGAAAAAGGCTATGGCATGGTAACACCAACCATGGAGGATATGGTACTGGAAGAGCCGGAACTGACCAAAAAAGGCGGCAGCTTCTGCGTGCGCTTAAAAGCCAGTGCCCCAACCCTGCATATTATCCGCTCCGATGTGACAACCGAAATTACACCACTGATGGGTTCTGAAAAACAGTGCGAAGACCTGGTTCGCTACATGAGCGAAAAATTTGAGCAGAACCCTCTGGCCATGTGGGAATATGATATCTTTGGCAAATCACTGCACGATTTAGTGCGCGAAAATATGGAAGGCAAACTGCAGAAAATGCCCGAAAACGTACAGCATAAACTGCAGGAGGCAGTTCGCCGCATCACCAACGACGGCAGCGGCGGTTTAATCTGCATCATTATCTGAATATAAACAAACGAACAAGGCTGTTACACAGCAGAGAATATCTGCATCGTGTAGCAGCCTTTTGTTTATTTATATGATGTTATATAATGTAGCGTTGTTTGATCAGAAAAATCTGTATTTGGTAGGATGATTACTAATTAATGAATAACACAACCGTGCGTTAAATTGTTTGGGTTGTGTTTATTAAATTATCAATATTAGCTGCTATGAATAGAATAACAAATAAATAACTGGCTCTGGAGAATGAATAAATCCCCGTCGCCTGGCTTTCTGATAACAGAATCCGTAACCAGACAGTGCAAGAGTGCGAAGCATACCGTTTTACGGTACACGCTCTTGACGGTCTGATTCGGTTCTGTTACAGAGATTCCGGCGACGGGGAATTTTTATAATCTCCAGAGCTTCGGGGTATGGGGTGGAACCCCGTGAAGAATGTTTTAAATGTTTTCATGTTTTGATGACAGAATGACGAGATGATAGGATTATCTATATATTCTTCTATATTTTTTTAATTTTCAGAGAGTTATAGGAAAAAAGTTATCATGTCGTCATAAATCGCATGGTTGAGCGAAATTTTCGTCATAAAGTCGTCATATTATCGTCATG